>MVZQ01000008.1 GCA_002068435.1 Euryarchaeota archaeon ADurb.BinA087 | reverse complement strand
CGTCACGGGAGCACTCCAAAACGGATCAGGGTGGGAGGAGTATGTCTACATGAATCCCACCGATGCCGGCCTGTATTACAAGACATCCTATTACCGCATTGCGGAAGGAAGCGACGGAATGACGTACATTGTCGGGAGCGGGGCTCCTTCGGCCTGCGAGGGGTGATGGAGGAGGGGCTGACCAACACTGCTTCCTTGACTATCCAGGGGAGATCTGCCTTACGGTGAACCAAGAGGCCGGTTCGGTTCGAGGGGGTAGTCGAGGGTGAAATCGTTGCTTCAGGATACTTTCAGTACCCCGGATATCGATATGTGACCCCGTATCACTTCATCATGTGCTTGATCTCCTTCTGGTATGATCATCACGCGGGCAGGAAAAAATGGAGTAAACGGATAAAAAGAGGCGTGATCGTTATAACCCATTTCTTGGCGGAAACAGAGGGGCGTCGGGCGGGGTCGGCTCGCCGGGAAATCCCGGGCTGTCTTCTGTTCCTTCGCCAGGGCTTTCATCAGCTCCCGGTGACGGCTGATCTCCGATCACACCCCAGTGGTTATTGTCCCCCGATGCAGCCACCACTCCGGTGAACGCGGTCACTGCAAGCAGAGCGATGAAGAGAAGCATAATTCCGGTTTTCACAGGTTTCCACTCCTTTTTGAGACCATTGGTGCCGGAAGTGCTGATTTCACAATTTTCGGCATTCCCGGCTCTCATCACCTGTCATTCCCTGACCATTTATGATTTTTGAGAGAAGCAGCTACCGCTTCCCGGCTTCTTGTCTCCCCCACCTCTTCGCAGGGGGGAGGGGTGTTTGCTGGTCCCTGGCGTTCCTGCCGGGCATCCGTCCCCATTTCACAACACTTAAGAGAATATCGGCAAGATCTGCTCCTATGGCACTGTCCGAATGCCGGATGCGAATCGTTGGTATCCTGGTCGTCCTGGGAGCACTCCTCCTCGCCACAGGATGTATGAACGAACAATCGGACGGACTTGCTGATCCGATTGACGAAAGCATCAGCCGGCTCTCCTTTTATACCGAAGATCTGCCCCCCTTCAACTACCAGGAGAATGGGACCCTGAAAGGGATCTCCATCGATCTCCTGGAGGCAGTCACGGAGAGGATGGGCCAGAGGGTATCCTGGGACCAGGTGCAGCTGGTATCCTGGACCGATGCATACCAGGCGGGTCTCGTTGGGCCGGATACGGTCATCTTCATGACGGGGAGGGTCCCGCAGCGGGAGGCACTCTTCCAGTGGGCCGGGCCGATCTACACCAACCACAATGTCCTCTTTGCCCGGCCGGATCAGTCGATCACCATAACGGGCCCTGAAGACCTGAAGGAATACCGTATCGGGGTGATTGCGGATGATATCACGGTGCAGCAACTGCTGGACCTTGGCGTCGGAGCCGACCAGCTGGTGCAGGAGACCAGCCCCGCTGCGCTGATTGCGATGCTCGAGAGCGGTGCGATCGATCTCTTTGGGTACTCCGAGGTGACCGGCCGGTATATGATCGAGAAGGAGACCGGCGATTACTATGCCTTTTCCGTCGTCTATACCCTCCCGTCCCTGGAGGGATATTACGCGTTCAGCAAGGATGTTCCTGAATCGACCGTCCGGTCCTTCCAGCAGGCACTGGACGCCCTCAGGACCGAGAGGGATGGTGCAGGACTCACCCCCTATGACCGGATCGTACGGCGGTATATCCCGCTGACCGAATCGGGAATGAGACCGCAGGACCTGGAGGCCTTTGTACGGAACGCTTCGGCGTATGCGGCAGTGACCGGCGAGAAAGCTGCACTGGCCGAGTTTCAGCAGAAAGACGGGAATTTTTCCCTGGGAAACCTGTACATCTATGCGTATGATTACCAGGGGACCCTCCTTGCACATCCGTATCAATCGAATCTGGTCGGGACCGACCGCACGAACTGGACCGATGCCCGGGGACTGCCGTTTGTGCGGGTCTCCGAGTTTACTGCCCTGAACGGGGGCGGGTATATCGCCTACCTCTACCCGGCACCAGAAGGCGGGGTGATCGATGAGAAAGCGCTGGACACCTACCAGCCGAAGATCGGGTATGTCGCCCCGGTGGATGAGCACTGGTGGATCGGATCAGGGATGTATTTCTCGGACATGGTACAGGCCGGTACAGGGAGGCCGGAGGCCGTATCACGGATGATAGCGCTGGTCGAAGATGCTGCCCGTTATGGGCAGACACAGGGGGCTGCGGCTGCCTTCGCCGAAATTTCCAATAAAACGGGGCGGTTCGTGGATGCGGAAGGGCACTACCTCTATGCGTATGACTATGAGGGCACGCTTCTTGCCCATCCCCACCTGCCGGAACTGATCGGGACGAGCCTCATCGGTCGGACCGATCCCTTCGGCATGGAGAACATCCGGGCGCTCTCTGATACCGCCAGGAACAGGGGCGGATACGTCGTGTTCATCTGGCCAAACCCGGAGCGGGAGAACAGGGAGGAGCTGAAGATCGGGTATGTGCTCCCAGTGGATGAGGAATGGTGGGTGGGGTCAGGAGTGTACCTGAGCGAGATCACGGGGACGGACTCGACCACCCTCTTCTCTTAGGAAGGCCGAATTTTTTCCCGGGGGAACCGACCTTCGGTCTCTTCCAGCAGGTGGAAATGGCGGCATTACCATAAAAGGAGATCCTCACGCTGGTGTTCCGATACCGGTACTATTCCCCTGCCCCCTCATCGTTCCCGGGAAAGAGCAGATCCGGACGGGAAGAATCCGGGGTCATCCATGCCCCTGACAAAAATGCAGGCGATACCGGAAAGTGTGCTTTCCCGAACGCAATCACGCCTGATCCACTGCCTCTCCACCAATCCCTTTTCGAATAATCCTTTTCCTGGATAGTGCGGCTCATTCCCGGTCCAAGCGTATGTTTCTAATAAAGATCCAGCCCAGCCTTTGTTGAAGGTTGGAAAATGCTCCTGAAAAGAGAAAAAGACGGTTATTCCCTGCAGGTATCCCCGGACCAGCGGGAACCTTCCTGCAGACGAACCGGATCCTGCCTGCCTGAGCTATTCAAATACGACAGGGGATCAGGGGACGCCATACGGAGCCCTGTCGATACTCCTTATCGTTCCGTAATCCCCGTTCACCTTCACGCTCACCCGGTACCATTCACCCAGCCGGAGGAGCAACCCCTCCTGCTCCGCCAGTTCCTCCCGGGGCTGAAGCACCACCGGGTCGTTTCGCATTACGCCGATACCATGGTATCGTGCCTCGAGCAGGAACCCGGAGAGCACCAGAACAACCCACCACATCCACATCACCTATCAGTCTCTCTCACAAGGGACCAACTGGTAATCACTTGGCTGATATATTATTTCTTTGCCATGCACTTGCTCTTCCAGAATAGATTCGAGTCCTTTTTCCCAATTAAGGCGTTTTTATCGCTTTGCCATGCACTTCCACTTCCAGAGCTGAAGGGATTTGAAGGAGCCTGAAGTGACCAGGATATCCGGGCAGCCCTGGTGTATCCTCTCAGCAGGTACTCCTCTGCAAAAAAAGAGGGGCTTTCGCCCCCTCACACCGGTTTCCCGGTGCCGGATCCTTTCATCAGGCCGTACTCGATCTCGTAGTACCCGCCTCCCCGGTCAGGGAAGGTCAGGTAGTAGCGGGGAAGCTGCTGTTCTTCCGCAGTATCGATCTGCTGGAGGAGGTCCCCCTGGGTTGCCGGGTCGTGGCCGGTGATCACCCATCGGCGGGTCTCTGCGTTCATCTTCCAGGACCGGGACGGGACGGGTGCCGGGGGAGTGGTGACCGAGTCATCCTTCGGGTCGAAGAACGCGATCACCTCGCCGGTAGTGTTCTCCGCAACGGTCTTTTTATGATGCTGCCAATAGGCGATGATGGCTGCCACGAGAGCAGCCAGCAGCTCCAGTATCTGGACCAGGTCTTCTTCCATGATGAGGCACTCCCGGGAGGATGTCAGAAGGAGGGGTGGGGGCTAGGGCCTCCACCGGTCCTGTCCCTCATGCAGCCGGATGATGATCCGGAGCATGACGACGAGCATGGTCAGGCTCCCCAGGCAGACGCCGAGGACGAACATGATCCCTTCATCCATGATCCTCCCCCGGATATACCAGGACGGCTTCAGGCCAGTTCCGGCTTCGTGTCGGCCCAGGTCTCGATGGTCGCGAGAATCGCGTCATCGCTGTACGAGGTGACACGGACCTGTTCGCGGCTGAAGGTGACATAGTAGATCTCGCCGGTAGCCGAGTGGCACTTGAGAGTGGCCGTAAAGCCGTCCTCCCCGGCGACGTGGATGGCGTCGCCTCCCATGGCGGTCGCAAGGGCGGTATTGGCCATGATCGCAGTCACGGCAGAGTTGAACGCCGTGACGGTAGGGGCCCGGGTAGAGGTGTACCCGACCACTTTCGCCTCGTTGTTCTCATATTCGATCCGGGCAGTGTAGCCCTGGCGGCTGATCGCGACCGGGTCCTGCGGGACCCCGGCAACATCATATGCCGTACACCCCCAGGGGTTCCCGGAGATGATCCCGGAAACCAGGGTGTTGAAGCTGGTGATGTCAGCGATCGGTGCCGAGAGCTCCCGCACTGCGGTCTTTATGACGCTCTGTTGAATGAAATCTCCCATAGTTTGGTTCTCCTGCCCTCAGTTCCGAGGGCGAAGAACAGATACCACAGAACCTTTTATATACTTTTACCCCGGGTGTCGATCAGGGCTCATTTTGAGCCGGAAATCGGAATCAAAGCGAATTGATGCGCACCAGAATTTTCACGGCGGAAAAATGGGTAGTCTCCGTCGTTAAAATAACGTGTAATTCCGGTTGGAAAAACCGACGTGTTTCTCCGTGAATGTTCGGTTCATGTGTTTCTGAAGGAGAAACAGTTTGTTTCTGATCCGGAAACAATGGTGAGCGATGCAGTTGCTCATTTCGGTTCCCTGGATCGGGGGATCCTTTTTTCCATCAAGATTACACCTTGTTTTGAACAAGCATTTTTGGTGAAAGCCCCGTTGCTGCTCCAAGGAAGAAAGGGGTTCGCACAATGAGGGTTGCGATGAGCAATTGCCAGGGTTCTTAATCCTGCGATGATCCGGTGAGAATGGGCTGATCACTACTTGCCGTTCGAGATGTTCAAGGAGGGATCACCGTTTCCTTCAGAGCATCGACACAAGATTATTATTCCAGAACCAGAGAAGTAGGCATTGAGATACAAATACCAGGGTGGGGTGGAGTTGATACACTCCTCGAAGAACTATTCCTCTGTTCTCCGGTTTATCCACTGCTGTCTCGCGGATTGTATCCCCAAAATGAGGTGTGAAAGATGAAATGTATGAGGGTAGTGTTACTCGGAGTATTCATGGTAATGCTCATGGCAATGCCTGTACTGGCAGAAAAAAACTCTGTGGATACTGATGAGGACATCCTCAGCAGCGGAGCGGATGATGCAACATTTATCCCATCCGGAGCTTCAGCGGATACCATCGTTGCCTCAACCGAGTCAAGAGAAGGTGGCAGTATCGATACGCAAAGCCCGGTGCTCGATGGCAGTGCTTACACCAATTATGATACCATCTTCATGCATGGCACTAGTGCGGTAGCAGCATCTGATTATGATATTTCATCGGTTTCTTATTCAAACATGGGTTTTTGGATCATTCTTGATCCGAAGGTGTACTCGGCTTATCCAAACGCGGAGATATTCTGTCCTTTACCCAGCTATCAATTGAAGACAGGAGGGGTCCAGCCACGGGTCAGATATATTGCCGTTGAGCATATGTCGTTGATGAGTTCTGGCGGTCATGCCTGGCCTGAGGTATACCAGGTACAGGTGATGAATGGACCATCCATAGTCAAAACAATTCCCATCACCTTCTCCAGCACGAGCACGACGATCCAGATTATTGATCTCGAGGAGTGGTATGCCTTCAACCGTGGATTGAGTATCGTTCTGTCGATCAGGAATGGAGTGGGAGCGAGTGCACAATTCGTGGTATCTGATTACGCTGCACGGTTTGAATGGTAAGATTCAGAGGATTATCCCGAATACTACTTTTTAAAAAATGAGTATTTCTCATCGAAGAGGCAACTAATCGGCTTTTATGTGCCTTCAGGGAACTATTGTGCTGATCGATCTTCAGAGTTAGTTCCTGACTTGATACCGCATCGAAAAGGAATCCAAATTGCCTTATCGCTCTCCCGGCTTCCTGCCCCATGCACTGAACATCGTCAGCCCGGGGTAGTCGAAGGTCATGTCCATGAGGAGCCCCTGCATCATCTCGAGCTTTTCCGGTCCAATTAATCCGGCGTTGATCATCGGTTGTGCCGCCATCTGGACCGCTGCCAGATCGAACTGTGCCATGGGTTCTCCTCCCCGGCATATCCGGGTCCATCCTTCGTTTTTTCCCTCGATGAATCCAAGCTGGTCGATGAGGTTCCGGACCCGACGGCCGAAATAGGGATCGACTATCCTGTTCTTTCTGAGAAACTCGATTCCCATCCGCCAGGTATCAGAAAAAGCAGCAGCGGACGGGTTCGAGGATTCGACCGACAGGATCGACCCATAATCGATCTCATCCAGCATCAGCCATCCTCCCGGCCGGACCGCATCAGCCATCTTCCGGAGTGCCTTCCCGGGATCACGAAGCCACATGAGCAGGGTCCGGCAATGGACCAGGTCGTACTGATTTTCCTCCAGGGGATCAGCGAGGATATCATGCTGGCGGATCTCGATATTCGGATTAACGATCTGGTGCAGGAACCGGGTGTTGATATCCGTTGCAACAATCTTCCCTTCAGGTCCTGCTTTCGCTGACAGCCATGTGGCGATTGATCCTGCACCTGCCCCTACCTCAAGACAGTTCCATCCCCTGGCTACCCCGAGTGTCTCAAGATGCCGGGTAGTCACTGGATCATAGACCCGTTCAAGCAACCGCAGCCGGTGCAAAACGGCTTCTTCGGTTTCTCCCGATCCAAACTGGTGGTGATCCCCCATTCCAATCTCCCGTTTGTGCTTTGTTTGATATACCATCATCCACTGTTCATTGGTATAGTAGTATTCCAAAGTCTATATTCACGGATATTATTTGTACCTATGAGGAGGAGCTTTCAAAGGATTGTCAGGAGTATCAGAATCGACGCAATGGAAACATATGGAAGAAGATGAATGTGGAACAGTGACGTAGTTTAAAATAACGTTTTGGAGTACCTTGATCCACCGCACTCAAGGTACAGGCCTGATCAAATCGACCTTCTTGATGCCGCCCTCTCAAAACGGGGGACTTTTGCATAATTAAAAGTAATGCTGGGATTTCCCCCTGTTCCCACCCGACAACGAGCAGGGCTTCCGGGCTGCGTGAAGGGAGAAGGGGTTGCAAGGGCAGGGTTTCGATGCAAAATATGTTTAAAAAGGGGGATCGGGGAATGGGGGTGAAATCTAATTCTGGCCCGGTGTCAGGACGGTGAAATGTTTCCTGCACTTGGCACAGGTCCCATCCCTGCTCTCTTTGTAATACGACTTTGGCATATTGATCACGATTGCATTCTCATGATGACACTCCGGGCAGGTAAAACGGATCACATAGCCGGACCGCGTTCCTGTTACCGATGGTTTTATGGAATTTTTCATCATTGTCTTTTTCATTCCGGTGGTTTTTGGGAAGCCACAAACCCATTTTTTCATATCCCCGCACAAGGAGGATATATCGAAGCATACTCCGGGATTACTTATGACCGGATGTCAAAAAAAGGCATTGAAAGTGCCCCGATTGTTTCCGACACTATTATCATTGGTCCTGTGAGGGGATAAAAGTGAATGCCCGGTCTGCCTGATGCGAGTGTGGGAGACCTTGCTGGTATGACTGATGAAGATCTTCTGACCGTCAACACTCCCAGAACGGGAGGAAGAGTGAGGTTAATCATGTAATCTGTCCCCGTTTTCAGGTAATTGGACGTGGCTGACGTCCGGTTGTCACCTTTTCCTTTGAGTGCCGTTCTTGACCCGGTTTATGCAACACAAAAGTCCGCTTCTACCCCTCTTCACGAGGGGGGAACTCTGGTCTCGTAAAAGACAAAAGGAGCCAGGTCCTCCTCTTGTAAAAAATGAAAAAATGAAAAAGGGATGCACGTCAGCAGCAGATCCCTTTACAACCGGGCCACGGTGGGCAGGGCAGTCCCACGGTATTCAGTGCCCAGTGCCCATCATATCCCCAGAACTGGAACTCGAAATAGCCATTGTACCCGGCAGGTTCCCAGAACGCTGCGTTGACCGGCCAGTCGCTCCTCCAGCACCAGTCCGTGGGATCGCCCGAGTAACAGCCGTATTTTTCAGTCGGCCCCCATGCATCATTGTTCCACCGGTACATGCCCTTAAAGATGACATCCGCATTGTCGGCCTGGCGCCAGAACAGGTGGAATTCATCATGGAAATAGCCCGTATCATAGATGAAAGGACGCCCATTCACGGTTCCGAATGACAGCCGCGTGGCGATCACTGCTCCATCCTTGACATCATAGACATACCCCTGGTTCGTCGCGTTCCCTATCGCCAGAAGCGTCACATAGTCAGTTGCGTTCCTCTGGTAGAACACCGCGCTCGGTGGTGTCGTGATAGATCCGACTCCGGTCACCTCGCCTCCTTTGATCCAGGTGACTCCGTAGTCATCACTGTATACCCGGTTGAGTGTTCTGCCATGCTCATAGTAGACCTCAATCCGGTGGGTGATGGTATTGTACACGGGCGCAATCTCCCAATTATGATCCGTGGTTACGTCCGAGATACGGTTCCATTTGCTGTCATGAGCGGTCTCGTTCCATCTCCAGTAGTACAGATTGCCGTTCTGCCCGGTACAGAATACCCACAACTTGTCCCCGATCACCATTGGCACTACGGCCGCATCGGTGGTGCCGTCCGGGATCGAGCTGTATTTTCCAGAGACGCTGATATCGTAACCATATCCCTCATAGGTTATTTTCTTCATGATGATGCGATTGGAATTGGTACAGAACACACAATCGGGTATTGAGTAGAAGACATAGAACGACCCGTTGAACGAAGTGCCGGCGGCACATTTGTGGCTCTTGTCGCCGATATAGGCATGGTCCTGCATGTCCCCAGGCATGCTATTATCGATGTAGACAAGCCGTAATGCATCGCCGACCCCGTTCTCGACCTTGAGCACATGGGTGCCGTTGATGCCGGCAAGTGCCGGGGGGATCTCGAAGCGAATGGAGGTCATGGTCCACTCCACCACAGTGGCCGTTGTGGCCTCCCCGCCAGGGGCAATAAGAGACACCTCTCCTTTTTCATCGCCAAAGAAATCCCCGGGAATCGTAACGGTTTCGTTATCATAGAGCAGGCCTGATGGAGTATCTGCCGGAATGATGAGCGGTTCCCGCATGGTAAACCCGGTGAAGGTGACCGGCTGGTCCCTGACAAGCACCGTCACATTGTACTCACCCATCTGCAATGGCTCGACAATCCTGCACACGATCATGGTAGTGTTCCACGCCAGCACTTCGCAGGGATCAGGTCCCAGCAGGACCTCCCCCTGCAGGTGACCAAACCCTGTCCCGGATATGGTAAACTCGGTGCCGACGGTGCCTTCATTCGGGATGACCCCGCTTATCGTGTGTATGGGGTATGGCAAAGAACCGGGGTAGGTTGGATGGGAGAAGTTCCCCTTTTCTACCTCCGGCCGGGTAACGTTCCACTTTTCCACGTCCGGCCTGGTGACGTTCCATTCTGTTACCTCAGGGCGGGTAACGTTCCACTTTTCCACATCCGGCCTGGTGACGTTCCATTCTGTTACTTCGGGGCTGGTTACATTCCACTTTTCCACGTCCGGCCTGGTGACGTTCCACCTTTCTACTTCCGGCCGGGTATAATTCGGAAGGGGGATGGTCGGTTGGGTACCACCCGGGACGGGTGCGGGGACGATACGCGTTCCTCTGGCATACTTCAGGTCGCAGTTCGTTGTGGGATTTATCGACTGCATGTACCGGTAGCTGATATGGACATTGTCGCTCTTGTCGAGGGCCAGGGATATGTCAAGCCCGGTTTCTACAGAGGCGGCGATGTCGATGGTCTGGAGATTCCAGGCCGAGCCGTTGTATTCCGCGTACTTCAGGGAAGACTCCGAAGGACCGGTATACGCGATGCAGGGATGTCCCTTACTGTCCAGGGCGAGGGATGTGGAGAGTCCAGAATACCCGCTGTCAAGGGTGGAAATGTGCCACGCCGTGCCATTATATTCCGCATATTTCAGGACCCCTCCAAATTGATCACCATAAGCGATACGGGGGGTATCGGAGCTGTCCAGCGCAAGCGATGTGCCGAAACCTGCCTTGGAATCGACCATCTGGATGTTCCAGGCCGAGCCGGTCCAGGAAGCATACTGCAGATGACCCGACCCGTCATTGAAGCTGATGTGGGGTCTGCCGGTATGATCCAGCGCAAGGGAGATGTCATAGGCATACATCCCCACTGACTGGATCTGCCATGCTGAGCCGTTATACGACGTGTATTTCAGGACGGAACCTGCATAATCTTTATAGGCAATCCGCGGGTTTCCGGTCGCTGGATCCAATACCATCGACGCATCCCCGCCATAATTCCCGTCAGGAGCTACCAAGGAGGTCTGCCATGATGTACCATTATACGAGGCATACTTCAGCGCCCCGGCTGCCCGGTCCTGGTACGCGATCCGTGGTTTTCCGGCACTATCCAGTGCCAGTGACGTTCCCTCCCAGACTGCACCGGGTCTCTCCACGGTGGTGATCTGCCAGCCCGAACCGTTATATTCTGCGTACTTCAGAGCAGGATTGGACCAGTCGAGGTAGCTGATCCGGGGTCTGCCGGACTGGTCCAGTTCCATCGATGTGCTCCAGCCGACATCTCCCGCGGAATCCACCGTTTCGACAGCCCAGTTCAGGCCGCCGGTACTCTGCCTGATGATGGCAAAGCCATTGGTCAGGCTCCCCGATTGCCCATCGGCATTGGTAACGACGACGTCCCGGTAGTCAACCGGTTCCGTTGCCTTGATGATGAAGGTACAGGTGATCGTGGTCGGCGAGGTGACCACGACCCCTGTTCCCCAGATGTCCGGATACCCTGCCTTGGAAAGCTTGACCGATGCCCCGGGGTGGAAATGGGTGCCGGTAATGGTTGCAGCGAACGTATACCCCAGGACTCCATTCGGTGGATTCATGGAAGTGACGGTGGGAGCCGGAAGCGGCGGATGGGCGACCTTGAGGGCACCCGCGGTTCCGTTATAGTAGCTGATCTGGGGATTTCCGGCACCATCCAGCACAACGGACGTGTACTGCCCGACGACGCCAGCCGTATCGACGGTATCAACCTGCCAGGACGATCCGTTCAGGGCGGCATATTTCAGATCCTGGTTTGTCTCATCATAGTAGCTGATGCGGGGAGAGCCGGAGCCGTCCAGCCGGAGCGAGCTGTACTTGCCGACCGCCCCGGTGGCATCCGGCGTCTGGATCTGCCAGGCTGAGCTGTTATACGCCGCGTAGAGCAGGTCCGCATTGGCCATGTCGTAGCAGCTGATCCGGGGTCTGCCGTAGATATCCATTGCCAGGGAGGTAAACATCCCGGCAAAACCGGCTGCGTCCACGGTCTGGATCTGCCAGACGGCACCGTTGAATACCGCATATTTCAGGCGATAATTCGTGGCATCGAAGTAACTGATGCAGGGCTCGTCAGCGTAGTCCCGGGCAAGGGACCCGTATTGTCCCACATCCCCTGCGGAATCTAAGGTCTGGATGGTCCAGCCTGATGAAGAGTGCACCGCATACTTCAGGTCTCCGTTCGTCTGATCGTAATAACTGATGCAGGGTTCCCCGTAGTTGTTGAGCGTGATCGAGGTATACAGCCCCACATCCCCTGCGGAATCCACGGTCTGGATGGTCCAGGCAGAGCCGCTGTATGCCGCATACTTCAGGTTGCCATTGGTATAGTCATAATAACTGATGCAGGGAGTTCCGGCATCGGTCAGGGCAAGGGAGCTGTACAGCCCCACATCCCCTGCGGAATCCACCGTCTCGATTCTCCATCCCCCGCCATCGTAGTTGTTCTTTGCAAACCTGAGATCTCCGTGTGCCCGGTCATAATAGCTCACCCGTGGTTCGCCCCCCACGCTGAGCGCTATCGATGAATACTCACCATATCCTCCCGAATCCACGGTTTGGTTCTGCCAGGTCAGAGCAGCCGCGGTCCCTACCCCGAGGAGTATGAACAGGAGTGCTATCGTCACGAGATATGTAGTTCTGTGAATCATATGCGTGATGTGTAGGAGTAATACTATATATAATCGATAATTCGTTGGCCGTAAAAGAACGGATGGTAGGGAGCCTCCGCTGATGGAAAAAATCAGGCAGAGCAATAAAAAATTATTTGGTGTGGATCACGATCGATCCGCCACTGATAACCGTTGTCGGTTCGTCCGTATCCGGAGCATTCAGCTGGTTATCATACACGAGTGCTTCGGTCGCCTTCTCCCAGATCTTGATCCGGAACTTATCCGTGCCTCCACCGCCCTTGATTGCACCATCGATTGCAGTGAGCATGAACCCGTATTCACCGGCACTGTTGATGGTCCCCGTCCCCTTGTACATTGCTTTTGCACCGGCAACGACGAGCCAGTCATAGCTGGTGGACCTGAAGTTCAGGTTCCCTGCCTTGAACTGGAACTCGGTCTCCCCGGTCGGGACCGTTGCTCCCTTCTTGTACTTCGAGACGAAACCGAAGGTTGCCTTACCGGTCATTGTGGGATCGGGAGTGTATGCTCCTTCCGGTGACATGATCCAGCCGCCGCCGGTTACGAAGCCGCCGGAGGGGTCGTAGATAACGATGTACTGGTCTGCAATCACGGATGAAGCGCTTTCCCCGGTATCAGTAACGGTTAAGGTTATGACGTATATTCCGGAACTTGAGTAGGTGTGCGTTCCGGTCACCGTCCGTGTAGTTTGATCAACGACTCCGAGCGTGTCTGTTCCATCACCCCAGTTCCAGAGGGCGGTGTGTGTTTCCTCATCAGAGGAATCGGTAAACATGGCACTCACCGAAACGGGAGATCCGAGCGAGATCGGGTCGATGGGGACCACAATTTTCCCCATCTCTGGTGCCTGCGAGCGTACTCCCACAAGTCCGAATACGGATAATCCGTGAAGTGATGTCGCAGTGAAGGTGTAGGTCCCTGCATCGAGATTCCAGGTCGGTGTCAGAATCTCTGTTGTACCATCATACTCGGAATACCTGAATATCCTGACTGCTTCTGGCCCGCCCTGTACATCAACCCAGCTGGCTGGGGCGGTCATCACAATCTCGGCATTAAGAACATCAATCCCGTTCAGCATGCTGGCACCGATGATGTTGAAGGCATACGCGACGTCGACAATGTCCAACGATGCGTTCACTGCTGCAAGCTCGTACGCCGACTGGACATCGGTACTTGCAGTATCGTTCAGATTTGCGGTGATAATAGCCGCGCTCACAAAGTCACCAAGGAACGAATCGGGGGCCAGGTTCGCGGTGAACGATGCCTGCACCGGTGAGGGAGAAAGGGATTCAGAGACCAGCGGATCACTGGTGATGGTCCCGGATGTCACAGTTCCGGTCAATATTCCATTTCCGTCCACATCCTGGAGTCCATCGGTATGGATGGTCGTGGTCAGGCCGTTCATACTGACGATGACATCATCATCGACAATCGTGACGACATCGTTGACAAGATACTGACTGGTGATGTTGGTAGATAGTGCCAACTGCTGGTCCGCCACCGTCATTCCGGGAACGAGCATACAGTAGGTCGTCATGGCAGGATCGTTCACGACAAGTGGCCAGATGACAAATGTCTCTCCGCCGACTGAATCCACGGCTTCCAGGACAACGACATAGAGGCCCGGTGTGGGGAAGGTGTAGGTGAGCGGGCCATCAACAAGGAACTCTTCGCTGGTCTCCTCTCCCTCAATGAACCAACTGCTCTGCTGAATCTCGTCCCCATCAAGGTCGCTGATTGTGCCGGTAAAAGTGATGGTATCACCTGCCATGAACGGCGGTGTGGGGTCCATGGTGAACTCAACGCTCGGCGGGTAGTTCACGATGAATTCCTCTTCGTACCAGCCAATCGAGCCATAGCTGTCGGTAACGGTGAGGTTCACCACATAGGTGCCCGACACTGCATACTGGTGGGTGGGATTTTGCAGGGTTGAGGTGGTTCCATCACCAAAGTCCCAGGCCCAATCGGTAATCTCATCTTCAACATCCCAGGAATCATCGTAGAAATCGATCGTCTCTCCAGGAGTGGGATACCCACTGAATATCATTGATGGGAATTCATAGTCCCAGTCGACGTAGGGAGACTCGTTCACCGGGAATTCGGTCCACACCCTGATGTAATTTTCCTTCGTAGTGGTATAGGTACCCTCATCCCTTGTCACTGTCAGGGATACGGTGTAAGTTCCTGGTTCTGTGTAGGCATGGACAGGGAAACGACCCGATAAGTTTGGCGAACCGTCACCGAAGTTCCACTCCCAGTCAGTTGTCGAACCATGGGAACCGTCAAAGAATCTGACCTGGAGAGGGGCGATCCCAGAGGTGACATCGGCACTGAAATCGGCAACAGGTTGCGATCCAACTTCATAAACATGGATTGTCTTTGTTATGGTAGCTGGTGGAGTGAACTCGCTAGCTGCCCAATAATCCCAGATCGTGAGTGTGACAAGGTAATCCCCTGCCGGTTCGAAATAAAATATTGGGTCGAAATCTTCAGAATACTCCAGAGGATTACCGTTGATGTCATCAACCTGCCATGAACACCTTTCGATAATCTCACCGTATTCTGCAAAGGCGATGGTGTTATTCATCTTGCACCGGACTTCATCATTGACTTCTGGATACAAAGGAATCGTAAAGAAGTCTGCTGTTGACAAACTGGCATCGCTGGTAACAGAGATCTCCACTTCCGATTGCGAAGTCATTCCCTGGTTGTCTGTTACGGTAAGCGTTACCGTTTGAGGTCCGGGAGCCATGAACTGATACTCGATATCTCTGTCGGTAAATGTTATCGTTCCTTCGTAAGTTGTGGCTATGTTCCACTCCCAGGCGACGATGGAGCCGTCCGTATCGGTCGAGGCATCAGTAAACTGAATAGTATCATAGAGCAGTGGGGACTCGGGGGAGTAGGTGAAATCTACAACCGGTGGCTGGTTTTCTGACAGTTCTTCCCCGAACTGGTAGTAGCAAACTTCCCAATCGGTGCCGTCATACTGGCTCCAGGCTATGGTGTTGGCCGAGAGATCGAGATCCAATCGCGTGGAATCATCATTGAAGAGGACTGTTTCAGTCTGTGTGGGGAGGTCGTAGCTATAGACCGCATTCGATGCAGAATTCCGCCCGTCAAACCATACAATTGTATCCCCATCGATGTGGGGATATCTCTGATATTCAGGAGTGTTACAGATAATTGATGTTTCGGCAGTCGTGATGTTATATAAGTAAATATCTTCATTGAACTCAAATACAACCCGATCCCCTGAGATTTCCGGTCTCCAGTGATCTCCTATTCCTGTCCGGATAGGAGTCGATATTCCCGTTGAAATGGTATAGAGATACAGATCTGCATCTCCATCCGCATTATCAAGATAAACCACGTAATCGCCATCAATCGCGAACGGTGACTCCCACCAGGGTATTGTTCCGGTTATCTGGATTGTTTCCTGAGTTGATATCTGGTGTAAATACAATTCATCGATTGGATAGTCGTGGAAGCCCCAGCAGACATAGTCACCAGAGATAATTGGTATACTCTGCTCACCATATTCTGTGCAGATTCCAATCTCCTCTTCGGATGTTATCGAATAGAGGTAGATATCCAAATGGGTCGTATCCATATTCCGGCTGTCTATCCATACAACCTTGTCGCCGGAAATATCTGGAATAAAGGGTTTGCTTTCCGGAGAGGATATTTGGGTTGTCGAATCTTCTGAAATGCGGTAAAGGGAGATGCTGTTGGACTCAAGATTGTTATAATCACTATCCCAGACAATCAGATCTCCATCAATCGCGGGGTTCCTCTGGTATACCTCATCATCGGTAACCTGGATGTAATCCGTTATCTGAACTGCCCGTTGAATTGAGTCAGAGATACCGCTTGAATTGGTAACCTCGAGTGTCACAGAATACGAACCGGGTGATTCATACTGATAAACCGGATTCTGGTCACTTGAGGTCCCGCCATCCCCGAAGTCCCAGGCCCATGAGGTTATTGAATCGTCGGGGTCGAGTGACTGATCCGTATATTGGACCGTATATGCCGGATACGAGGATACCGGCATGACGTGAATCGCGAACTCGGCGGTCAGTGCTTCGGGAGCGGGAGGCTCCGAGAACATAACTAAGGGGTAATTATCCACGTTCTCGGAATCGATTTCATAGGGGTTGTCTGCAAATCCGTCTCCATCTGAATCCTCGGCGGTGTCGGAAAAGCCGGATTCATCGGCACTCCCCCAGTAGTTCCCTCCAATTGAAGGTCCACTGACGATATTCGGACCAGGAGTAGGATCGACATTCCAGGTTATCTGGGGATTTTCTGAGATTATTTCAATATTTTGGTAATTGCTCAGATAATTGTTCACGAAAATGTTTTGATAATCGGTAGAGATCGATAATCCGGCATATTCGCTATTGAGGATGGAATTGTTCTCGATCCTGTTCTCATCGCATTCTTCCAGCTGAATCCCGTAATCGTTGTTTTCAATGAGGTTGTTGCTGATGATTACTTCGCCATTGTATTCCCCCCCGTAACTTAAGATCCCAGCCCCCCTGTTATCAAAAATGTGATTTTCGGCAATGATTCCATCGCTATTCGAAAAATCAAGGCCAACTGCTCTGTTGTAGGATATACTGTTACCGATTACAATCGTATCATGAGATTCGGTTATAAAGACTCCCTGGGTTTCATCATTGCTGGCATCGAGATCGGGGTTGTCAGTAAAAGTATTATTCCGCAGAATTGCCCCATCACAACCTACGAGGTAGAGGTCCCTGATTGTACTATTTTCTACCGATACATCGGGTGAATCAGAGGACTCAAGCCCTCTCCACTCATTCCCGAGTGAGGTTACATTCCGAATAGTAACATTTTCACATTGTTGAATTTGAAGTCCGTAACCTCCTTTGTTCGCGATGCTGTCTTCAATTGTGATGTTGGTGGTGTTCCAGAGGTATATATTCACGAGATTTCTATTGATATTCAGGTCTTTTATCGTCACATAATCCCCATTAAGGCAGTACAAAGCTCCGGGATTGTCATCTGAATCAATGACGAGATCATGAACATCCTTCAGGAAGTAAATGGGTCTGCCTTCGACAAGATTTGAAGTATCAATATCAATGTCTAGATCCGGATCATATAGGTTGGCAATATCGAAGTTGTATCCATAATCATCATCTGGATTATAGTTTGAAAATATCTTGTTATCTCTCAATGTGCTTTTTGATTCGTATATGAGAAGGCCTGTAGCGTAGTTTTCCGTTATTGAATTGTTGATAAGGGTGGTATTATCGCCTAAAAGGAACATTCCATAACCATTTCTGGATATTGTGCAGTTCTTGATTGTGTTATCAACGGGAATGTCCGATGAGCCTGATGCAATTAATATTCCATTCCCACTATCCAGGACAACACAATCTTCAATAGTGTTATAATCGGAACTTATCAGGATTCCTGCATCATTGCTTGCTCCGTTGCTATTCTGCACGATGATGTTTTTTACGGTGACTCTGTCTGCAGCGAGTCTTACTCCAGTCGAGCCGGATGCAGCGTCAATTACAGGGAATCCGGCACCGGTATCCTGCCCTATCAGGTTCAGCGGTTTGTCGATGTTAACAAAATCGTTGTAGGTCCCGCTATCAATAAGGATAGTATCATTGAGTTCTGCATCCTTGATTGCCAGACTGATATTAGCATAATTCGTCCCCAAGTTGCTGTTGTGCACCGGTCCAGTTGAGGGTGTTTCAGGGCCTCCTAATGCGTAAAGCTTGCCATCAGTACTTCCGATATACACTATTCCGTCTGTGATCACAGGGCTGGAAGAAATGCCGATCAGGCAATGCCACGTATGAGCACCAGTCCTGGCATCAAATGCATATAATTTCCCATCGCTTGTCCCAATATAAACGGTATTGTTCGATACCGCGGGAGAGGAAGAAACGCGACCTGTCGTTGTGTAGCTCCATACCAGTTCGCCGGTGTCGGCATCGAGTGCATAAACATTGTGGTTGTTACTTCCGATGTAGACAATTCCATTAGCTACTGCAGGGCTTGCGAGGACTGAGTCACCGATATCATAGTTCCATACACGCTCACCAGTACTCGAATCCAGAGCATATATCTTTCCACTCAGACCGGTAATCCCGCTGGTTCCTACATAGACTTTATCTTCTGCCACTGCTGGACTTGATAATATCCTACCATCAGTGATATAATCCCAGAGAAGAGTGCCGGTAGTTGCATTGAGGGCGTAGACCTTATTGTCTCCACATCCCATATACAGGATCCCATTGGCGACTGCTGGGCTGGAGTCGATATTCCCCCCGCTTGTATAATTCCATAGAGGGGTTCCCATTGTCGAATTAAAAGCACAAATCCGATAATACAAGCTCCCTCCATACATTCCCACATAGACATTACCATCAACAACAGTTGGGCTGGATTTGACCCATCCATTACTTCCCGCATTTGCGCTCCAGACTACGGCACCGGTGCTGGAGTCCAATGCGTATATTTTTTTATCATCACTTCCGATGTAGACAATACCGTCTGATACTGCCGGGCTCGAAGAAACATCGCCCCCGGTCGTGTATTTCCATACGAGAGTTCCATTTTCTGCAGCTACCGCATAGACATTGTCATCTGCGCTCCCAAAATAAACGATTCCGTCAATGATTGCTGGACTTGAAAATACATTCCCCCCTGTCTGGAAGCTCCATTTCAGGGTGTTTGTTGGTAGTGTGCCTCCGTCGGAATAGACTCCTGTATGTTCCGGGTTTGCACGGAACATCATTGATTCGGCAGTTACTATCCCGGTAAAGATTCCCATTGCAATGAACACAAGCAGGATCAAAAACGTACTTTTCAAGCATTTAATAGGCTTTTTTTCGAAAAATTTCATAGTATAACCTCATTCTATTGTTTACAACCAACTTTGGTAAACTCCGTGAAAGATGATGAACCGGAGAAGCTTCTCGGTTTGCGAAAATAAATCGATAAATGTCCGAATTTCCCCCCAAATAAAAAAGGGATTATTCTTAGAGGTAATCAATGTTGTGAAATTTATTCCAAAGGGTGCTATGGACTTCCTTGTAAATCTCATTGTGTTACTCTACCCGATTTTTTGGTCCCTTTTGTTTCGGATGCAGCACGAATTTATGATAGAACTCGGAACTTCGAGGTTCTTGGCGAGGAGGCTAAGGTTGCTGAATTATGACATGAAGGTTGGATTTTTACTTATTCATTCACCCCCCTTCCATCACCTCCCTCCCGACGAACAGCGGTGCCTTCCGCTGCTCACCGGCAAGCACTCTTTGTATCGCCAGCAGCGGCGTGGTATAGAAGAACGGCTCGATAGCAAAGTTCATCGCTCTTCCCGAGGTGGAGAGCCGGACGGTCCCGGCCTCTGTTTTACCGTCCAGCAAAAAGATCAGTTCGGTATCTCCATCCAGTACTGCCGGGATATCCGAAAGGGGGATGGAAAATCCCCGGTGGTCCAGGTCGGACCGGATCACCAGGTCTTCCCCCTCGATATACAGCCTGCCGACTTTCTCGAACGGAGACTCGATATGCTCTGTGATCGTCCAGGTCATCCACTCACCCGGCCGTGCTCGGGGGATACAGGTATGGTCCAGGTCACCCGCTCACCTCCCCATGTCCTGGTGACCTGCTGAAACGCTGGTAGCAGGCCTCGCAGAGTTTCGTCCCGGTACTCCGGTCGATATAGATAGCCGCATCGAGCTCGCAGATGGTGCATACACAATACGGAGTAGTGAGCCGTTCCATCCGGGCAGGGTCACAGGTCCCGGGGAGGATGGTGGCCGTCTGTTGGGCCCGCTTCTTAGCCCTGGCATAGCAGTGCTTGCAGATCTGGCAGGGTTGCCACTGGTCCTTCGGCCGACTCTTCCGCTCAACGGTCAGCTTCTCGACATAGTGGGTCCATGCATTCCCACATAATCGGCAGAAGGAGTGGTCAGGGATCTCCAGGGGCTTGTAGTCCAGGGGATTGATACGGAAATCGGGATGACAGGGTGCAAACGACCTGGATCCTTCAGAGACCTTCTTCTGCTGAAGGGGGATTTGAGGGAAAATCGGGTTAATATACGGGTTTTGTTTGGTATTTCCTTCATTATCTGGTGGATTTGTATTTTTCACTTCAATAGCTTCAGGATCAGTGACACAGGAAGAGACCGAGACACCCTCATCATCAGAGGCCTGTGTGTCCTTGTTTTTATTGAAGTGATCTGTACTAAGTACATATTTATTATTATTAAATTCATTATTTTCTAAATCCGGGGATTTAAAATCAGTATCAGATCCTTCAACCTGAGGTGAAGTTGGTGAGAAGTTCTTTGAAGGATGGTCGGGATCCTCATCCAGCCAGACTTTTCCATTCCCTCTCCAGCACTGATAGAGGTCCGGGTCAAAGGTGTAGGCATTGGTCCGCCGTCTCATGGAGAGACAATCCTGCTCTTCGGTTACCACGGTCCGGTCCGTATAGGCAACGGCCGGGCACTTTTCCATCAGCCCGGCATAGGCCTTGCCCCGGGTGATATGCCCGTGCAGGTACTTGTGGAGGTTGCCGTTGCTCCATCCGGTGGCTTTCTGGAGTTCTGGGATCGTGAATTCCCGGTGGCCGAGATTTTGAATGGCCTCAATCAGGTCGGATTCCCTTCGGGTGAGCTTGGTCTCCTGGCCACCGGCAATTCCGTTCAGGAGCTGGTAGAGCCCGGCAGCCTTTGCAAAGTCTTCCCGGGTAGCCTCAAGACAGGTGAGAGATCCTGAACGGTACTGGTGGCGCTGCTGGTAGCAGAGCACGCAATGTGCCTTGACAAGGTCGAGAAGCATCTCGGGGTTCCGGCGGTTCCCGGCTGTCGTGAACCGTATCTTCCCGGCAAAGGGGATCACGACATGGAACTGGTGCTGCCCGATCAGGTCCCACATCGCCTGGCAGGCAATCACTTCCGCCCGTTCTTCTTCAGTGGTATCGGGGACGGTCCCTTCCCGTGCAAGGATCCGGGCAAGCACCCTTGCGTCCTGCTCTTCGGAATCATCGATCCAGCAGGTGAGCATCCGGTTGAAGACCTGGTCGTCCCCGGCTCCTTCCACCTTGGCCACCCACCAGACGCACCGTTCCGGGATGGTGCAGACCTGGGCTTTCCGGTCCTTGCTGACGGTACGGTACAGGAAGGGGGTACGAAAGGAGGTGGTGACGCCTTTCAGGATCTCAGCCATCTCTTCAGAGAGTGCCCGGTCGTCGAGCACAATCACGGACCCTGCCTGGAGGTCTTCGAGATAGAAGAGCGCTTTGTTGCTCATGGCACCTTCCAGCCGGAAGCGGGGCGGGACCTGCCGTAGCAGGGTCGAGAAGGCGTGGCTCTTGCCTTTTCCGCTCTCCCCGGTGACCGAGACGTGGAGGCCGTTGGTGTTTGCCACAAAGCGGGAGGCGAGCGAGAGGATGAGGCATTCGGCGACCGCGGTATCGCCAACGTGATCATGAGTGAAGGCCTCGAGCATGGCCTGTTTCGGGTCGCCGTGCTGCAGGATCTCAAGGGCTCGGGTTCTGCCGGGGAGGTCGTCCTGGGTGAGGGAGTGAGGGGTCTCTTTCCACAGGGTTTGTTCAGGGAAAGGTTCGTCAGCCGGTGTCTCTTCAGGGCTGGTATGCCTATCTCCTCCCTGGTCGTCCCTGCTTCCCGGGCCTGTCTTCCGGGTCTTCCCCTGCGATGGCGCTCTACCGGCTCTCTTTCCTTCGTATTTCTCCCGGAGTTCCTTCCACCGCTGTGATCCTCCTCCGCAGGAGGTGTGCTGGCAGCCGGCATGGATGGCGCCGTTGCCAAACTGGATGGCAAACGCTCCGTCCCGGTGGGCGCCGGAGAAGGGGCATTCTTCGAGGACGTAGAGGGTACCGCCGCCGTAGGGTTTCTCCCGGGCGATCCCGATCCCATGGTCCCGGAGCCAGGTGGACAGGTCTATGGCATGGCCGTGCTTCTTTCCCGGCGGCGGGGCGTCCGGGAGGGTCCGGGCGAGGGCGTCGAGGAGCTGAGTGGGGACCACGCTGACCTGGTCCGGGACGGAGAGGAGGCGGGATCGCCGGTGGGGCTGGTCAGGGGTATGGTCACCTTTCCGGCTCATGGTGCCGTAGAGTTTCCAGATCCGGGCAGCGTTGTGGTTCGCGGTGTCGATGGTCCTGGTGGGATCATCGAAGAGGGTGGCGAGGACTTCGAGGCATTTTCTGACGAGGTCCCGGGAGCGGTCATCGTTTGGGAGGTCGATCCGGTAGAGGAGGTGTGCCCCGTTCCCGGAGTCAGCGACAATCGGTGCCGGCCATCCCAGTCTGCCAAGGTGGCTGGCGATCCGTTCGGCGGTGTCGATCGCCGCCTGGTGTTCCTCGTCGGTGGAGGAGACGCCGGATGGCCGTGTGGGATCGATGTCGATGGGGAACCAGCGCCGCCGGTGGATGTCGGGATCCGCGGTCGTGGCATCTTTCTTCCCGAGCCGCTGCTTGACCCGGTTTGCCCGCCGCGAGAGGAGGGCGGGATTCACCTCGTTGAGGGTGACGTAGATCCCCTGGATGGCGGGAACGGTGTCCATGGCGTCGACCGACCCGGCGAGCTGGGCAGGGTCATCGAAGTACCCGCTGACGATGCCATCATCGGTGATAGCCCTGACCTCGACCACCTGGCCGGGAGCAGTAAGGACCCTGAGTGCCTGGAGGATCGCTTCGGTCATGGTCGATCGCCTCCGGTGTGTAGGCACCGGTATCCTGGATTCCCCGGCAGGGAGAGTGTCCTTACAAGCCTCACCCCTCCGGCCAGGGTATCCAGGGGACTCCTCTTGTGAGACAGGAGCTGTATTCTCATGATCCCTCCGGGTGGAGTACTCAGATCAGGGAAGCTCCCCTCATTCGGGAGGAAGAGTGCCCTCATGGTCCCTCCCCTCCGGATTGAAGGCACCCTTCACGCCAGCATCCTTCCCTATACTGGCGTCCCTCGATGATCTCACAGAACCAGTAGGTCCCGCCGGCATGGTTCCGGGGGCAGGCAGCGGCACAGTGCTTCCCCTGGCAGAGGACCATCCCCCGGGGCCCTGACATGAGCGGGCAGATCTTCTGCCCCACCATCCGGCCATCCTCCTCCTCACGCCACAACACCTTCCACCTCCATCACGGCTGACGGGAAGATCTCGAAGTACTGCCAGCCGAAGGTCCTCCCGGCGTAAATCCAGAGCTGGACCGACATGCTGTCCCAGCGGGGAATGGCCTTCAGGGCAGCCACCTCACCCGGCCAGGACGCAGCCACCTCCCCTGGCGTCTTCACGAGCTTTTTTCGCCTCCTCACATGCACAAAGAGCGGCGGGGCCCAGTCGCACCAGGCAACCAGGTGCACCCCGTTGGTGTACCGCACCGACCGGATGACCCTGTATCCCTTCCGCTCCAGGAGGCGGGAGGCCATGACCTCGATTGCCCTCCCCCGCTGGTGGTAGCGGTTGTAGTGCTTCCGGCTTGACTTCCGGCCTGACCTGCGGGGAGACCCATGGACCCCCGCACTTCTATTCGCGGTCATCGGGCACTATCTCCGTAATGTCAGGGTGTGCCATGCATCCCGGGTCCAGGCATGCGCTATTGGCAGGAAGCAGGCAGATCAATTCGGTCCACTTCCCCTGCTTCCGGCGTGAGAGGTACGGGCACCGTTTTTCCTTCCGGGGCATCAGACATGCCTCCTGAGGAGAAGGTTTTTCCTCTCGGAAAAAGAGGAACGTATGGGTTCCCTCTGTGTTCCGGCTTTTGCGGGCATGAACGTACGGGGGGAGCCCCTCAGGCAGCACATGGTGCAGCCTCCCTGTTCTCATGGTCTTCATCAAAAAAGTCCGGTTTGTCGTTGTTTTCGTGGTAGCTCCGGATCGGCAGTTCCACACGACTTCGTGGTAGTTTGATCATGTTCGGTTTCATCCAAATTTCCTGTATGTGACCGAACGGACGATGAATAGAGTTTTTCCAGTCACATACAGAGAAGACGAGGCCAAGGTCGCTTTTTAAATTTTTTGATTGGCAAGGTAGAACGATTGTTTCGTTCGGTTCTTTAAAAATTATTTCTGCAGGGGGCAGGGATGTTTATAAAATAACGGCGTGGAAAGCGTGATTTCGGAAACGGAACGGTAAAGGATGTTTTTATGTATCTGGTGGAGGAATGTTCATCGGTCCGATTAACGGGATTTCACGGAGAGGGGCGACGGGAAGAAGGAGCGCGGAAAAGGAGGTGAACTGTCCATTCTACCGATTTGATCCAGATCCAGTGATCATCGATCAAGATCTGATGTACACGGTTCGATCGATATCCCGTGAACAGGACCGCCAGTTGATGATAACAATCTCGAATTATAACAATTCCAAAAATTTTTCAACGGTAAGATCTGCGTCCTTGATGATGATCCGCACTATTCCGCGGGCAATTTCCGGGTGGTTGGGAACAGTCAGCGGGCGTCTTACCGGATGCCTGAGATGGACGTGACTTCCTTTCTGGTCATTCATCGTGTAGCCTACTTTACCGAGGGCCTTTATAAAATCCTTCCCGGAAAGATGGGGAGTTTATCAGTCATATATCAACGGCAACAAAAGTTTCTTTTACTCCCGGGCGGTGATAAAGAGGAATACCGTCCCGTGCGAGGGCGGTGAGGTGAAGTTCGATCGCTTCGGCACTATTTTTCTTCGCCTCCTCCTCAGTTCTCCCCTGGGAGACGCAGCCCGGGAGTGACGGCACGGTAACAATGTACCAGCCATCCTCATCCTGTTCAATTGCAATTTTGAATTCCATACCTGCTCCATGGATCGTATCCAGATATTTGTTTCCGATATTTAAGAGGGGCTCTGGTATCAATTGTCCCGGCACCGATCCTGTGCCGGAATACATGGGGGATGAGGCACTACTGAAAAGATATCATGGAATTATTTTTTCCCCTTTTCCTAAATCTCTTTCAATTCATAACAGATAAGGTCAATTTGGCAGATCGGCTCGTAGCCAGACTCATCTCTTTCGTATTCCCGACACATTTTAGTAATGGGGATAACGGCTGGATTTAACCTGCTCCGGTCGATACCGCGAGTGAGGAAGAGAAATCCACGCTCATTCTCTCCAGTCTTTTGCAGTAATTCCCTGAGGAGCTTTTATATTCCTTCACCGTATCCTCTCATGCATGAAGCACTCCTCCCTGTTCCTTCTCATGATCTGCCTGATCGGGGGCTTTGTCCTCCTTTCCGGCTGCACCACCTCTCCGGGAGGTCCCGATGTGACCCCGACGCTCACCCCTGTACCGACAACGACAAGGGATCCCTCATCATGCACGGGGGATGGCGACTGTGTCCCTGCCCAGTGCTGCCATCCCGAGAGCTGTGTCAATAAACAGTACCAGCCGGACTGCAGTGCGGTCCTCTGTAGTGCCGCATGCCTGGGCCCTCTCGACTGTGGTGCCGGCCATTGCCGCTGCATCGAAGGAAAATGCCAGGTGGTCCCGGGACCGGGACCCGTTTCTGCCGGGCAGGCAACCCTGATTATTGCAGTAAAGGATGCCCCGAAGGTCAAGGATGATGATGGCACGATCACCCGTCTGCTCCTGAACATCAGTGAAGTGAGTGTCCAGAAGGCAGCACCAAACCAGACGATCACCCAGACCGATGAGGAGGTCTCGGCAACCGAGTCAGGAGAGACGGATACCGCCGGCTGGATCACGGTCCTAAACGAGACCCAGTCAGTGGACCTGCTGCAGTTCGTGAACGTCAGCAGGATACTCGGCCAGAAGACCCTGGAGGCAGGCACCTATACGCAGATCCGTCTGAAGATCGATTCGGGAGCGATCACGGTAGATGGAACGGATTACCCTCTTACCGTCCCGAGCGGGGTGCTCAAGCTGAACCGGGGATTTGTGCTGGTCCCGAATGAGACGCGGATGCTCACCCTTGACTTCAACGTGGAGAAATCGGTGGTCAGGACCAGATCGGACAAGTATCTGCTGAAACCGGTGATTGCGGTTGTGTCGGAGCGGGGGTAGGGGTCCTCCCGGGTAATGAAATGGTGGTGGAATGGAGGTGAATCTGTTCACCACCAGAAACGTGTCGATGAAATGGCATTTTATCGACATATTTTTCAGTTCTGCGGATATGTATCGATGAACCTGATTTATTTCGACACGTTTTGATGATATGGTGAAGGGCTTGACCTATGTCTGGAGGTATTCGTTTTTCATTCTGATTGGGAAACAGACTGTAAATGCTCTCAGTTGGAGATTCAAGTTCTCTTCTCCGCAGGTAACGACGGTACCAGAGATCATTTTCTCCCTGAAAAAGGGGTGTCAACGAGGGAAAATTCCCGGCAAGCCGGAAAAAAGCTAATCCAGGTCGAGCAGGTCCCGGATAAGAGCGACAATCGCAAGCCGTTGCGGTTCACTGATGGCACCAATCCGGTGCCGGAACCGCTCCCGGTCCAATGCAACAATCTGGAATATGAGTGCAACACTTTCTGCATCAAGGCCGTTGTGTGAGTCAGGAGAGATAAGGAGGGTATGCGAGAACCTGGCAGTGCTTCCATTACTCGTCAGCGGGACCACAAGGACAAGCCCGTTTGCGCCTCCAACCACAATAGCGGGCCGCATCCCCCGCTGCTCATGTCCTTTTGCATCGGTGAGATCGACAAGCCAGACAGCACTGTTCTTCATCGGGTCAGTGCTCCAGTGATTGTAGTGAGGCTCTCTGCCAGATACCGGTCTCCTTTTTCAGGGTTTCACGATCCCTTTTCGTTGGTTGAAAAAGAAACTCCTTTGCTTTCGAGATACCGAGGGCGATCTGTGCCTCTGAATAAAACGGTTTCAGCCGCTTCACCTGCCGGAGTGCTTCGAGCGGATCACACTCCTGCCGGATAGCATAATAACCATAGGTTGCGCCAACTTCAAGGAGGACCGGTTTGAGCCCGAAGATCCTGCCCAGTTCACCTGCTGCCTCTTTCTCTGTCGGATTCAGCCGGGAGCTGGTCTCCAGGGTCTCGAACTCGCGGGTGAATGCATACAGGTCTAATGTCAGGTCCGGGGAATAGGGTCCACGTACATACACGCTGCAGGGATATCCAAGGTCGATACCCCTGAGCTCAAGCAGGCAGACGAGTTTCTGGGCGATCAGCCGGTCATCAAACGCTCCGATATTGAAATGAAAGTCCAGTTCCCTGAAGAATGCGATCACTTTTTTCCGTTTTTCCATCATTCATGCACCACAGTGGAGGAACCGGCATAGCCAGGTCCTTGTTCTCTTCCATTCGTCCTGTCCTTCGGTCGTGATGGTATAGAGTTCAAGTTCTTTTCCTTCCGAGGTTATCTTCCCAGAGGCGAGATAGCCCATCTCTTTCAAGACATTGAGGTTTGCAAACAGCACGCCGTCATTGATGTCGAGCGCAGCCCTGAGTTCGCGGTACGTTGCCCCATCGGGTCCGAGAGCGGCAAGGCTCGCGAGCAGTTTCAGCCGGACGAGCGAGAAGACTTTGGCGTTGAGCCCCCCTGATTCGTTTACCATGGAGAGGATATCATTCGGCATTTCGAGGTCTCTCCCTCTTCTTTTCATGATGATGGGCGTCCCGGGTTATTTACTTTGTTATTTACTTAAAATGTAAAGTAAATGAACGTGGGGATCAGGATAGGATCAGAGGGAGGCAAAGACCTCCATCGCGGTGTGATGGTCAAGCCCGGTCGAGTGAGATGGCGGCCTGCTGTTCTTCCTGCAGGTATCTGAGCACGATCCGTTCTTCAAAGGGTAATTGGAATCTCACATTCTCTCTCCTCTCCTCGGTTTTCACCGGCCGTATTTGACCTTTCGTGCGGACAGTGAAAGTAGGAAAGGCTGCTCTCTCTCAACTCCGTCCTTCTCTTCCTTCGTGGGGGTTCCTCTCTGAAAAACAGAGATCAGGGGATGATAAAAGATCAAAGCCCGAAGGCTGTGCTAATGCAAGATCCCAAAAGACGAAGACTTTTGTCCTCCCACCCCTTACCTGCTCGAACACTTGTTGCACTGATTCTCCGTCATCACATGGTGGAGAGCATATTCTGGAAATCTCGATGGAGTTATCCAGGGATTTGCAGGCTTCCGTCAGTGTGAGATGGTTGATACCCCTGGTTCCGGTCGTTCACCGGGGAGAATACCTGCCTGGGAAAATCCAGAATGGGGATTGATTTCACAAGGGTTCTTCAACAGGGCACTACCCTGGCAAACTTATATAGGGTAACGCATTTGAACGAATTGTATGTCAGGTTATGGGAGAACATCGCCGGAACATTTCTTATTTTTCAAACAATATCCCACAACAGGAGAGCGTTTTCATCCGATACAATGTCCATGGGATTGCACCCTCACCCCTTGTATATCGGTGGGAGTACCATGACGAGCACGATATCTGACGGGGGTTTTGTCGATGTCGGCCGGTAACAGGCGATTTCCTCCTGTGGCTCTTCTGCTGATCCTGTGTGTCATCGCTGCCACAACAATAATGACCGCTGCCGCTGAATCAACCGACTCGGTAACAATCACAATTCTCGATGGAGCGGATCGGACCTATGATTTTCGCGATTTAGAATACGGAGACACTCCCATAGCAATCGCTCTCTATAACAGTGGAAATAGTGCTGCCTCGATCAAGGTGGACATAGTAACCAATCTGTCCGATACGGAGAGAAGTCCCCTGCACTTCACTCTGGATAACAACAGCCTCCCTGAAGAGGTGAAGATTCCCTCTCACGAAGTAAGGTTCCTTGCGTTCAGATTGAACCGGACCGATCTGGATGGGGACCAGTTCCAACCTGGTCTGTACAAGGGTTTCATTGTACTCACCAATCAAACCAACACCACGATAGGCTTCACCCTGGCAGTACCCTCCCTGGCACAGCAGGGGCCGGCATCGTTCGACATTAAAACCCCGGATTCTAGCACACCCCTGAAAGTCGAGTACGATTCGCTCGTGAGAAATGGGCGGATTGCAGTAGGAATCGAGAACACAGGCAAACAAACGCTGAATCTTACCGGTACCATTATTCTCGGGAACCTGGTCGATTCCAAGGGGAGTCCGGTTCTGCAGACATTTCCATCGGAGAATGAGGCCGGGAATGTGACCCCGGTATCGTTCATGGCGGGGGATGCGGGATTTCTCTATTTCAATCTGACCCTTAATGAAACACCCCGGAGAGGGAATTACCCCGGATTTATCGTGGTAACAGCAGAACAGGAGGGTTTGAGCAGGCGTGCACCCCTGACGCTCTTCGTCCCATCCGAAACAGGGGCAGGTCTGAACACATTCGTGCCGTATGTGAAGGAAAGTGTGCAGGATACCTTGAAAAAAAATTCCGCGAACTACCTCAATGAGGAATTAGTACTCAGTGACACTGCCCTGGCAGTCCTGGTGGTCATTGTGCTATTCGCGGGCATGTGCGGGATTCGAAGACTATATAAATGGAGAAAACGGAGCGACCCCGGCCCCGTGACAATAAATTCCATCAAAGACGCCAGCGGCGGTCAAGAGATAACTGCCGAAGGATTGAACGCCCTGATGAGGGACGAACTGGAGAATGTTGGCCTTTTACCGCCCGCCACGAAACCGTATGAGAGCCTAGAGACCGCTATGGAGTCCATTTCTGCCGTAGTACCAGGAGCGCCGGGCACCATTGGTAAAGTGATCAGTGGTCTGTTGTCATTGATCCGTCCGCAAACAGGGCACCAGGTCACGTGCACGCTGCGGAATAAAAAAGATTCGAAAGGGTGCTCGCTGATCTGTGAGATTATCGGGGAGGAGACGAAAAAGATAGAGAAGATCGATGTAGCGGAAGGCACGTCTCCAGATGAAGCGGTGAAGAAAGGTGCGGTGCTGATATACCAGTACATTGTGAACGAGCACCCGTACGTCATGCAGAAGGTTCCCCCATGGGCACTCTTCTCCTCATCGGACTCTCTTGAGCTGTATCAGGAGGGAATAACGCTCGAAAAGGAGAATGCCAGAGAGCGAAAGAACACCCCGGCTCAAAAAGTCTCGACGGGTAACGAAGCCAGTCACAAGAGCCACGAAGCACTGGAGCAATACAAAAGAGCAGCCAGGCTCGATCCGAATAATATCCTCATCAGGCTTGCCGTCATCAAGTATATGGAAGGGAGGCAGTTCCTTGACACCGTTTTGGAATATTTGAAACTGGTCAAATTATGGCCGGTTTTACTCGAACCCCGGTATCGCCTGGCGGTGAGTCTTACGTTCGTCGATGAGTTAATCGAGGAGTGCAAAAATCCCGGGATGGGATCGCAAAGGAGAGACCTGGCTACCCTTTTGAAAAATAGCATCAACGATGAGGAGGATTGCGCCTTCGGAAGGTTGATCGACAAAGAGAAAAGAAAAGAATTGATCGATACCCTCGAAAACCTTGAGCAGGCCGGGAGGGCCTTCTCCCATGAGGATGAATTGCAATTGAAAAAATGTTTCCTGGTGCTTGCGTGCTGTCAATACCACTACCTGGAAAAGGAGTCAGGGTGGTGGAGATGCCTGGGAAAGAGATTATACCTGATTCGTACGCTTCCCTATGAACGAAAATATAATCCCTACTGGAAGTATCCGGACCTGAAAAAATTCTCCACGGTAGTACAACTGGCCCAATGGTGCGCCAGGATCCGACATGAGGTCATCACGGGGACAGCCGACGACAAAAAACGGGATTCCTTCCCATCCCTCCCCTCTCATCCAGGCCTGAAAAAATCCTCCAAGGGCGTACGACTGGCTCGATGCCGTGCCAGGATCCTCTATGAGTTCATCAGGGGCACCGCTGACGACAAAAAACGGGATTCCTTACCCTCCTTACAAACGGAGGTAGCGTGTATTGTAGTACCTTCAAGTACTGAACCCTGGGAAGTGCATTATAACGCAGCATGTTTCTATGCTCTTGCCCTGAATATCCTTACGACTCATCCCCAGGGGGCTGCACAAAGAACGTGCATAACGTCATACGCAAAGACGGCGATACACCATCTCGAACAGGTAATCCGTGACCGGAATTACCCCTCAAGGATCTGGATTTTTGACGAGAAAAATGGCGATCCAGACCTCAAAACACTCCGGAAGTGTCACGAGTTTACCATCTTTGCATTGATTGCGAATCCAAGCCCGACTGGGGGAGAGAGGGAAGATCCCACAGAAAAAGTGTGGAATGACTATCGTGATGCAGAGGCTCACCTGAATTTCACGGAATGAGGGCGATATCCGTGAAATGGGGTCTCTGGCATCGGGATCCTTATCGGGTGCGGATTTCGCCTCCCCCCTCGGACATTTCTCACCCTTTTTTTCTGGCGTGAATCCCCTCTTTGTCCTCCGTTTCATACGCAAACCTGATCGAGGACTCCATTCGCGATTGGAAGTGAAAGTCCTGGCCCCGTTTTGCCGATAGGAAGTGGGAGGGGGTCCTCCCCTCAGTCGAAACATCAACCCGGTCCCTTTCAAAAGCGAGAAACCTGCTGACCGAAGCGACACATGCCGCTCCTGGGGATTCTCCTGTCCCTGCCGTGAACGGTGTGCATGCGGTTCTTGCTGCATGGTCAGGGTTCACCTTCAGAGTATGTCCTTTGCATAGTATTATTGACCAGCTCTGGCAGAAACTCATTCATGAGATCACCCCCGGATGCGAACCTGCGTGTCATTGCATTCCTGGCACTGCTCCTTCTCGTCGCGGCAATGCCGGCAGCAGCCAGCGTTCCCTCAGTTATCATCACGGATTTTGAGGTTACTCCTGCGGTCCTCCTGCCCGGTGAGCAGGGGATCATCAGCGTGACGGTCAGGAATACTGCGGACAAGGCAACCCTCACCCAGTCCTATCTCTCTGATACGACCGAGACCACCACGAATATTGACATCAATGCCCCGATTGACAGCGTCACGATGGTGGGAAACGGGATCCAGGTGCTCAGCGAAGGGTATTACCGGGTTGGCGATATCGGTCCGGGGCAGTCGATCCCCCTCTCCTTCCTCATCAAGGCGCCGGCAGAGAGCGGGATCTACTTTCCTGAGATATGGATCCGGGTCTCGGATGCCCGGAGCCTGAAATATCCGATCCCGGTGAACGTGAACAGCGAGGTGGCGATCCAGAAGAGGCCCCAGATCAGCATCGGGAAAGAGCTGCCTGCCAGCGTCACCCCCGGCAATGATTTCAATGCGACGATCCTCCTCGAGAATACCGGCCAGGTGTCAGCAAGCAACCTGAAAATTACCGTGAACTCCTCCACGCCCTCCATCACCTCAACGACTCCCGGCACCTTTCATATCGACCGGCTGGGCCAGGGGGAGCGCCAGGAGATCGCGATGGTGTTCTCCACCGACCGGAATGCGCCGCTCGGACTCCGGCCGGTCATCCTCCTGATCGAATACCAGGAACCCGACGGAACGTTCCAGCAGCAGGTCGAGACGCTTGGGGTGAATATCCGGGGCAAAGCCCAGGTGGATATCTCCCAGATCACCACGGATCCGGCCACGATCCAGAAGGGGGACCAGTTCACCCTGATCATCAGGATCGAAAACACCGGCACCGATGATGCACGGTCGGTGAATGCGAAGATCGACATCCCGCTCTCGGGCACAAAGGAGGCATTTGTCGGAAAGATTGAACCCGGCAATGATGCCCCGGCACCCTTCAACCTGCAGGCTGATCAGTCAGGAGATATCCCGTATACCCTGGTGATCCAGTACGAGGATGATTACGGACCGGGCCAGGAGAGCGAGGATCTGCACCTGAACGTGTACGGGAACAACAACACGGCTCTGATCATCGGGGTGGTGGTTCTCCTTCTCGTTGCCGGAATCATCGGGTACTGGTATTTCATCATGCGTCGTAAACCGGGAACCGGCAATGTTTGAGGAGTCAAGGGTCGCCTTCTTCCTTGCGAAGCGGTCGATTGTCCGGGGAAACAAAGGTACCCTGTACCTCACGATCCTCATTATCGGGATGGTATTTGTGAACCTGATCTTCCTCCCCTCCATCATTTCCGGGGTGGCGGTGCTGTTCAACCAGCAGACGATCGATTACAGTTACGGGAACCTGGTGATCGAACCGAAGAAAAACCAGGTGTATATCGAGAATGCTGACGAACTCCAGAGAAAAATTGAACGGATTCCCGGCGTGACGGGGGTCTCTCCCCGGTATCTGAGCGGGACGACGATCGTCTACAAGGGAAACGAGGTCACCCCGATCCTGTATGCGATCAACCCGGATGATGACCGGAGGGTGCTGAAGATCGCGACCAAAGTCGCCAGCGGGGAGTTTCTTGCGGATGGCGATACCGACCAGATCGTGATCGGCTACCGGCTGGCGGGAAACTACGATGAGCGGCTTGACGTGATCCCCTCGCTTGGCGGCGTGGATGTGGGGAAGGTGGTGGATGTCACCTACAACAACGGGGTGACCCGGCAGTACCGTATCAAGGGGATCATCAATTCCGATTCCTATGATGTCGACTCGAATGCCTTCATCACGAAGACCGAGTACGAGTCGGTGTACGGGCTTGAGAACCAGGCAAACCAGATGCTCGTCCGGACCGTGGAGACCGGGAACGAGAATGAGATGCGAACTACCCTGATGGCATTCGGGGTACAGGAGAAGATCTGGACCTGGCAGGAGAAGTCTGCCAATTTCCTGAACCAGATCATCGGCTCCTTCAACATCATCAACTTCATCGGGACGGTCGTGAGCCTGGTGATTGCCATCGTGGTCATCTTCATCGTGATCTTCATCAACACGGTCTACCGGCGGAAGCAGATCGGGATCCTGAAGGCGATCGGGATTGACCGATCGGTGATCATCAAATCGTACCTCTTCCAGGCCCTGTTCATCTTTGCCATCGGGACCCTGATCGGGTTCGGGTTTCTCGCATTGATCCTGCAGCTGCTTGCCGCAAACCCGATCGTGTTCCCCGGCGGTCCTGTTGCCCCGGTGGTGGATGCGATGCTGATCGTCCGGTCAGCCCTGAGTCTCCTGGCAGTCTCGCTGATTGCCGGGTACATCCCGGCATGGCTCACGACACGAGAGGATATCCTTACCGCGATCAGGGGCTGACATGATCATCGGAACCGATCTCACACGATATTACGGCTCTGGTGCCGTGCAGGTCCGGGCCCTTGACGGGGTGTCCCTCAAGATACAGAGGGGCGAGTTTGTCGGGGTGATGGGACCAAGCGGGAGCGGGAAGTCGACCCTGTTGCATATGCTCGGCCTTCTTGACCGTCCCACCAGCGGATCCCTCCTGATTGACGGGGTTGATGTCGGGGCCCTCGATGAACGGGCCCGGACGGTGTTTCGCCTGCGACGGCTCGGGTACGTGTTCCAGGACTATGCCCTGGTCCCCGAGCTGACCGCCAAGGAGAACGTCTACCTCCCCTCGATGGCCCGGGGGATGACCCCCCAGGAGTGCACGCTGGTCTGCACCGATATCCTCGGGGTCGTGGGATTGGGCGACCGGATCCATCACCTTCCCTCCGAGTTGTCCGGCGGCGAGCAGCAGCGGGTGGCGATCGCCCGGGCGCTCGTGAACCGGCCGGCCCTCCTCCTTGCCGATGAACCCTGTGCCAACCTGGATACCCGGAACTCGAAGGTGATCCTCGATCTCTTCAGGAAACTGAACCGGGATCTCCACCAGACCATCGTCATGGTCTCCCACGAGGAATGGCACAAGCAGTACTTTGACCGGATCATCTCCATGAAGGACGGGGTCATCGAGACGGATAACAATAACAGACTGGATCCGGATGCAGGGGGGTAGTCCGTCCGGATAATCTCGGCAGCCCTTCCTGGCAAAAGCAATAGGGATTTTACATTTTTTTCATCAGCTGAGTGGAAAAGATGGGTGGTGCAGTTCTTCTATGCATGGCCGTGGTTTTCCCACGACGAATGAATCTGGATTTTGAAAATGAATTATTTAAAGGTCATCTATTTTTTACTCTTTTCGAATTTTCTTCCCCCGGTTCAATATTTATCTCTTTACATTACAATAATAATCATGGGTAAGGTGTCATTTTATCCCCTAAATCCAATAAGGATTTAAGACGGAAAAAATGACGAAAATCACCTGCCCAA
>MVZQ01000007.1 GCA_002068435.1 Euryarchaeota archaeon ADurb.BinA087 | reverse complement strand
GATTGATTTTTCCCGGACCTTCATCCTCGTCTCCGGCCGGGTCTCGTCAGAGATGGCACGAAAATGCCTCATTGCCAACATCCCGATCATCGCCTCTTGGGGTGCAACCACCACCCTCGCGCTGGAGGTTGCCGTGAAGAACGGGCTGACCATCGTCGGATTTGTGCGGGGATCGAAAATGAACGTCTATACCCATACGAAACGGGTCAAGGTAACCAGGCAGCAGGGGTCGACAGGCTCCGCTTAATTTGTGCACCTGGTACTACAGGCCTGGTAAGTGAGGGGGATCTCCCGCATCAGGTGTGATGCAGGAGAGGGCGGAACGCTGACAAAGACGCCTCCCTTTCCATTGCCCCACCGCAGGGCGGAGAATCGGTCGATCCCGAACCATTCGAAATCCGAGCCCCGCACCTGCCGTTGTAAGGGGGGCCGATCTCGTTTGAGGTGATTCATGGGAACAATTGGGAAAGCATTATGCACTCTTCTTCGCTGTTACCATCACCGGTCGCGGTAATATTCGATCCCGAGTGATTCCAGGATCCTGCACGCCTGGCATAGCTCGCTGTTGCAGAGCGACCCGCACCGGGTGCAGCGGGTGAGATCTCCGGGGATGGATCGCGGAATTGCCCGGGCCCTGATCATCTCCTGCCATTTCATCAGTGACTCGCGGATCCCGGGGTGGCGGAATTCAAGGTCGCCGAGCATCGTCCGGATCTCGGACCGGAGGGCTGTACCGGCGTACGGGCATTCGGGGAGCTCGGTAAAATGCCCCTGGACAAACAGGAAGGTCACAACCTCTTTTTCAGGGATCACTGCCAGGGGCTTGATCCTCGGCAGGAAACAGGCCGGTTCTCCAGATGAGCTGTCCTGTATCAGCCGGACCAGGTCGCCCCGGAGGAGATTCATCAGGACCGACTGGGCCTCGTCATCGAGGTTATGCCCGGTGGCGATCTTTGTCCCTCCAACCCGCCGGGCTCCTTCTGCAAGGGCTTTTCGCCGCAGGACTCCACAGACCGTGCAGGCCCGCTCAACGCTCCCCTTCTTCCGGAGGATGGTATCAAGATCCGCTCCAAAGAGATCAGGGAATGAGATGATATGGTGCCTGACACCCAGGTGCCTGGTGAGGCGGACCGCCGAGTCGACCGTCTCCTCGCGGTAGCCTGCGATTCCTTCGTCGATGGTAATGGCCGTGAGCGAGACATCGGGCAAATCCGGAAGGATCGTTGCAAGAAGAAGGAGGAGTGCGGTACTATCCTTCCCGCCGCTGAGAGCGACCGCGATATGGTCCCCAGGGGCGACGAGGGAGTGCTCCCAGATATGCTCCCTGACCCGCCCCTCAAGAGAGGAGATCAGATGACCGGCACAGAGCCGTTCCGTGCGGTCTCTTCCCAGGATGACCGCAGGCTCATTGCAAAAAGAGCATCGATCGGCTGCAACAGTTCTTTCCCCAGAAGTAGTCAGGATTTACCCCCCATGGGCAATGCGGATGATCCGGACCTCGTCGTCTCCTGAGGCCGTGACATCTTCGGGTACCAGCATCCCATTCTTGAGGACGATGACACTTGCGGGAAGGATGCCGAGGTCCGTGAGGATCGCTGCGATGGGGACGGGATCACCCGGCCGTGTGACGAGTGTTTTGTCCGGGAGGATAACCTGCATGCTCTGCTCTTCTGGTTTGCTCCCTGATCACATATATCCCACGGAGCAGGTCTTCATCCGTCAGATCTCGCATTCAGCGCCAGATACAACCGCGGTTTGTTTGCTAACGGGACCATCACCTGTAGCTGCCGGAATGAGATTCCTTTTAAGAAGCGCCTTCGCATAGTGTAGTAAAATGAGACGGCCGGTATACTGGATAGTCATTACCCTCCTCCTCTGCATGCTCCTTGGGTGTGCCTCAGCAGAGGGGGGACATGGCGGGGCATCAGCACCCGGTCCGCAGGAGTACTCCAGCGGCCCGTCAACGGAAAGCCCGGCACCCGGACCCGATAGCCCGGTGCAGGAGGGCGAATCACCGGAAGCATCTGGTGTTGACTTGGTGTCTCATGATGATCCGGGAGCTCTGCAAGGGAGTGAAACCGGCGCCGGTGTTTCCGGGTCTGAAGGGACAGACGGCTCATCAATACATTCGGGTGCGGATTTGACCGGCGAGGCACCAGACTATCAGGCATCTGGATCAGCAGGACCTGGTGATGCTCCCAGTGCCCTGACCGGAGGTGGACCGGGCTATGCAGGAGGGGCATCGGAGGATCACGGACCTTTCTCTTCTTCTGGTGATTCCCAGGAAGCGGGATACCAGGAGGGTTCCGGAGGGGCATCCCCACCCGGTCCCGGTCCAATGGGTGGAGAGGATCCTGCCCTCCCTGATACCGGATATCAGGAGAGAACCTCGTCTCATGGAAGGGGGGAAGGCGGCATCCTTCAGAACAGGGGTCCCGGCCCTCAGCTAGAGACCGGTATCGCGAAAGGGTATGGAGGAGAGACCGGACCGGGAATCCCTCCAAACGGCCTGGTGAGGTCTGGTCCAAGTGACGAAGGCAGCATGGTTCCCGGTCAACTGCATGGGTCGCTTGGTATTCTTGCTGCCTATGCGGGAGGTGCGGGGGTGGCATGGGCAGGACCAGACGGACCCCCGGGGCATTCAGCATCCGGGCCCTCCCCCGGGGCTCACGGACCTCACCGGCAGCAGCAGGGGATCCCTGTCCAGTATCCCTGCGGCCCGGCCCAGACCACCCCGGTTATCCCTGACCAGCCATCGAAAGCGACCGATACCAGGGAGGATACAGGCCAAAGAGCCCGGTCGAAGCGGGCAAGGGTGTACTTCCCGGAAGAGGGTCCCGTTCAATCCCCTGTCAGCATTCCTGCCTCCTCCAGGATACCGCTCTTTCCCTTCAGCCTCCTGCTTTTTGGGGGGTACCGGAGGGTGTCCAAGAAGAACGTGCTCGAGCATGACTCTCGGAGCAGGGTCTTTACTACGATCTCCGAGAACCCTGGCATCGATGTGCCCGAGCTCGCAAGACTCACCGGGATCAATGAGAACACTATGCGATACCATCTTGTCAAACTCGTTGAGAGCGGCAGGGTTACTTACCTGGTAAAACCGGGAGTGATCCGGTACTTCCCGAACCAGGGATCGTACTCACCTGCCGAGCAGGTCCTGATCCACTATCTCTGGAGTGATACCCCAAGAGCTATCCTTCTCCTGCTCCGGTCTGCACCGGGGCTGACACGACAACAGATCTCGGATACGCTCGGGATAACCGGTCCTTCAGTGACCCGGCACATGGAGCACCTGATCGATGACGGGATCATCGAGAACCGGTCTTCCGGGAGATCGAACCATTATTATCTCGCAAAGGAACCGAGGGAGATGTTCCTCCCGATGCTCTCCCGCATCCATGCTGCAACAGGAGACGGCGAATCACCCGTTCTGCTGCCCCCACGAGGAGAGGGACGCATGAGCGAGCCTCCTCTCGTGTCTTAATTCAGGCACCCTACTCTTTTGTGAAGGCAGGGGGACTCCTGATCTCCTGTTCTCTCTTGTGTAGCTTCCCCTTTGAGAAAAGGTTTGATTATCCCTGCCGATTGTCTGATGGAGACGGGTCTGGAGGACACGGATGTCCTGGACCCGACTAACCAGGAGACGATAGATATGATAAAGAAGATAGCACTGTGTGCAGTCCTGGTCCTGATTCTTGTGCCGGCGTTTGCGATGGCAGCCGGGCCGCAGGGTCAGGGATCCGGAGGTGCCCAGGGCAATTGCCAGCAGTTCCAGCAGCAGATTGCCTGCCAGGAACAGGTCGCAAACCAGGTGCAGAATGCATACCAGGAACAGGTCGCAAACCAGGTGCAGCTCTCCAGCCAGCTGCAGAATAATGGGGAGGAGCAGATGCTCCAGAACCGCATCTGCAGCCAGGGATGCGATATGTCTAAAGTGATGAAGCAAAACCAGAGCCAGGTGCGGAAAGGAGCCGGACTCAGTCAGGGGACCGGTGCAGGAGTGGGTGACCAGCTGCAGAACCAGACCCGGAACATGATCGGGGAGATGATCCAGAACCGGACCAGGCTCCAGGATGGATCCTGCGGGAACTGCCCAACCCTGAATACAGCACTTACCGCATCTGCTGATCAGCTGCAGGACCAGACCCGGGATATGACCTGGGACAGGACCCGGGGCCGACTCCATCTCCAGGATGGATCCTGCGGGAACTGCCTGAACCGGTAAAGATCGATCCGGATGCATCAATCGGTGCATTCCCGGATGACCTTATTTTTGATATTTTGAAGATCTCGTGTGGGTATCACGCGCTCATGGTCTTCCGCTTTTCCTTACTCTCTCATCCCTATACCACCCCCTTGTAGTATATCAGGAATCCGTGAGAAAATAACGAAACAACGCTCGTATGGATATTATGATGAGTATTACCTTCATTCCGTCCTTCGTCTCCAGGATAGTGCTCGTTTTTTGTGCTTCCTGAATGGGGGAAAGCTCACCGGATCTGCGATCTTTATGGACAAACCTGCTGAGGTGGGCACGGTATCGATCGAGTAAACAGTACTGATCCCCCTTGTTTCATGGTGGCAAAAGGCTGAGTTCTCCTCTCTTCATGGGCCAAAGATCTTCCAGGAACCGGGTGAAGGTGCTCTTGTGATAAAAATTACATGATTCCTTCGAGGGACACATGCATACGAGATGAAAATGCCGGAGGCATTTTCATATAAAAAAATCAGGGGTAGTGGTTCAATAGCTCGCCAGGTTTGATTGAAAAGCATTCAGATGGTTCATAGACCCCTGTAGAAGGTTGTTGTACACGGTCCTGATATCATTCTTCTGTGTCGTGGCGAGAGCCTTGTTCAGATCGGCGATATCGGTCTCCTCGACGAGCACTCCCGCATTGAGTGCCTCGACAGGAGAGGCACTTCCCTGGGCGATCAGGTCATGGTAGAGGTTCTGGAGAACCGGGTTCGTGAACTCTCCCTGTGCCTTGCCTGCCGCCGGATCCGGCACACCATAGCGGTCAAGAAGGGTTTTCACCGAGTCCATATGCACCTGCTCGCTCTGGGCGATGTTCGCAAAGATCGGGATATTCCATCTGCTCCCTAAAAAGAGATAGACGTCCCGGGCAAGTTTCTCTTCTTCCCTCATATAGGTCATCCAGTACTTCTCATCGTTGGTCAACGCGGCAGCCTGGCCGGTTGTTGCCAGCACAGGCGAACCGCCAAACAACCAGCCGAACAGGCCGCGGTCGCCCTGTTCCTGCTGACCGAGGGTGAGGAGCCGGTTCTGTTCCTGCGAGAGGATCTGCACCTGTTCTTCGAGTTTCACCCGGACTTGCGGATCGCAATCGGAACAGTTGACAAGCAGATGCTCCATCTCCTGGATTCGTTCCTGGTTCTGGCCGGCATACTGGATGAGCAGCCCGGCCGCGTCCCTGTCCCCGCCAATGAGCATCCGCATGAACGAACTCCGGGTGTTGATCTGCTGCTCTGCCTGGGAGGCAGCGGCAAGCGATTGGTTTATCTCTCCGGTGAGACGGGTAAGTTCAGGACCGGCATCCCCGGTCACGCTGCCGGCAATGGCGAATGTGGAGAGGGCGAGATCCACCTGTGCCTGGTCCCGTTCCTGGTCACGGGAGAGGTTCTGCTCCAGCTGGCTGACCTGCTGGAGGAAATTATCCCGGTCTTTCTGGCGGATGGTATCCGGACTGGTGGTTCCTTCTGTCATATCGACCCCGGTCCTGCCCTGGGTCAGGTCCCGGTCCTGCTGGGTGATCTGGATACCGGGCTGGTCAACCGTCTCCTGCTGGTTCCGCTCCTGTTCTTCCTGGATTGTTTGTGCCTGGGGACCAGCCTGGCCGGTAGAGGACCCGGCACCGGTACCGGCATTCCCTGCTGAATCACTGCCAGCGTTGCCGTTTCCACCCGATCCGCCTGGACCTGCTCCATCTGCTCCATCCGATCCTCCATTTCCACCGGCCGCGATAACCGGGATACTCAGTGTGGAGAGAACAATAAGGAGGATCATGAATGTCGATACTTTCCGAATCATGTTTCATCACGTGCTCAGTGTAGCATCTCCCTTTGGAGGGTGGGAAGAGAAAAATATGATCCCTCTTTTCAAAAGTTAACACTTCACAGTCACACTTTTCATCGGCTAAGCTAGACTGCCCGCTGCATCATCCCTCCGGTTCAGGGATATTCAGGGCATCGAACAAGGTATCAACCAGGCAACGTTCTTACCCTTTCCCGCTCACTCATTCCCGCTCTCATCCCTTCCGTGAAACCTGTGCCGCCGTGGCTATTTCGATCATCCCAGGAAGATCAATGACGGCCAGCTGACGGAGAAGATGCGGATGCACAAGACCAGGCTGTTGGAACAGATCCATAAAGCAGAGAAGCGGTTGATCGGCATATCCCTGCCCAGGTGGCATGAGGGGTCCGGTTCCATAGTCCCGTCATTCTGGGACACAAAGGGATCATGGGAATATTTATCTGATTATTCTGAAGAATAATAATATATTGAAGATCAAGGATGATCAGGAATGAACGTATGGTGAAAAAGAAGCTTCCCGAAACCCCGGCACCGTCCGCTGTATCCTCCCCTGGTTGCGGACCCAATACCTGCTGTACTGTTGAAGCGGTCCTGAGCGTTGACGAGCGGGGGCAGATGGTGCTCCCCAAGGAAGTGCGGCAGAAAGCCGGGATTGCCACGGGTGACAAACTGGCCTTGATCAGCTGGGAACGGAACGGCGAGGTCTGCTGCCTCGCGTTGCTGAAGGCCGGGAATCTTTCAGGGATGGTCCAGGGAATCCTCAATCCGCTCGTGCAGGATCTGAAGAAGGAGTGAAAACAGAGTGAACCCGTCTTCTTCTGATACTGCCTCATGCTCCTGTTGTTCCGGAGTTCAGCAGCAGCACGCACTCCCCTGCGGGGGTTCCATGTCCCCGAACCAAATCCCGGCTGTCATGACCACGACAAGCACCCTCACCTTCGCTGACCGGCTCGACCATTTCCTCGCCCGGTGGGGCGTGAACCGGATGGGTCACGTGGTGAGGCCGGGGCTCTACCAGCTCGGGAATCCGTCACCAGACTCACCGGTCTTCGTCTCGGCAAACTATACCCTCAGCTTCGACTCACTCCGTTCAGCCCTCTCCGGGATTGATGCCTACCTTCTTGTCCTGGATACCCGGGGGATCAATGTCTGGTGTGCGGCGGGGAAGGGAACATTTGGTACTGACGAGCTCGTCAAAAGGATAGTAAATACCAGGCTCGTGTCCGTCGTCCGGCACCGGACCGTCATCGTACCGCAGCTGGGAGCCCCGGGCATCTCTGCCCACCAGGTCCTGCAGCGGTCCGGATTCCGGGTTGAGTATGGACCGGTCCGTGCCCGGGACCTCCCGGAGTACCTGAAGACCAGGAAGGCTCCTGCTGCAATGCGACGGGTTGAGTTCCCCTTCAGAGAACGGATTGTTCTCTCTCCTGTAGAACTTGTGCATGCAGCATTACCGACCATCGGTGCCGCGATACTCATGTATCTCCTCGCAGGACCGGTCGCATCCCTCGCTGCGGTCACAGCAGTTCTGGCGGGAACCGTCCTGTTCCCGGCCCTGCTCCCATTCCTCCCGACAAAAGACTTCAGCACCAAGGGACTGATTCTCGGGATACTGGTTGCTCTGCCCTTTGCAGCATATGGCGCATCAGAGCTGTCTCTGCCCTCATGGGCTCGTCTGCTGGCCGGGATTATGCCACTGTTCCTCATCCCTCCGGTCGTATCGTACCTGGCCCTCAACTTCACAGGCTGCACTCCCTACACCTCGCGGTCCGGGGTCAAAGCAGAGATATTCACCTATGTCAGGGTAATGGTTGCCATGGCCGGGTCCGGGATCATCCTTGCCATACTGTTCGGAGCCCTCTGGTTCCTCGGGGTGGTCTGATGTTCGATTCATATCGCGAGAATACCCTTGCGTATTTCCCGGAGCGGTGTATCAACTGCCGGCGGTGCAGCCAGGTCTGCCCCCATGGCGTCTTTGCTGAAGGCGAAGAGACGGCAGTGCTGGTCCACAAGACCCGGTGTATGGAGTGCGGAGCCTGTGCCCTCAACTGCCCGGTCCAGGCGATCGAGGTGCAGAGCGGCGTCGGGTGTGCCTGGGCGATGATCAGTGCAGCCATCAGGGGAAGAGACATGGATAGTTGCACTTGTGGTGGAGACGCAGGATCCTGTTGTGCTGAGAGCACTGAGACGTCCTCCTGTTGTTCCGGGAATACCGAAAGGTCCTCCTGCTGTGCTGAGAGTACTGAGACGTCCTCCTACCGTGGTGAGAGCACTGAAGCATCTTCCTGTTGTTCCGGGAATACGAGCACGTCCTCCTACCGTGGTGAGAGCACTGAAGCATCTTCCTGTTGTTCCGGGAATACCGAAAGGTCCTCCTGATGTGATGATGGTGTCAAGGTATCCTCGAGCTGTTCAGGAACTGGTTAAACCGTGTCATGCTGCAGAGAAAAGTAAAACTCTCATGGAGGTATCTTCTCTCTACTACCTGGGAGTCCTTGCATCATGCTTCTCTCCGAAAGCTTCTTCCTGATGAAGAAGATGCCCATCATGTGGCTCGCTCGACCGGCATGAGAACAGAAGGTTGATGGCGATCGGTACCTTTCGGTGCCTGCATCTTTTTCAGAGGTTTTTTACCGGGTACGACCAAGTGATGTCCATGAAGGTTCTCGTCATCATGGGAAGTCCGCGGAAGGGGAATACGTATCGTGCCGCCGAACGGATCCGCGAGATCATCCAGGAGAAGGTCCCGGTCGAATGGGAATATGTGATGCTTAAAGAGGCACATCTCGAGAATTGCCGCGGATGCTATCAGTGTTTTGAACGAGGTGAGGAGTATTGCACGCTCAAGGACGAAGCCTCGCTCCTCGAGCAGAAGATGAAAGAGGCTGACGGGGTCATTTTTGCCACGCCGGTGTATGGATTCCAGGTCTCTTATCTGATGAAGCTGTTCATCGATCGCCATGGTTATATCTTTCATCGTCCCCGTTTCTTCCGGCAGAAAGCCCTGCTCCTCACCACGGCTGGTGCGGTGGGAAGTACGGATGTACTGAAGTATCTCAATCTCGTGGCCAGTATCTGGGGATTTGATGTTGCCGCAAAGGTAGGGATACGATCCCATGCAACGTTTGGTCCTCTCCCCTCGTATGTCCTCCGGGAGAACGAGAAGAAACTACAGAGGGCGGCTGATGCCTTCCTTGCCGCTCTTATCAGAGGAACACGTCCCCGACCCAACCTGTTCGATGTACTCGCATTTCATGTCGGGAGAGCCCCTTCAGATGAGCTGGGCGAACGGGCTCCTGCCGATCACCAGTACTGGACCGACCAGGGATGGCTTGAGAAGGGGAGGCGCTATTATGTCGATGTCCCGGTCAATCCCCTGTACCATGCCCTGGGGGTGCTTGCAGAGTGGTTCATGCGCCGTCAGATTCGCAGGGACCTCGAGGCGGTGAGCTGAATCCCGACCTGACCGGTGCTGCCTGTGACCGTAAAACAAGGTTCCTGCCGCCCTGAAGAGTACTCGGTTCCTCCTGCTCCAATCTCGTTGGTGTGGAGATACTTCATTCATGCTCTCCACTCAGCAGGTCACTTTTCCATAGTTGACAAGCACACCGATCATCCCTTTTCTCACCAGTCTTCCCTGATGGTGGTTGTTGTACCAGGGACCGGAGCGGTACTGCCGCTCAACCTCTCCCTGCGGTGGAGCACTTCCTTGCGGAACTACCCAGCGAAACGATACTCCCCCTTCTCATTTGTCTTTTCCCAGGGTTGTTTTTGCAACAGTGATAGTGGGGGTGAGAAAGAACACGATCGAGACGATAATGTACCCGAATACGGCAACGACCGGGAGTATGAATCCGAAGATCAGCGTCGCGACAATGACATAGACACCGGACTGCTGCCTCCGCTGCAGGGCATCCAGTTCAGGGATCGCCGATTCGGTGATGAGCATATCAGGGGTCTTGATCGCGGATTTCATGATCGCATTCATCGTCACCGATGCAGCCAGCAGGTCCAGGCCATAGAGGGTCACCGGAGCGCTCAGTGCTGATCTTGCCAGTGCGTTCACCGTAAGCCACCAGGAGAAGAGATCAGTACTTGCAAGATCTGGGATCATGGGTGGATGCGAAAGGTAGAATGCCATGAGCTTCGTTGTGAAAGGGATGAGCGAGACAAAGAAGAGCATCAGGAGCGTGAGCCGGTATGAATGCGGGGTCTCCTGTTCCATCAGGGCGGTGATGGATGAGTGGGTGATCCAGAGGCTGCCGACAAAAGAAAAACTGATGATATATGCGAGAAAGGCAGGCCACTGCTCAAGAATGGCCGGCATGACCCCTTCCATCACCTCAGGGATGGCGAGATCGAGCACGAGCAGTGTGATGACGATTGCAAATACCCCGTCGGCGAATGCGTCCAGCCGGCCTTTCGGCAGGAACTCCATCGATCCATCTTTCTCTCCATCGTTCTATTTATACCATTGCTCTTTTTTTTATCCGGGTGATGCAATGGGGATACTGCTGCTTCTCTTCTCCCCCTTTTTTCTGGTATTCAGGGATATTCCCCGGCCTCCACGAAAGCAACACCCCCTGGACTAATCACGGGAAATTGGGGGACTGTAGTTTATGAACCGAAGAGAAGTATCGTCCTAAGTACCTGATCGGCCGGATCAATCAGCAGATCCCCTGGACCGGTAAGGACAACGTTTGCGATGAACGGAGGATCGAAAGAAGGAGAGCAGGGGGGGATCCCGGGCCCCGGGAGCGGCTCGTGACCGCTCCAGGCGCTCTTCAGGATAGGTTAAAATAGAACATACCCTCTTATGCAGGATCAGGTGATGGAAATCTTCTGTCACTATCACAAGGGGATTCTGGATACCAGTAAGTTCCCCTTCATCTCTTTTTCCGATTGAAGGCCGCGGGTATTGGCACAGAATCTCCTGAGTACGAATGATCTGACCAGGGGGTCACCCAGATGGCGCATATTGAGGAGAGTATCGAGATAAACGGACCGGTCGAGAAGGTCTTTGCCGTCACGACCGATGCAGCACAGTGGAGCAGATGGCATACGGCGATACCGGAAGCCGAGCAGACCTCGAAAGGCCCGGTCGGAGTCGGGAGCACGTTTAAGGGTGTTACCCGGCTGATGGGCCGATCAATGCCCTGGACCGCAACCGCAACCGAGTATGAACCGAATAAGAATTTTGGGAAGAATATCGATTCGGGTTCGGTCTTCATCGAACAGCACAATACCTTTACTCCCACCCCCGGGGGGACGAAGTTTACCTTGACGTATGACATGAAATTCAGCGGATGCATGCGGATTCTGTCACCGTTCATCGTGAACGCGATGCGAAAGGAGATGAAGAAGAGCCTGGTCAATGTGAAAGAGATTGTCGAGAAATGACAGGGGATCACTTCCTGAAATCTTTTTCATTTCTGATTCGATCTTCGCGGATCGATCGGCCGGTAAAACGCTTATGTAAGCGAATAACGTGGGTAGTGTTGTTCATGGAGACGGATTCACGTCACTATAAGGGCCGGATCGAAAAAAAAACACGAGAGAGTTACCACTCATACCTCGCTCCGTACCCTCCGACATAGAAACTCAGGTCATTTGGTGCGCCATTCCTTACTGAGAGGGCGATATTCAATCCGCGATTGAAGGGATACCAGGCACCCAGATCGATTACCTGGAGATCCCAATGACCATTCGTAGCGAAAATGATATCGACATCCTTGACCCGGGTGCGTCCGTTATAGACCGATACATAATACACTTGCGGATAGGCGTAATCATCCTGGCCAAGGCCCGATACATATTCTATGCCAATATACCTGACTCTTGGTATCGCTCCTCCCGTCTTCTTATCATACCCGGGCATCGGGCAGTATATTTTAACCATCGGATACAATGAAGAGGTCTTCGCCCGCAGCAGGGTATCGAGGCCACTGCCGTAATAATCAACCCTTTCTATATCAACATCATTCACATCCGCCACTGCATTCAGCCCATGAACGAAGACGGTATCATAATTGGTATAAGCACTGCCATCAAGGACCGGGCTTTGTGTATCAACACTACCTGATATTAGCCCGGTTGGAGCGTTCATCGTATCCGCCGGACTCACTGAGGGTATTGATGCTGTCGCATCAGGTCCCTGGACAACGAGTTCTTCCTCCGTATCCCCCGGTTTCTTTGCCATCGTTGGCATGATACAGAGCATTATAATGAATACTCCAAGCAACACCACCATCATGCGTTTCATCTTCTCACACCTCGTGGAAAGGATACCTCTGAGAGACTTCAGATGATTTGCCCCTCTATCAGAGTTCCTTGTTACCCACTTCACCGGTTCTGTAAAAAAACCTTACCTGGACGTGCTCCCTTAAGTTGAACCCTGCATTCAATATCGGGTTGAATCTGCGAAGGCACTGAAATGGTTTTAGCAGCGTTGTTCAAAATGGGAGAGTTTCATTTTTTTTAAAAAAAAGGAACGTTCAGAATGGGAAACATCATCAGGAAGTTACCATTCAAACCTGGCTCCATACCCACATACTGCGAAAGAACTTGGTGCATCCATTCCGTTCCTGATATAGAGAACGAGATTCAATCCACGATCGAAGGTATACCACTCACCAAGATTAATAATTTGAGTCGTCGGGCTCGTACTAGAGAAGGTCATACTGAAGGAATCGACTTGGGTGTATCCATTGTATACGCCGACATAATAAACCTCAGGCCAGGCCTTCGATCCTGATACCCCAAGGCTGTAATGCTGCACTGCAAGATATCTGACTTTTGGCTGCACTCCCCCGGTCTTCAACTGATAACTGGGAATCGGACAAAATATGCCGGTTTGGGGATAATACGTGGACGTCTTTGGATTCAGCCGTGTATAAACGCCCCGTTCAAGTAATTCAACCCGCTCTACATCAGGATTGGGTACATAATTCTCTGCATTCACTCCATGGACGAAGACGGTGTCATAATTGGTAAAAGCACCACCGTCCAGGACCGGGCTTTGGGTGTCAATGCTGCCATATACTGGCCCGGCTGGAGTAATCACGGTATGCGCTGGACCCTCAGATGGTACTGATCCCGCTGCATCAGGTCCTTGGACAAGAAGGTCCTCCTCCATATCCCCTGGTTTCTCTGCCATCGCTGGCATCACACAGAGCATTATGATGAATACTCCGAGCAACACTACCCTCATGCGTTTCATCTTCTCACACCTCGTGGCAAGGATACATCCGAGAGACTGAGAGGCCTCCTCACTCCTATCTGTCAGAGCTCCTTGTTGCCCACTACACCAGTTCTACGGTAAAAAGCTTCTCTGGTGCCCAATCCCTGCTGGTGTCTGCGATAGGTTCACTTGGGTGGGGACTGCGTCAACATAATCACCTATAACATGAGAAGATGCAGATCATTTCCTGAGAGGTGGAGATCAGGATGGCCTTGGAAAAAACCAGTGTAATTATGACAATCCTCATTGCCATGCTGGCAATGAGCGGAGGAAACGTGAGTGCTGCAGCACCGACCGGCGCGTCGGAAGTCGATGGATCAGGATGCCCCAGCTGCTTTCTTCCCATAGCAGAATTTACCTCTGATATTCGGTATGGCAATGCCCCGTTGACGGTCCAGTTCTTTGATCAGTCCATAAACTCCCCGACCAGCTGGGCGTGGGATTTCCAGAATGACGGCATCAGGGACAGCCAGTCGAAAAACCCGGCCTTCACCTACCCGGAACCCGGCACATATTCCGTGAAATTGACGGCAACCAATGGGCAGGGGAGTGATACCGAGATCAAGTACCGCTACATCACGGTGTTTCCCAAGCCGACCATCACTGTAGTGTCTCCCAACGGCGGTGAAGACTGGCCCCGGGGCACGTACCAGATCATCAGGTGGGAGTATACCGGGTATCCGGGTACCACGGTCAGGATCGAGCTGCTGAATGGGTCAACCCTGTTCGGGATCGTCACCCCCGGCACCCCGGTGGGAACAGACGGAACAGGGTCTCTCATCGTGCCAGTCCCGCCTGACATGCCCCTCGGGACCGAGTACCGGGTCCGGGTCAACAGCACCCGCTATCCGAGCGTAGGTGATACCAGTGATGCCACCTTCTCGATCAGTGTGGTCCCCTCCATCACGGTCGCAACTCCGGGGGGCGGTGAAGACTGGGTGCAGGGTTCCCTGCAGACTATTCGGTGGAACTATACCAGCGATCCAGGCCCTGCCGTGAAAATCGAGCTCCTGAAGGGAACCGCGGTACGGGTGGTTCATCCAAACATGGATATCGGATCGGGAGGATCGGGATCGTTCCCGGTGACGGTTCCTTATTCCCTGCCCCCGGGGAACGATTACATGATCCGGGTCACCAGTACCCGATGTCCGACCTGTATTGATACGAGCGATACTCCCTTCACGATAAGTCCGGCTATTACCATGATCTCTCCTGATGGCGGTGAAGCGTGGCTTCAGGGTTCCAGCCAGACCATCAGGTGGAGTTATACCAGTAATCCCGGCTCCATGGTGAAAATCGAGGTACTCCGGTCGGGAACGCTCTTAAAGACCATCAGCTCCAGCTATCCTATCGGATTGAATGGAACGGGATCTCTGGATCTGACCGTTCCCTTCTCCACCCCCCTCGGTGATGATTATACGATTCGAATCACCAGCACCAGCTATCCTGCCTGTACGGACACGAGCGATGCACCATTCACGATTGTTCCCGCTCTCACCGTTGTCACTCCTGACGGAGGGGAAGACTGGTTCCAGGGTTCCCTCCATACCATTTGGTGGAGCTACAGCGGCAATCCTGGGTCCACGGTAAAAATCGAGGCACTCCGATCGGGCACGCTTTTAAAGACCCTCAGCTCCAGCTGTCCTATCGGATTGAATGGAACGGGATCTCTGGATCTGACCATCCCCTTCTCCACCCCCCTCGGTGATGATTATACTATCCGGGTGACCAGCACCAGCTATCCTGCCTGTACGGACACGAGCGATGCACCATTCACGATTGTTCCCGCTCCGATCGACGCGAGTGAATCCGGTCCCTATATTGTTCCGATTCCCTCCTCCACTCCGTTGGGATCGGACTACTGGATACGGGTTACCAGCACCAGCTATCCGGCCTGTACTGATGTTAGCAACGGGACGTTTGCGATTAGTGATGCATGAGCGTCGAGTGGGAGGTGGCCCATCTTTTTCAATTTAATCGGAAATTCATCTGGTATGCATGATAATCGATGGTAATTCAGCGTTTACTAGGGGGTATGGGTGACCGGTGAAACTGATAGGGGGTATTTCCCTGGTAATAGTGAGGAAATGAGCCAATATATATGCAATCTGGCATTGTTCCCTAGAGAATTCAGCAATTAAAAAAGAGAGGGCTACCACTCAAACCTGGCTCCATATCCTCCGATCATGACATTCCCGTAAGATGTCGATGATGGATTTCGAATTCCTAACACCATATTCAATCCGCGATCGAATAGATGCCAGCCTTCCAGATCAATAACTCGAGTTGTAAAGCCTGCGGTGCTTTTGAGTGGAGGGTTAAAACTAATATATCCAAGAGAATTGTGGCCATTAAATATCCATACCCCGGTAATTTCTGCTGTTTCCGATGTCTTATACTCCAAGCCAAGATATCTGGCTCTGGGTTGTATACCTCCTTGCTTCGAATGATAACTAACAAAGGGGCAGCTTACATAGACATTATAAACAGATGGATTAAGATTAATAGAATGGCCGTCAGAATAATCGCCCTCAAAATTAACACCGAATGAAGAGGGATTGGCCTTTGCCATCGTCCCATGAATGAAGAGGGTATCATAATTGGTAAAGGCACTCCCATCGAGAACCGGAGTTTGCGTATCAATGCGATAGGTATCACCCATTGTTCTTGATATTCCTCCAGGATTCGTGGTTTGTTCAAATGTTCCCACCGTCGCAGTATTCATTTCCCCGGCAACGACACCCTCCTCTGTATCCAGAGGTTTTGCTGCCATCGCTGGCGTAATACAGAGCATGACGATGAATATCCCGATTAGTACTCCCATCACCTGTTTCATCTTGAACACCTCGCTTTACGGATACAATCAGAGAGACGGAGGTGGATGAATCAAGGTAAGAAAAAAAATATCAGATTTTGTTTTGTATAACCCTCTCGACCCACTCCAATCCAGCTTTTGTATCTAATACCCCTTCACGGGTTCTTGAATAAAAAGATTGGGCTCGGGAGCCGCTCCCAATTACCGCTCAGACGCCACCACGATCCGCCATTCCGTCCCGTGGAGCCCCACCGTCCCCCATACCGCATCCTTCACAACAGCAGGACCGCCTTTCGTGGGGGTGAAGGTATAGGTGCCATTCCCGTCAGGCTGGGCAACGATCTTCTGCATGAACGCCACGAGGTCGGGGTAGTCGGCAAAGGCCGGGTCGGTGAGCATATCCCGCCCGACAAGACCAGCAGGATCCCGATCGTAGATCAGGTGGCTGCTCATATCGATTGCCCACGCGGTGTAATTGGTACCTTCAAGGGCTTTATCGGCATGGTCTGCGATCAGTTCCTGCGGGTTGAAAAGGACGGTAGCAAGGCCGAGGAACGTTCCGTTGCTGTCCGTCACTGGTCTCCGGATGGAGACGGCATCAAATCCTTCTGCTGCCGGGAAGACAAGGGTCATCAGGGGACGGCGTTCCTGCAGTGCCTGCTGGTTGTGGCTCTCGTTGCCAACATAGGTCCCGACCGCAGCCCAGTACTGCTCCGGCATGATGGCCGCTATCTGCCCTTCAGCGGAGATAGAGACAGCATCAATCGCATACGGAGTGGTAGCAGCGACCAGCGCAAGAGTTGCGTTTGCCCCCGGCCCGCTGATCCCTGTTGTACTCATCGCGGAGGCTGCCGTCGCAAGAATAGCATCCATCTCCTGCAGGGTGGCATTCACCCCGGTGATGAGCCGGGTGAGTGCTGCGGACGTGCTGGTTGCCGCAAGGGGGGTTCCACACGTCGGTTCCAGCCCGGTGGTCGTGGTATCGGGAGCTGAGGTACAGCCCGCTGCGAGGACGATGACAATGAGGAGGAGAGAGAGATATTTCAGGGAGTTCATACACCACATTCTGGCAGGGTGATATTAAACTGATGGTGGTTGATCAACATCCTTGAAGGCACCACCGGCCATTGGAAAATCCCGTGAGATGCATGGGAGCTACCTGGGTCTCTCCCTGGTGAGGAGCAAGGGATCTCCCCCCTGCACACAACCGTGGTACCGCAGGGCTGACCCTTCTTGCCATTCACCGGGTTTCATCCAGGAACAGGTGGCAGGCCGGGCACCACCATCCGATGGGAACCGAGCGCCGTTTCCGGTTCTCATCGAGGATCCTGATGTACGTCCGGTACATCTGCTGGGATCCCTTCCGGTTCCCGGAGGTGGTGGTCCTGCAGTGGTTGGGACATCGTGGACTTGTGCACACGATCTTTCACCTTGCCGATGCACCTGATAAACCTGCCGACACCCGGCGGGTAGGGAAAATAGAAGGTTTTCTGATACGAAAGGGAATGGTTCTGGCTCCTCTGAAAATGGCTGTGACTCAACAGATCAGAAGAGTGAGGGAAAACGGCCGGATCGCTCCTCCTCTCTGTCGGAAAAGGATCCTTCTCTGGAATTGTAGGTTCGTTTCACCCAGGGTTCCCATCCCGTCTTTCGGTGAGTTCGATGGTGTCCTGGTTCAGAACGTTGGAGTATCACCAGACAGGCGTTACCTTAAAATAGGGGTGCACTGATGAGATATTCATCCCAGAACGGTTGGGGATGCAGGAAGAAGGGGGAAACAGATGTATACGCTCACACTGACAAAGGAAGAGGTCTCGATCCTGAAGGACGTGCTCGAAGAGTATCTTTCAGATCTCCGGATGGAGGTTGCCGATACCGACAAGCAGGACTTCCGCGACCATCTCAAGAAGGAGGAAGAGACGATCAAGGAAATTTTGGGGACCCTGTCCCGGATGCAGTCCGGAGTGTAGGAGGGCGTTGCGGGATGGTCGTTCTGCCTGGACCGGAAGAAAGGAGGGAAGGGAAGTGATCAGGGAGGGAGTCATTTTTGCGTTCGGGTATTTTACCGTAAACGCAGGGAGAGAAGAACAGTTTCTGGAGAAATGGCAACAATTTGCCCAGTGGACGTTGAACCATGCCAAAGGTGCCCGGTGGATGTACATCGTGCGCGACAACGATGATCCCCGGCTCTTCGTCGCCTTCGGACCCTGGGAATCCCAGGAGAGCATTGCTGAATGGCGGCAGTCTTCGAAGTTCAGGGCGGCCTTTGCCGAACTTTCAGCCCTCTGCGACCGGATCGAGGAAGGGACCATGACCGAAGTGAATCATGTGAAGCGATAGCGGTCGGAATGCGGAAAGGTCAGATCAGCTGGAACAGGACAGAGAATACCCGTGGGAGAGGAGGAGAGACGGGGGTGGTAGGATCTCCGGAAACATATTATAATCTGAAATCGATAAAACATTGGCGGTATTCTATCCTCCATATGCCACCTTGATCAGGAGTGCCGCTAGTGGTGGGATCACCATAAGGTAAAATGTAGGAACGAATCTTAAAAACCCCCAAACCCCACCACTTATAACAGGATACTGTTTTCCATTCCTCTCCCTTCATGATTCATACGTTAGTTACCGGGGGGTTCCTCTCCCCCTCCTGTCTGGGCCGGTCACGAAGATTCGCGATAATTCAGGGTATGCCTGATTCGTTGCCTTGGTTGCCGGCTCTTCGTCGAATTTTTTAAAGATTCGTATCCGATCTACCTGATTTCCGTTTCGACAGAATCGAGCCCAGGCCGATTCTCAAACGAAGAATCGTTTAAGGGCGGAACTTTTGCTCCCGGACGGATCGGAATCCCATAGGCGCATCAGCCGGGAGATGGTCCTGAACGGGAATGATACATCGTGAGAGGTTGGCGTTGAGATTTTCGGGAAGATGCACGACCGTTCGAACGTACTGTGCTCACCTTGCAGCGATGATATCCTACAATCAGATGGTTGTCCAAAGGGAAAGAAGCATCCAGGATGAAAACGGCAGAGGCATGTTCAGGGGGAACTGTCAGTAACCGCCCTTCGGTTGATCATAATCTAAGGAGCTGTCGGGGTATGTGGATCGGAAAAAAAACTACATGATTCCTTCAAGGGACACATGCATACGAGATGAAAATGCCGGAGGCATTTTCATATAAAAAAATTACATGATTCCTTCGAGGGACACATGCATACGAGATGAAAATGCCGGAGGCATTTTCATATAAAAAGAGTAAAAAGAACCTGGAATTACTACATCTTTATTGCGAGCAGGACATCCTCTTCCTTGATGGTCTTTCGTCCCGCATGCATTGCAAGCCTGTTTGCCTCACGGGTCAGGTTTGCAATGTATTCTTCTGCGCCCTTTACCAGAGCAATAGCACCGTCGTGACCGACACGCTCTGCTCCATTCTTCTTCGCAATTCTGATAACTGCTGCGATAGGTAAATCTGCCACCTTGATTACCTCACGAAAAAGGAGGATTTGGTGGTATATATAAGTAACCGTCCTTTTTCACAAAAAAGGGAAGAGAAGTGGGCATATGGGAACAGTTTTCGTATTCATCATCTGTACCGTCCCCTGGACCTCTGTGATGCTCCCCTCTCTTTTCTCCATGCTGGTTTTGCCAGGATCCGAATCTGTTGCCTGTCCCGGGGTACTTCTTGTTCTCTCTCATGATGACATCAGACCGGCGGGAGGACCGGAAATGGCCGGCTCCACCAGTATCGGTACATTTCAGGGTGCCGGGACTACGAAGTATATGGCGTACACTCTGCCGATGTTCCGCGTCATGTGGCCTCTGCCCGTGGTATCTTCAAGGAGAACAAGGTCTCCCGGGGCGAAGTGCCTCACCTCCCCGTCGGTCGTCTCCATCTCCACGGTTCCCGACATCAGGGCGAGGAACTGCCGGGTGGGGGCGGGGTGCCATTCGCCGATCCAGTCGGGTTCGAAGGTATAGAACCGGTACTTCGTTGCAGGATGATCACCTGAAACGTAAAACGGAGCAGCGGGGGGCGCTGCCTGGACACTGCTCTGCTCGATGATATTGGTAGCAAAGTGCGAGCCGCCCTTTTCATCAGCATAGATCCGATGATACTTTACTTTGGCGAGCTTCTGCGAAGGGATCTGGGTCATGGGGTATACGCTCCAGGGGATGCAGGGGACGAACCCTGCTTTCCCGATGAGAAGAGAAACAGAACGGTGAACGATAAATGTTACGACACGGATTTTCGGAGCTTTCATGGTTCAGGGAAATCAGGTCAAACAGGAAGGGAATGGGTCAGAGCGGTCGGCGCAGGGGTCACCTTCCCGGGCGAAATCAGCAACGCGTTCAGCCGGGATAGCTTCATAGTCATCAGCAACGATGGTCACGATATCCGGAGAGAAGATGGTTCCGGAATCGTGTGTCGTTAAGGAACCGGAGAACATCCGGTGCTCAATGAATGGCTGTCGTTCTCGTAGTACTGTATTTAAACCCGGTCATTGTCAGAGGGGATCCCTGGAATTATGTAGTATGACAGAAAAAAAATCCTGCATGAACACCCGCCGGAATGCACGCCAGGAGGGAGTCGGCCTCATTCCGTCCAGGGGTTCCATCCAGGGGTGCCAAGCGGGGAAGGATCACCCTCTTCATCGGGACAGGAGGGCACATGCCTGGAGATGACCATCCGGCAACTCATCTGCAATACCTGCCAAGCATGACGAGCGATTACAGCAGGATCTCTGACACCGCCAAGGCAATCGATCCGTTTATTAAGCCGGCACTTCTCTCCTACCTCGCATCGCTCCCCCTTTCTTCCGCAGGAAGGCAGCTGGGATCCCCCTTTGTGATTGCAGATTATGGGGCCGCCGACGGGGTCAATTCAAGCCAGCTCCTTGAGCAGATCATCCGGTTCCTCCGTCAGGCACATCCCCTTCTGGGCATACGGCTGGTGTATATCGATATTGCTGATCCTGCCCCGTTCCACCACTTCTGGAAGAATTCAGGACTCTCAGGACTCCCCCGGGTCGAGGCTGAGTACCTCCAGCGCTCGTTTTATGAACCCCTCCCGGAACTGGCCGGGAATGTGGATATCGGTATCTCCTCCACCTCCCTGCACTGGCTCAATACAAAAACGGTTGATACCACATTCTTCTATCATCCCACCTGCATCCAGGCAAACCAGCTCCCTGCAGCTGAACGGAAAAAGTTTTACAGCAAATGGATCAGTGACTGGCGGGTCTTTTTCCGCGAACGCAGCCGGGATCTCGCTCATGGAGGGATGTTGTATCTGGCCACCCTGACTGACCTTGGCGGCGACCGGTGGCCGGCGTCGGCAGGATACAATAACCTCCGTGAAGTGTGTGTCTCGCTCTACCAGGAGGGCCGTATCTCAAAACAGGAACTCGATGCCATTTTCATCCCCGATTACTTTGCGACACCGGATGAGATAGCATCCCTGGTGGCAGAAGAGAGTATCAGTCAGCACTTCTCCCTGAAGTCCCTGAAAACCCTGACCGTCCCCTGTGCGTATAGCTCACGGATGCAGAATGCAGGGAACGATGCCCGGAAACGCCACTACCTTGCCTACTCCCTTGCACGGGTCGTCCGGGCATGGAGTGAGTCTTCGATCAGGGTCGGCCTCTCCCGGGATAATGAAGGTCTTATCGATGAGATATATCGCCGTCTGGCGGAGCGGTTTTTTGAGAGGCCGGAAGGATTGCCGTATCAGTACTGCCTGATGGAATTACTCAGGAAGAATACTCCTGTGGGGATCGAGGGATTCGGCCCCGGCATGGGAACTGGCGCCTTCCAGACCTAAGGAGATAGGGATTGATCCCGATGGCAAAAAGGGAAGGATTTCCTGCTGTCCCTTATTCTGTATCCCGAGGCGATTATTCGGTGAAAATTGAGGTGAGATGAGGTGATGCAACCAGATGGGTGCCGATTGTAGTAGTCCGTACCGACAGAGATGCCGACAACAAAAAAAGGGGTAGGTATCGAATCAGACGATCGCAAAGGCGATATCGCTGGTATCGCTGCATGCCGGATACGTGGTGCTGGTGACCCGGACCCGGTAATCGGACCCGGTGGGAGTTGAGGCAGGGATCGTCACATTGTACCACCTGGAGCCGATGGGTGTCCCGGTGATGGTTTTCAGGGTGCTGTTGCCCTTGATCACATCGATCATCACCGTTGCTCCCGGACTTCCGATATAGGTCCAGCCCATCGGGAGGGTGCTGCCAAGGGGATAGCTGCCTCCGTTAGGAGATATGACCGTGATTGCCGGACTGATGGTGAAGTAATCATCGCCCGTGTCGGTCCAGGCCGTGTTGCTGGTGCTGGTCACCCTGATCCGGTAGTCGGAGCCGAGGGGAGTGTTGTAGGGTAAGCGGTTCAGGATGAATGAACCCTGACCGTCGGACCCGATGGACGTAGCGGGGGTGATGACCGCGAGAATTGCCTCGCCCCGGAGGGCCTCGATCTTCACCGTGGGTCCCGGATCGCCGGTATAGGTCCAGTTGATGGCCAGGGGGGAACCCTGCAGGTAGTTCTCGCCCCCGTTTGGTGATATGAGAGAGATTGATGCACTGGTGTTGGGAATGACCGAGAACGATGCATCACTGGTATCGGTATAAATGGGATTGCTGGTGCTCGAGATTCGGAGACGATAAGTAGTGCCGGCCGGGGCGTTCTTCGGCAACGTCAGGGTCATCGAGCCCGTTCCTCCGGAACCAACCGGGGTTTTCGGAGTGATGACCGCGATGGCAGTATCTCCCCGGAGTGCTTCGATCTTCACGGAGGGTCCGGGATCACCACCATAGTCCCATTGTATGGTCTGGGTGGTCCCCTGCTCCCATTCCTCTCCGCCATTGGGAGAGAGAACGGTGAGGGGAGGGATGATCGAGAAGGGGGCATCGCTCGTGTCGGTATACGTCGCGTTGCTGGTGCTGGTAACCCGGATCAGGTAATCGGATGCTAACGGGGCGCTGTAGGGGAACGTAAAGTTGAATGAGCCAGATCCATCCAGCCCTATGGTTGTATTCTGGGCGATAACCCGGACTGCTGACCCCTTCAATACCTCTATCTTTACCCCGGGTCCGGGATCGCCGGTGTAGTCCCACCGGAGAGTCTGGGTAGATCCCTGTTTCCATCTTTCTCCGCTGTTTGGTGAATCAACCGTGATCGGTGCACCGGCAACGATTGAGAACAGAGCATCGCTGGTATCGGTGTACACGGGATTATTGGTACTGGTGATCCGGATCTTGTAATCAGATCCAAGCGTCTGGTTATAGGGGACTGTCCAGTTGAAAGACCCTGACCCTCCCGGACCAAGCGAAGTAGCGTTGGCGATGACATGGTCGACTGCCTCACCATTGAGCAATTCGATCTTCACCGTTGAGCCTGGGTCGCCAGTGTAGTTCCACTGAATGACCTGGTTGGATCCCTGCTTCCAGGTCTCCCCACCGTCAGGTGATACCATCGTGATAATTACACCGGCACCAATTGAGAAGGGGGCATCGCTGGTATCGGTGTACACGGGATTACTGGTACTGGTGATCCGGATCTTGTAATCAGATCCAAGTTCCTGGGTATCGGGGACCGTCCAGTTGAAAGACCCTGATCCCCCCGGACCAAGCGTAGTAGCGTTGGCGATGACGTGGTCGACTGCCACTCCTTTGAGCAATTCGATCTTCACCGTTGAGCCTGGGTCGCCAGTGTAGTTCCACTGAATGACCTGTTTGGACCCCTGCTTCCAGGTCTCCCCACCGTCGGGTAATACCAGGGTGACAGGGGAAAGGAGAAACTTCTGGATGCGGTGGTTATTGCAATCTGTTACGTAAATATGTCCTGCAGGACTGACCGCCACACCAATTGGGCTATTGAATTCACCATCGTCGGATCCCTTACTTCCCCACTTCGTGATAAACGAGCCGGTTGCGTTGAACTTCTGGATGCGGTGGTTTTCTGTATCTGAGACATAGACGTTCCCTGCGTTATCAACCACAATACCATATGGCCCAGGGCTTCCCCACTTCGTGATAAACGAGCCGGTTGCGTTGAACTTCTGGATGCGGTGGTTTTCTGTATCTGAGACATAGACGTTCCCTTCATTATCGACCGCAACACCTGTGGGATGATTGAACAGGCCGTCGTCGGCTCCATAGCTTCCCCATTTCAGGATAAAAGCGCCGGTTGCGTTGAACTTCTGGATGCGGTGGTTATAGTAATCTGCCACGTAAACGTTCTCTTCGCTATCGACCGCAACACCGTATGGTTTATTGAACTTGCCATCCCCAGATCCCTCGCCTCCCCATTTGGTGATAAACGAGCCGGTTGTGTTGAACTTCTGGATACGGTAATTTGACCAATCTGCGACGTAGACGTTCCCTTCGTTATCGACCGAAATACTAATCGGGCACCAGAACTGGCCGTCGCCATATCCCCAAACTCCCCAGTTCGTGATAAACGAGCCGGTTGCGTTGAATTTCTGGATGCGGTTATTATTAGTATCTGTGACGTAAACGTTCCCTTCGTTATCAACTGCAATACCATATGGCCATTCGAACAGGCCATCCTCATCTCCCCAGTCTCCCCACTTGAGGTCGAAGACGTAGGATTCAGCTGCTGCGGTTGCGATACCTGGTATGGCACACAGTATCAATGTGGCCATCAGAACGAACATAATGTGTTTCCTCATGTACTATCCCCAAAACACCCGACATTACCGGAGGGGCACAGAGACCTTACAAGAGGTAATTGGATGATGCTCCCCCTTTGACGGATAAGAGAAGATTATTGTCTTGTTATTTATTTGTGTATGAAATGATGACAGCCAGGCAGGCGATCGCTGTTCTCCCTTAAGAGGGTAATGGCCATTGAAGACTGCGAACCAGTGTCTTCCCGTTTTTTCATCCCATCCGGCAGAAGGGTATGACAGAGAGGCCGATACCAAAATAGAGAATTATTGGATCAGATGATCGCAAAGGCGATATCGCTGGTATCGCTGCATGCCGGATACGTGGTGCTGGTGACCCGGACCCGGTAATCGGACCCGGTGGGAGTTGAGGCAGGGATCGTCACATTGTACCACCCGGAGCCGATGGGTATCCCGGTGAGGGTTTTCAGGGTGCTGTTGCCCTTGATCACATCGATCATCACCGTTGCTCCCGGACTTCCGGTATAGGTCCATCCCATGGGGAGGGTGCTGCCAATGGGATAGCTGCCGCCATCAGGAGATACGACCGTGATTGCCGGACTGATGGTGAATGGGTTTTCACTGCTATCGGTCCATGTGGGATAGACAGTACTGGATACCCGGATCCGGTAATCGGAACCCAGGGGGGTGTTGTAAGGGAAGGTCAGGTTGAACGATCCCGACCCGGCGGATCCGATGGACGTGGCGGGGGTGATGACCGCGAGAATTGCCTCGCCCCGGAGGGCCTCGATCTTCACCATTGGTCCCGGATCGCCGGTATAGGTCCAGTTGATGGTCTGGGTGGAACCCTGCAGGTAATTCTCGCCCCCGTCTGGTGATACCAGGGTGATTGAAGCAGTCGTATTGGGAACAATCGAGAACGAGGCATTGCTGGTATCGGTGCATCCCGGATAGGTGGTGCTGGTAATTTGGATCCGGTAATCGGAACCCAGCGGTGTATGGTAGGGGATCGTCAGGTTGAACGAACCCTGACCGCCGGACCCGATGGACGTGGCGGGGATGATGACCGCGAGGACCGTCTCGCCTCTCATCGCCTCGATCTTCACCGTTGCTCCGGGAGTATTCGTATAGTTCCATTTGAGGGTCTGCGGTGAACCCTGCATATAGTTCTCTCCACCGTTGGGAGATACCATTGTGATTGCCGGGCCGATCGTGAAGGGATTATTGCTGGTATCGCTGAAGGTTGCATTGCTGGTGCTGGTGACCTTTACCCGGAAATCAGATCCCAGGGGTGCATTGTAAGGGAGTGTCAGGTTATAAGAGCCTGCACCTTCCGAACCAGCCGGCACTGAGGGAATCGTTCCCAGGACGTTTGATCCTTTCATCACGTCAATACGTACTGTGGGTCCGGGCTCCCCAAGGTATTCCCACCGGATGGTCTGCTTGGATCCCTGGGTCCAGGTCTCCCCACCGTTCGGCAGGGTTACCCAGAGGGGGGCGAGGAAGAACTTCTGGATGCGATGTCTATTTGAATCTACAACATAGACCTTCCCTGCGTTATCGACTGCAATACCAAAAGGATAATTGAACTGGCCATCGCCGGGTCCATAACTCCCCCACTTGGTGATATAAGAGCCATTTGGGGTGAACTTCTGGATGCGGTGGTTATAGTATTCTGCGACGTACAGGTTCCCTGCGTTATCGACTGCAATACCAAAAGGATAATAGAACTGGCCATCTTCTGATCCAGGACCATCACCCCATTTCATGATAAACGTGCCAGTGGCATTGAACTTCTGGATACGGTTGTTTTGCGAATCTGCGACGTAGACGTTCCCTGCGTTATCGACTGCAATACCAAAAGGATAATAGAACTGGCCATCTCCTGATCCAGGACCATCCCCCCATTTCGTGATAAACGAGCCAGTTCTGTTAAACTTCTGGATGCGGTGGTTATAGGAATCTGCGACATATACGTTCCCTTCGGTATCGACCGCAACAGCATGGGGATAAGAGAACTTCCCATCCGCCAATTCGGGGCCCTCCCCCCATGTCATGATAAACGTGCCATTGGGGGTGAACTTCTGGATACGGTGGTTGTAGGTATCTGCGACATACACGTTCCCTTCGGTATCGACCGCAACAGCATGTGGAAAAGAGAACTTCCCATCGCCGGGACCATTACTACCCCACTTCGTAATAAAAGTGCCGGTTACCGTGAACTTCTGGACGCGGTCGTTTTGGGTATCTGCGACGTAGACGTTCCCTGCCCCATCAACCGCAACCCCTCGGGGATTATTGAACTGGCCGTCGGCGGTTCCATAGCTTCCCCACTTGAGATCGTAATCGTAGAATTCAACTGCTGCGATTGCGGTTTCCGGTATGGCACACAGCATCAATGTGGCCATCAGTATGAAAACAATGTAATTCCTCATGTACTATCCCCAAAATACCCGACACCACCGGAGGGGCACCGAGAACTCATGAGAGATGATTCGATGATACCCCTCTTGGATAAGAGAAGGTTATTGTGTCGGTATTTATTGGTGCCTGTTTGGATTACGGGCGGGCAAGATCTGGGGCTCTCCCCCCTATATGAAATGGGTTCTGAAGGAGAGAGGATCCTGTTTTCATTTATCCGATGGGGCAGAAAGGATTGGGAGAGATACCGACAACAAAAAAAGGAATAGATATCGAATCACCAGATCGCAAAGTCGAGGTCGCTGGTATCGGTGCATGCCGGATACGTGATGCTGGTGACCCGGATCTGGTAATCGGGCCCGAGGGGAGTTGAGGCGGGGATTGTCACATTGAACCATCCGGAGCCACCAGAGCCGATAGGTATACCGATGAGGGTTTTCACGATGCTGGAGCCCTTGATCACATCGATCTTCACCATTGTTCCGGGGGTTCCGGCGTAGGTCCACCCCATGGGAAGGATGCTGCCGATGGGATAGCTGTCACCGTTCGGAGATACGACCGTGATCGCCGGGCTGATGGTGAAGGGGGTAGCACTGGTATCGTTCCATGCGGGATAGACAGTACTGGATACCCGGATCCGGTAATCGGAACCCAGGGGGGTGTTGTAGGGGAAGGTCAGATTGAACCATCCCGACCCGTTTGACCCGATGGACGTAGCAGGGGTGATGACGGCAAGGACCGTCTCTCCCCGGAGCGCCTCGATCTTCACCATGGTCCCAGGAGTACCCGTGTAGTTCCATTTGAGGGTCTGGGTGGAACCCTGCAGGTAATTCTCGCCACCGTCTGGTGATACCAGGGTGATCGAGGCACTGGTATTGGGAATGACCGAGAAATAGGCATTACTGGTATCGGTGCATCCCGGATAAGTGGTGCTGGTGATCCGAATCCGGTAGTCAGAGCCCAGCGGGGTAAGGTAGGGAAATGTCAGGTTGAATGAACCCTGACCGCCCGATCCAATAGCCGTTGCGGGGGTGATGACCGCGAGGACCGTGTCGCCTCTCATCGCCTCGATCTTCACTGTGGTTCCGGGAGTATTCGTATAGTTCCATTTGAGGGTCTGCGGTGAACCCTGCATGAAGTTCTCACCACCGTCTGGAGATATCACCGTGATTGCCGGGCCGATCGTGAAGGGATTATTGCTCGCATCAGTGTATGTTGCGTTGCTCGTACTAGTGATCCGTACCTGGAAATCGGTTCCCAGGAGTGCATTGTAGGGGAGTGTCAGATTATAGGAGCCTGTCCCTCCTGATCCGACCGGAACCCCCGGAATCGTTGCCAGGAGGTTTGATCCTTTCATCACGGCAATATCTACGGTGGGTCCAATATCCCCAAAATATTCCCACCGGATGGTCTGGTTGGATCCCGGTATCCAGGTCTCCCCCCCGTTTGGCTGGGTTACACAGACGGGGACAAAGAGGAACTTCTGGATGCGGTTGTTATAATGATCTGTGACGTATACACTTCCTGTTGCATCGACTGCAACATCACATGGAACATTGAACTGACCATCCCCCGCACCAGGCCCTTCACCCCATTTCGTGATAAACGTGCCATTCGCGGCAAACTTCTGGATGCGGTTGTTTAAGAGATCTGCGACGTAGACGTTCCCTGCGTTGTCGACCGTAATACCGACCGGATTATAAAACTGGCCATCTGCCGATCCAGGACCATTACCCCACTTCGTGATAAAAGAGCCATTTGCAGTATACTTCTGGACGCGGTTGTTTATGGAATCTGCGACGTATACGTTCCCTGCCCCATCAACCGCAACACCTCGGGGATTATTAAACTGACCATCCGCCGATCCAGGACCATTACCCCACTTCATGATAAACGAGCCGGTTGCGTTAAACTTTTGGATGCGGTTGTTTGAGGTATCTGCGACGTAGACGTTCCCTGCGTTGTCGATCGCAACATCACCTGGACCATTAAACTGACCATCCGCCGATCCAGGACCATTACCCCACTTCATGATAAACGAGCCGGTTGCGTTAAACTTCTGGATGCGGTTGTTTGAGGTATCTGCGACGTAGACGTTCCCTGCGTTATCGAATGCAATACCAAAAGGATAAATAAACTGGCCATCCGCCGATCCAGGATCATTACCCCACTTCGTGATAAAAGAGCCATTTGCAGTATACTTCTGGACGCGGTGGTTTACAATATCGGTGACATAGATGTTCCCTACACCATCGATCGCCACACCAAATGGTCCGGTGCTTCCGAACTTGAGATCGTAGACGTAGAATTCAGCTGCTGCGGTTGCGATACCTGGTATGGCACATAACACCAATGCGGCCATCAGGACCAAAACAAGGTAGTTCCTCATGTACTATACTCCAAAAGATGACACCAGCGGAGGGACACAGAGACCTCAGAAGAGAAATTCAATGATGCTCCCCCTTTGATGGATAAGAGGAGATTATCGTGACGGTATTTATTGGTGTCTGTCCGGTGAAGAATTTTACAAATTATGTTCATCTCTGTTTCCTTCGTGGGGCTACAGCCAAACGACGGCTGAATTATACGGTAAAAACGATCGGGAGAGGAAGTGATGCAACCAGATGGAGAGCGATTGCAGGGATACACCATGGCAAGAGCATCCCGAGACAAGGTATTTATGGGAGGATCATTGAAGGGGATACATGGATACAAAGGGGTAGCTGAGGGGGATTCATTCGCCAATTCATATTTTCGATCAATCTGATATTTTTTCTCCCTTCTGATTGATCCGCCTCGTCTCTGGGATTGTATCCTTTCACTGAGGTGGGAGCATGAAACGCTGGATGGTAGTTATGCTCGGAGTATTCATCATAATGCTCTGCAGTATGCCGACGATGGCAGTAAAGCCGGTGGGTACGGACGAGGATGTCCTCTCTCCGGGAACAGATGCAGCGACATCGATCATGGCAGAACGTTCTCTCGATGAAGCACCTCCGCATACCACGGGATTTTCGGAGGGCTTCGTGGCGTCTGCCGCCCTCAGCCCGATCCTCAATGGTGGGGCTTACACCAATTACGACACCATCTTTTATCATGGCAGTCTTGCTGAGCCGAATGGGATTGTGAATCCTGTCTTTGTGATTCTTGAGACCGATTATATTGATTGCCATTTTATCAACCTTCAGCCAGGATCGGCGACTCCTCATTGGGTTGCGGATGCCTGGATATGTTGCCCCTTCGCCAGTTATGATTCGAAGCAGGGGGGGATTTATCCCGTCGTCAGATACCTTGGCTTGTATTACGCATCGGATCCGTCTGGTACCGGGTATCCAAAAGTTGATATGATACATGTCATGAATGGAGGACAAGTGAGCAAGACAATAATCTTTGACCCTCCGGTCTCTAACGACGGGCAAGCGTATACCGTGAAGGTGGTTGATCTGGGTGCCTATTATCGATTCAATCGCGGGTTGAATATGGCCGTGCATATCACAAATTCAGCACCCTATAACTCCGAGGCCTTCAGGATAGCCGGGTATGGTGCCAGGTTCGAATGGTAAGAGTCTGATGATGTTCCAGATACCACCCAATTATTTTATTTGAAAGTGCCTCTTGCACGTTCATCCTGCAGGCATGTGTCGAAAGGTAACTCATGTGATTTTTGTGAAAAATGGGCTGAATGATCAGATGAGGTGGTGTCTCTTCCCTCTCCCTACCTGTATGAGCGTTGGAACAAACATCGCTGCAAAACCAATGATGATAGATACGATAATGCCTGCGGTGCTCGGTATTCCAGAACCCAAAAAAGTCGCGTAAATATACACTGACACAGGGGCGTAGAGTGCACTTGCCGTCACAACACCCGGAGAATATTCACCGGTATAGAGGGTTAAGGATGCATGGATCAAAAAATTTGAAAATATCCATGCAGCGGTGGATAATCCAAGAACAAGGGTCCATTCACGTGGATAAAACGTTGCAAGATATACAGCGGTGAGAACATACCCCATGAAAATGACGTTTCCAAGAACGAATTGGGCGAAGGTGGAGGGTGCAGAAAAATATCGCTTTGCCCAAGGTACAAACCGTGGGGTCTCCTCAATAATATGGATACCATAGGCAAGTGGAACCAACCACAGGATAAGAAAATCCATTCCATGTTCCTCCGACTTGATTTACACTACTCTTGTAAGTAAATATAATTACTTCCGGACCTATTCTTCTGGTTTCATTAGAGTGCTGTTATTGAGAAGCGGAGCGGGGAGAGAGTAGGTCCATCGATGTAAAGTCATACTACTGATAACAAGACATTTCCACATTTTTTTCTTACGACGATTCACTCTGTTTATTGAAAATGACAATACATGGCTCCTTTCCGTAAGAACGGTATGACTCCGCTTTTATTTGCCAGTCGTGGAGACCTCAGGTACGGGTTGCACGGTACATTCCGGATCCCTGTAATAACCTCGGAGGAATTGTGCAAAACACCTGGAGTTCTCTTTCACGAGAGAGAGCCCGGGTGGCGAGACAGAAAAAAAAGGGAAAGGGGTATGGTTTGGACATGTCGGGAGGGAGGATGGAATATCAGGACAGGATATTCCATTCAATGGTAGTGCAAAGACGGCCGGGGAATATCCCCGGCCAAGGAAGGTTCACCACGACCCTGGTTGTCCGGACGAATGCTGGAGTTTATTGTTGCCACCTTGAACGCCTATGCCACCAGATTCACGATGAATTTCCAAATCATTGCCAGAAACTTGGTTATTTTTTTGGTATATAAATTAATTGAACCCCGGAGTTCAGGGAATGCGGACGGTCATCAGGTTCACTCAAGCGGTGAGGATACAGGAGTACTACCGGGGATAACACCGTTCCATGGGATCACCACCGGGTATCATGAGAGAGCGGCCTCCAGCATTCGTAGTGATAGGTCCGGCGGTCACCATAGACGGTGTCCTGGTAGCTGAAGATCTCCCGCCCGCAATAGTCGCAGGTCCTAATGGTGCGTTTTCCCTTCCTTCTCCGTGTCATACTTCTCTTCCGGTGAATAACCTGTACCTTGCTTATGAGCACTCCCGGCCAGCAGTTGGACAGATGACCCATGAGATTCCTGTAGTTGGACGACGCTTCTTCTCGTCGCCAGGAGGAACAGGAGTGATAGTGATACCCCGCCCGTGTCCTTCCTTGCCGACTTCGTTTTGGTACCGCATGGGAAGGGATCTCCCAATCCTGACAGAGTGAGGGAATATGTGTGTTTGATCCCTCACTTCAGCAGGGATAGGAGCCCTGCCACACCAGGGTAAAACGCCCCTCTTATTTATCGTTCCTCTCTCGACAGGAATGCGTCTCCTGATATTTGATTACCCGCGATGTCTACCACGCATGAAAATATGCCGAATCGGCACCGGTCTTCTTTTAAAGGTGCCCCTGCGACGGGGTGGACGGGCGGGTGACCTGTCTTGGGAGGACACGCCTCGCCTTTTTTCTCCATCCCCGTTCCTGCATGGTGTCGCAGAGGCTGAAGAGGCATTCAAAGTCGAACCGGTCCCCGGTCACGATCCTTGCCGGGCAGTCGGTGCATTCGAGGGTACCCTTGCAGTCAGGGCGAGTCCTGGCCGCAAGGGTCCGGATATCCTGCACCGCGAGGAAGATCTTTTTCCTGGTGATATCGGTCATGCCTGTCTCACGTCCGTGTTCCTGCAACGATGGGGGGAATGCCCGGTATTCTGGTCGTGATCAGGGGGGAACTTCCCATAGCATGGGGCGGCTGCTCTTACCATAACAGTCGCCTCCCGATGATCATGAACAGGAATACGAGGACAGCAAGGATGAGCAGCCCCCAGAGTACCTGGTCGGCGGTATAATACAGGCTCATCCGCCTTCGCATTCGTTCGGTGGGAGGATACCTGGTCATCGCTGGATCACCTGCCCGGGGCTCTGCTTTTTCAGTTCCTCGATCTGGGGTGCGATGACATGGTCGATATGGTCCCTGAGATCAGCTGCCCGCTCTTCAAAATACCTGATCTGCTTCTGGTACCCTGCGATCTCGCTCTCCAGTTCCTTTATTTTCTGTTTGACGTATGTCATACGGTCACCTCCGTTCTGTTTCGTTTTCCGGCTCGCCGCCGGACCCTCCCCTCGGGGTGTCGCCTCGCTGGCAGGCGATGATGCCATTCCGGTCCTTCCCTCCCTGGTCGACAGGGTTCTCATCCCTGGTCTTTTCCTTGCCGTGGTATCGGGAGAGAGGGACACCCCTGCAGAGGGGATTAATCTCTTCTGCGGTACTCCACCCTGAAACGGTGGATGCCAATACACGTCGATGGAAGATGGTGTTTTCCGTCCTGTTCCTGAATTACCGGTGTATCAGCCGATCTTTTTTATTCAGATCGGGTGATCGCAGGTCCCGGGGTTCTTCTCCTTCCGGGTATTGGTTCTGGAGTGGATCAGTGGGTATTGCAGTATTGTCCCTGATCTCCACAATCTTCCAGCACGATTGGTGTATTGTATATTCTCTATTGTCCTGTAACGTAATATAAGTTATGCCAGATTTAATTATATAGGTCTCCTTTTTTCCATAATTCTGTTGAGCGGCTTTTTTTCCGGGAGGTTCACCGACCCATGAGGGGGGAATGAACCTGGGTGACAGGGGAGGGTCTTATTCCTCGGTTCTGGCCACCAGCATCTTCCGCCATGCTGCGGGTTATCGTGCTGTCACGAATCGTGATGGCTTCCCAATGGTCCCATCCCGGGAGAAGTACTCCGAGGTTGACATGCCGTTTCCGCTCCTCGTCGGCAGACCTGCTTCTGGTATCCCCTCCCTTGTGCTAGGGTACTACGTCACCGATGGGCACCAGAGAGAAACGGGGTCAGTCAGCCGGACTCTTCCCTCCAAATACGTGACGCTCAGGCCTCTGGTACCAGATATAGATCAGGGCGAGAGCGGCATTGACCGCAACCATCGCCTCGGTGACCGCGATCCCGGAGGTAACCCCGAGGAACACGGCAAGGGCATCGATTTCGGTATGCCATAGGATTGCCAGGCCGAGCAGGAGCGGTCTCCCCAGCGCTACGGAGAGGAGCACCAGCAGGGTGAAAGCGATCTGGAGGGGGAAGACCATCAGCCGCTCCAGAAGGGAGACCAGGGGATCGAAAGGGGTGAGGCTCGCGAGCACCGGAGATGCGGAGAAGAGATACGCGACGAGTGTCAGGGCGAGGAGCCCGGCGATCATCATGCTCTCCACCCCTCCCCAGCCGGCCCCGAACAGGAGGCCATGCTCGCGGGACGTGGCGATATTCCGGGACGGGAAGAACCGGGAGAAGACGAGGTAGCGGCCGATCTCTTCAAAGAGACCGGCAAGGAGACCGAGGATGATTGCAAATACCGCAAGAGCGAGGGTCCGGTTGGGGATCGCTGCATAGAGCGCCTCAGAGAGCGGTGCCTGGGTGAAGAGGACGAGGGGGGAATGCACGATTTGGACCAGGATGAAGAAGAGTGCTCCATATAAAAAGAGGGTCCAGGAGATGTGATACCGCCGGACGAGGAACCAGGCTACCAGGAGGGGGAATCCGAGCTCGAGGAGGATGATGGTGAAAAACGAGACGACCACGGCGGGATCCATAGGGGTTCATGGATGGATAGCGATTAAAATCTTTCCCCGGAGGGACAGGATGAGTCGCCCGTTTGGATACCGATCCTGACCATTTCTGCCGTCATCCCTTCGATCAGATCTCACCAGCGGGACCGATTCGCTGATATCTGCCATATGCAAAGTCTCCTCCCTGGTGAAAGGACCTGAAGAAGACTGGATGCTGGTCGGGACTACTTCATGGTAACAGGGTCTGACCGGTGAAAACCATGCGAAGGGATCGGGAGAAGACCGGTTAATGACCGGCGGGATGGTCATTCAACAGAGTACTGATATTTCTTGGTCTGCGACTGTAAAGAGGTAAAATGCCTGCTCAGACTGCAAGAAAAGGAAAAAGCCTCTGATTCGTGCTGCTCTTGGTGATAATTCGGTCGTATATGCTGATCAATGAGTCAATGTTCCTCGGCAGATCAGACCCCCCTACCTTCATCGACCGGATTATGCCTGGTAATTGTTCATATGACTTCATTGCTGTACACCCCCTTTCTGTTATTCTCTCCCCAGCACCATTCATCTCTGCTCGGGACCAATTGAAAGATAGGTTCCTGTTATAATATTTTTTTGCCATGCACATTCTATTTCAGAACATTATTGAGTCTCTTTTCAAAATCAGAGCGTTTTCATCGCTTTGCCATGCAATGAGTGATGCAGTACAGACATGGTGGTGGGGAGCATGATTTCCTCCTCGAAACCATTGCCATGCAGATATGAAGAAAACATAGGATCAGGTGGTGTACAGAATTTCCTTGCATATTCACCCTCATTGGTGATCCCATGTGATCTGATCCGGGATGGCAAATGATCTCGCCCAAAAAGCAGGTCTTCCTTCCAGAAGCAGGACCCCCCGCGGTCAGCCATTGCAGGAGGAGCTGTGTCAGGGCGACATGTGGGAACGGGCAGCATCATCCTCAGAGCGGTTATGGTTTCAGGAAACGGTTTGGCAGGATACCGTTCCTCTCCTGGTATGAATCCCATCCCCTCTCTGATGGTTTTCATGAAATCAAGCAGCGTCTCGCTGCCTGGGGAGCGAATACTATTTAATACGGGATAGTACTATCAGTCTTTCAGGGGAATCGATCATGGGCGAAGATACCATATTCTCAATCGGTGAATGGACG
>MVZQ01000006.1 GCA_002068435.1 Euryarchaeota archaeon ADurb.BinA087 | reverse complement strand
TTCAGGATCCTACACGCTCACGATCCCCTACACCATCCCTGTAGGATCGGATTACGTGATCAGGGTCACCAGCAACACCTACTCAACCGTCACCGATACCAGCAATGCACCGTTCACCATCAGCTCTGCGATTACCGTTATAGCTCCCAACGGTGGTGAGAACTGGCCACGCGGCTCCCCGCAAACCATCCGGTGGAGTTATGCCGGCAATCCTGGAAACAGGGTGAGAATTGAGGCCCTGCAGGGAACAACCGTCGTAAGGGTAGTCTCCCCAAGCACCTCCATCGGGGCCGGGGGATCTGGCTCGTATGCCCTCACCGTTCCGGCTTCCATGCCGGTTGGGTCCAACTACTGGGTCAGGGTCACCAGTCTCTCCAATTCGGCAGTCACCGATATGAGCAATGCAGCCTTCACGGTCAGTTGAGGAGGAAAAGAAAGAAAACAATACTCAACCAAGTCAGGGGTGAATCCCCTAACATTTCTTGATTTTTTTATCCCTTCCTGAAAGTAAGAACTTTTTCCCGAAATCGATCTTCGAACAGTATCTCTTCTTTTATCCAAAACAGAGAAGCATCGGATATGCTTTCCTTCTTCTATACATATATCCTTACACAGGGACTTTCAATGGCTGGAACCGGGTTGTTGGAACGCTTTTAAAACCTTGTTGTATTTACAGAATTTGCAACTGCAGGAAACGAATATAATCCCCTCTTGTTTATAGCAAACTATCAATACAATAAGGGATCCGTGAAAAGACGTGCGTTCACAAATCCTATCGAGATTGTGGAGCTGATGAGATGAAAAAGAATTCAATGGCGATTATTGCTATCGCTCTTGCTATCATTGCGTTGCTTACAGGAACTGCTGCTGCGGAGATCCTGGCCGAGTCGCCTCATCCCTACCCGGATGAGTATGACAATGCCTGGGTCATCACTGATCCCGGTGCAACCCAGATGCGACTCCATTTCCAGCGGTATCATCTTGAAACGCTAGGTGATATGATCCGGTTGTATGATGGAGGCAATAGACTCCTGAAAACGTATAGTGGAGACGGAATCAATTACGAGAATGTCTGGACCGATTGGTATCCGACGAATTTCATCAGAGTCCGGTTTACCTCAGATTCTGTCGGCGATGCCTGGGGATTTCTGATTGACCAGAGAGAGTCCAACGCGGCTCCAACTGCGCCGGCAAGTATCATTTACCTTCATAACATCACCTTCCAGCAGACCAGCATCACCTGGATCTGGACTGATCCCGTATCAGCCAATTTCGACCACGTTATGGTTTACCTCGATGGCGTTTTCCAGACCAACGTTACCAAAGGGATCCAGACCTTTACTGTCCAGGGACTGAGCCCGTCAACTTCCCACACGATTGCTACACAGACCGCCGGGACTACCGGGCTGATAAACCAGTCCTGGGTGAATCACACGGCGACAACTGCACCAGAACCTCCCATCCAGGTTGCTCCGGAGAGTGTCTCGGACCTCCATAACATCACCTTCCAGCAGACCAGCATCACCTGGATTTGGACTGATCCCGTATCAGCCAATTTCGACCACGTTATGGTTTACCTCGATGGCGTTTTCCAGACCAACGTTACCAAAGGGATCCAGACCTTTACTGTCCAGGGACTGAGCCCGTCAACTTCCCACACGATTGCTACACAGACCGCCGGGACTACCGGGCTGATAAACCAGTCCTGGGTGAATCACACGGCGACAACTGCACCAGAACCTCCCATCCAGGTTGCTCCGGAGAGTGTCTCGGACCTCCATAACATCACCTTCCAGCAGACCAGCATCACCTGGATTTGGACTGATCCCGTATCAGCCAATTTCGACCACGTTATGGTTTACCTCGATGGCGTTTTCCAGACCAACGTTACCAAAGGGATCCAGACCTTTACTGTCCAGGGACTGAGCCCGTCAACTTCCCACACGATTGCTACACAGACCGCCGGGACTACCGGGCTGATAAATCAGTCCTGGGTGAATCACAAGGCGACGACATCTCCATCACCCGACGCTCTGGTTTTGAAAGTAACATTGAACGGGGGCTGGAATCTATTCTCAACACCGGTCCTTTTGGAGGAGAATCAGTCCCGGTTCTCACAGGTGTTTCCAGAGGTTGAACAAGGAAAGATCCTTGTAGTGCTGGGATGGGATGGTACACAATGGTTCTGCCCTACGGGATCAGATGCCGTCCAGCCCCTTTATGCATGCTTCATAAAAGTAGCCGACGGAGAGATCGTCAACGCCACCCTTATCCCATCAAACGCTCCCTCAGCTCCCCCGCTACGGACCGTCAACAAAGGGATGAACCTCATGGGGGTAGCTCCTGCCTATGATCCAGGAACCCAGTCATTCCCGGAAATGCCCCTCAATGAGGCTCTGGTTACCATTGAAGAGGTAGGGGAACTACCTGGTTACACCATCGTGATCAGCCCCTCCTTGAATCAGCCAGGATGGTCGTATGCAAAGGGCGGGCAGGTATACAATGTACAGCCATTCAAAGGCTATTGGGTGTTCATGAATAATGGTCCGGATACCCTTGCCGGGTTCTCCACCACCCCCATCACCTGATTATCCTTTTATCATTCTATGAGACAGGGAGATGGATCATCCCGGTTACAGCAAAGATGTGGGATCCTCCAGGGGGAAGGGAGGATAATCCCGGCTCACGCCTCTAAATAATTCCTCCTGAATACGATCGAATCGATGATACGCTGGGCATCGCCTTTATTCTCCGAATAGACGTTTTCCCACGTTGAATAGGGTCCGGTATAGCTGATGATGTATGCTTTTCCATCGACGACAACATAGTACTGCATGAAGCTCCTGTCAGGGTTCCCCCTCTTATCTCTTGTGTAAAATTCAATCTGATATGCCCGGATTCCTGAGATGATACAAGGGGCACTTTTGCTGGTAGTGGTGATTGAATATGTTCCCTGGAGATCGGCGACAGCCTGGATGAAATATTCATCAGGGAGCAGGGTGACCGGATTCGGGTCCACCTCTACCGTCATATTCGCCATATATTTGTAGCACTGGGTACCCGTCTTCTCACATTCAGTCTCAACCGGGGCTGTCAGATGCAGTATCGTCCGGGCTGAGCCGGGGGGTCTCTCATTGATCATCCATGTCTCCGGATAACGGAGACTGAATGGGTACCGGGAACTCGTGTAATTGATCCATCCATACGGAGAGGAGATTGGGACTGCAGGTGCATGAGAAGGGGATTTCGTTGCTGGTTGCCGGAGAGGTTCAGCGGTCTGAAGAGACCCTCCCTCAGACTGATTCGCTTCCAATGGCAGAACAGGTTCCTGGAGTGTCTCTTCCGGTTGCGAATCGATGAGATCCCAGTCATCGATGGAGTCCTTCTCATTGCCAGGAAGGGGGGTTGCGTTATTGCCAATACCACTGCCACTTCCGGACGCTGCATACAAAACCGGGGAGGCCTCACCGCCAAATCCAATCCCACACGAGGTACAATGCAGGAAGATCAGGGAGACGGAACTCGCCAGGTTAAGGATAAGAAGCACGATCAACACTTTCTCCCATCTCATGTATCCTTCTCCCGGTTCCCTGAACCCTGCATATTTCCGGGTAGCTACCACTGCCTGGCATCCCGAAAAATGCGTCAATCCGCTATCAGTTGCACGACAAAAAACGATTGTGGTGTAATTCAAAATATGAAACAAAGATCAGCTGTACCGATTGCTGCAAGGGGACGCCGTACCTGTTCTCCATCCAGAGGAAGGGAAGAGATATCCTGACCCTGTTTGCGGGAACGGAGGCACTGGAGAATGAATATGAGAACAAGGGCAGTTTTGAGCGAGAGGTGATAGACAATCTCTTTTCAGAGGGTATCAGGATAGTGCTGCCCCTCAAAAAAATCCTTCCTGATAAGCGGTTCCATCATCCTGGGGGGGGTTAAAAGAGGAACCGCTGAACCCGGATTAGCACGCTCATAAAAAAAAGGGTATGGGTACTATTCAAAAAATGAAATGAAAAGACGGGATTCTCCATACAATTTTTTAGCTCAATTGAGGGGAGACCTGCTGTCCGGATACGACATCAGGCCGGTTCATTCAAGTCATCAGGAGGAACGCGAAAGGTGACGTATGCACGGAGGGCGAGCACCTCCATCCAGAGGAAGATAAGTCCTATCAGAATCCGCTGAACGAGTCCGGCTTTGTCAGGGTGAAGAAGGAGGAGAGGGAGCATCACCAGGATAAGGACACCGGTAAAAAGGGAGTACTGCCAGTATCCATTCCATCCTCTTTCCCGGGCCTTGACAAGAGAGAAGAGGAGTGCCGCACTGAGTCCTGCAGCCAGTGCGACCATACCGAACAGAAGGTGGAGGCTCCCGCCAGAAGTTGTCGGAATGCACCCCTTATCGCAATGGAAGATTCCCATGGCGACAAACGAGATCCCCGCCACCGCTACAAGGACTGCTCCGAGCGCTCCCTTCCATCCTCCGGAAAGGACCGAATGCACGGCTGACGCAAACACACTGATAAGGATCCCTGTCATAATGAGCCCGACACTGTTCATCGCGGTGGCATAGGGAGTACCGGGAATTCCGAGCTCGCTGACGAGCTGGGTGACTGGATCATACCCCGGTGTTGCAAGGCCGATAGCAACCGTGGTGACTGCAAAGAGAAGAGGAGCAGCCATTCCACACACCGCTGCAACCTGGCAGGGAAACCGATTCTTTCTCATATACGCTGAATGCATCGTTTGATATGTTCAAAAATATTCCCCGGAGTTACATTTACGGGAATATTTCCCGGAGTTACATATACCGCAATATTTCCCGGAGTTATACTTACTGGAATTTCGGTTTTAAATAAGACATCGTCCAAGTATCCGGCATGGAACGATAGTTGTTGCTTTTGTCACTTTTTAGAACGTGTGCAAACCTCGATTTCTCAATCCAGGAGAGCAGTATCTGCTATTTTCAGGATTGCGGGACTTGCAGTGGGGATGGAGTATCGATATCAGCAACGTTATATCAGGGCCCTCTCCCTGGATCTCCCCGATTTATGTTTTGCCCCTGGTCAGCATGCATGCCTGGTCCCCCTCGTTCTGGCATTCCTCGCATTCGAACTCAAGGGTGGAGTGGTAGATCCGGAACCGCTCCAGCCTCCGCTTGATCTCATGCTTTATCCTCTCGTTCTCTCTGACGTCCTGTTCACAGCTGTAGACATGGGCATCCATGACCCTGATCGACGAGCTGAGACTCCAGATATGAAGATCATGGACACCGAGGACACCGGGAACCGTCATAATCTCCCTGATCACCTCATCCAGGTTCACATCGCGGGGGGTGAACTGGAACAGCACCTCAGTCGATTCCCGGAGGACCCCCAGAGCAGTGACGAGGATGACCACCGCGATGACTGCCGACAGGAGGGGATCTGCCAGGACCTGCCCGGTAGCCATGATCCAGAGCGCTGCAAGGACAACGGCAATGGAGGAGAGGGCATCTCCCGCCACATGGAGAAATGCCCCACGGATGTTCAGGTCGCGGCTCCCGTGCAGGCGGTACGCAATGGCAACATTTGCCGCAAGGCCGGCTGCGGCGACTATCAACATCATCGTACTCTCAACCGCCTGCGGAGAGAGGATCCGCTGATATGCCTGATACAGGATCCAGGCCGATACCCCGACCAGGAGGAGGCCGTTCAAAAAGGCCGCGAAGATCCCGGCACGGTGAAGACCATAGCTCCTCTGCCGGGTGGGAAGAGACCGGGCTGCCTGGATTGCCGAGAGGGAGAGCAGAAGGGATGATGCATCGATGACCATATGACCTGCATCGGAAAGGAGGGAGAGCGAACCTGATACATACCCCCCGACCACTTCGATGAAAAAAACGAAGAGGGTTGCCGCAACGCCGATCCAGAGTGCCCTGGTGTAATCCTCTCGTCCGGCCGGCAGGCTGGATTCATGGCCTGATTCCGTCTCCTCTGGTTCCATGCGGTGCCTCCATCCAGGGGGATATGGGAAATGCATCGATAATAGGGTTACCGGTGCCGGATTGCAGAACGCATCATGAATAAAAGCTGGTCCCCATGACAAACCTCCATAAACGGGAAAATGCCCGGGCTTACCCCCACGCCTCGAGGGCTATCCTGCCGGGATTACCGTATTGGCTTCATCGCACAGCGTGGTGAAATCTTCATCAAGCGGGCTCTCTTTCACCCGATCCAGCACTTTTTCCACAAACGAATCATATGAGGGGATATCGCCCCAGGTCTCGGTTGTGAACGTATCGCCCGATTGGGGATTCCGGATCACGAGTACCATCCCTCCCGCGGTCGGCGTGGTGATATATTTCCGGCCCCAGACACGGGGGAGATCTGCTTTACCCGTCATCTTCTCGTACTCTGCCGTCCGGGTCATCCAGGCGGTCACCTCCCAGAACGTCGGATGTTCGGAGGATTCATGCGTCTCGAGCCTGATGTTGAGATTCCGTTCAGACTCTTTTACCTTTGCAAGGGTTTTTGGGTCCACTCTCTCTCCTCTTTAACGGGGGAGTGGTGTCTGTCGATCGGCAAATAGGTTTCGTGTCGTTTCGAATTATGAAACAAAATTTCCGGATAGGGAAACCCCCTCAGTGGTCTGCCGGATCAATCGGTATGAATTGAGGCAACAGGCAAAAAGTCACAAGACTCACACCTGCATCCGGGGGCTCAGTGCCGGAAGTCCTTTCCTATCAACACCCTTGACTGCGCTCCGGTCGAATATAACGGATGAATATGCCAGAGGCTCGTTCATCGGGGATGAAATGCCGCACCGATGCCTTGTACAGTTTACCCTTCGATGGAGATTACCGATGCCGGGCAGAGGTCTGCGGCTTCAACAGTGCACGCCTCCAGTTCAACTGGTGGAATCCCTTCTCCCCTCATCCCATCGAGCCGGAATTTCTCTCTGACCTGGCTGAAGGAATCGTCGGGGTTCTCTTCAAAAAAATCCGGGCAGAGCTCCCAGCAGGTCCCGCAGCTGACGCAGTTCAACCGGTCGATGATGACTTTCATCCCATTCCTCTCATATCCAGATATTGTTTCAGTGCTACCGCATTATTATGCTCTTCATCTTTTGCGGCAAAAAGAAATGTTATCACAGGATGTTCCCGGGCAAGGCCGGCGAGCTGATCGATAACTTCAGGTTTTTCCGACAGTTCGTAAAAATACTTATCCTCGAACTCTTCCCATTTTGCCGGATCGTGAGCAAACCATTTCCGGAGTGCAGGACTTGCTCCCGCATCCCGCATCCAGAGGTCGATCGCTGCCCGTTCCTTCCGCATGCCTCTCGGCCACAGCCGTTCGACCAGGACACGAAATCCATCTCCCTCATCGGGAGTATCATAGACGCGTTTTGTCCGGATCATTCCTCCACTCTCTCGAACTGGTCCTTACTGGCCCCGCATTCCGGGCAGACCCAGTCTTCAGGGAGATCTTCGAAGGAAACCCCGGGAGGCACTCCTGTGCCGGGATCTCCTACCGCTGGATCATAGACATAGCTGCAAGCTGTACATCGGTAACGGTCCATGTTGTCTCCCATGATAATACCCCTTTCTCTGATTGATCTCCTATTTCGTCCCGGCGGCTTCCTGGGCCAGGAGGTGATCAAACCGATTTTCGACGTCGTTCCAGTTCACAAGATTCCAGAATGCTTCAACATATTTTGCCCGGTCATTCTTGTAATCAAGATAATAGGCATGCTCCCATACATCGAGGACCATCAGGATGGTATACCCGGGTATCACGTTCACGTTATGCTTCTCGAGCTGGGCGATCAGAGGCCTCTTCGTCTTCCTGCAGTAGGTCAATACTGCCCAGCCTGACCCCTCGACACTAACGGCAGCCTGCGAAAATTCCTTTCGGAACCGCTCGAACTTGAGATACTCCGAATCGAGCGCTTTCGCCAGTGCACCGCGGGGAAGATCCCCTCCTCCTAAGCCTGGCGGCGCTATGTTCCTCCAGAACAGGTTGTGGAGTTTGAATCCCCCGATATGGAACGAGAGTTCCTTGAGCGTTGCTTTTACATCAAACTCCGAGTTTTCCTTCCGTGCACTCTCAAATTTTGAGAAGATGGCATTCGCGCCGTTCACGTATGCCTGATGATGCTTCTGGTGGTGCAGCTTCAATTGTTCTTCTGATATGAACGGTGCAAGGGCCTTATACGCGTAGGGGAGCGTGGGGAGCGTGTATAGTTTCATCTCTTCCATGATGGATTCCTCGGTAGATGGAGGGAGACACCTTGTGAATAGGTATCGCCAGCCATTGGTGCCGGTATCTCTCACGAAATGGTAAAGGCCCTTGCCCGAAGTGCAACGGTTGAAACAAAATTTGAAACCTGCCGTGCAGTCCTTGGGATCTCCCTGGAGGATCTGAAACCTGAAATCCTGTGACAGCATACCTAACAGGAGAGGCATGATCACCACTGATCTGCGGAGTCCCTGACCATGGACCAGGAAGATATTACCCGACAATGCTCATCACTTGGCTCGATGAAGACCCGTGGCGAGCTCGGCCAGGCCATCGCCGACCTCGTTCTCTCCTTCTCGCCCCGGGACCTCCAGCAGATGCGGTGGAACTTCTCGGGTGCGATCCAGGACATCAACCCGGAATACCGGAAACGGCTGGAAGAGACGATCACCGCCCATCTCCACGGGACCTACCAGGCGCTCCGGCTGATGAAGCAGCAGGGGAGTTTCGCTCCGATGAACCAGCCACTGGAGAAGAAAGCAGAAGAATACTGGACGATGGTCGCTACCCAGTGTCGTTCGGTCGACGACGAAAAGGTCCGGCTCCGGTTCCTGAAATTCCTCCTCTCCGGCTTCTGCATGTTTGTGCAGGAGCTCCCCGGCCATCCTGTCGGGACGCCATTCCCCGGCGGGGACAAGGTCGAGATGATCGATGGGACGTACTACTGCCCCGTCAGGGAGAAGGCAAACGATGTCGATTCGGCCCTCTGCCCCTTCTGCCCGGCCTTCCAGATCCCAGAGGTCGGGTATCTTAAGCCACCGGTAAAGGGGAGTGATCACCGCAAAAAGGAGTTCCTCCGGCAAACGTTCGACCGGCACTATTACAATGGGTGACTCTCTTCCCAGGCAGGATTTACGGGAAAAGGAGAGAAAGGATTTCCTGGGCTTGAAGACATAGGGTTAAGACACTTCTCGATCTCGATATAGTGATTCTGGAGGCATCCGGCCGCCGGGAAGTTGAACAGGCCTGATGGACAGATGATTCTGTATACATCATTCCTTTTTCCGCCCTGTCATGACAAAGAACCCGGCTCGGGCAGGAATCACCCGGTCTCGCAGGGAAAATACCGATTCAGTACTTTTCTGTGTCCTGTCGCCCCTGGTACAGAATTTTTTGGAGGATTGGCAGATTTTGAAACTCCCGGTTAAGTATTTAATAACGGGGAATAACAAGACCGCGGGAACGAATGGAGGAATTCCATGCAGAAAACAATGACAAAGAGAAAGACTGCCGGCCTCTCAATCACCCGCGTCTTTGATGTCCCGGTTGACCTAGTATGGAAGGCATGGACCGACCCAGGGTATGTAAAACGCTGGTGGGGGCCAAAAGACTTCACGGCACCGTTCATCATGATCGATTTCAGGGTGGGGGGAAAATCCCTGTTCTGTATGCGATCCCCTGATGGCCAGGAATTCTGGAGTACCGGGATCTACCGGGAGATTGTACCAGGGAAGAAGATCGTCACCACCGACAGCTTTTCCGATGAAAAAGGAGCGATCGTTCCGGCATCGTTCTATGGGATGCCCGGAGAGTGGCCCAAAGAGCTTCTCGTGACTCTGACGTTCGAGGAGAAGAACGGCAAAACAACGTTCACTCTCCTGCATGAAGGGCTGCCTCCTGGAACGATGAGCGAACAGGCAAAGGAAGGGTGGAACGAATCATTTGACAAGCTCGAAAAACTACTCCAAGACGAGAACCAGCACAGGGAAAAGAATGTCCTCGTGATAGAGCCTGGAAAACCTGCCTCCCTCACGAGAATCTTCGATGCCCCTCCTGAACGCCTCTTCTCGGCAGTGACCGATCCCGCCAGGATCCCTCTCTGGTGGGGCCCGGGAAATCTCACGACCACCGTTGATACGATGGATGCGAGGACAGGGGGGACCTGGAGGTTCATCCAGCGGGACGCCGATGGCAACGAGTATGCCTTTCACGGGGTGTATCACGAAGTCTCCCCGAGAAGAATCGTCCAGACCCTCGAGTTCGAAGGGATGCCCGGCCATGTCCAGCTCGAGATCATCAGCTTCGAAGAGGTTGACGGGAAGACGAAGATGGTCGACAAATCCGTTATCGAGACTCCTGAAGACGTTGAAGACGAAATGATGAAATCGGAGATGGCAAAGGGCTGGATGGAGACCATGGACCGTCTTGCCGAACTGGTCGAGAGAAAATGGAGGGAGTGATGAGACGGATATCCGGAGATCAGGCCACCGGACATTCACGGCGTATGCTGGAGAGGACATCGACTGAGGAACGGTTGTGGTGCCTGTGAACAGGATTATTCATTTCGAGATCCAGGCCGATGACCCCAGACGGGCGGCACAGTTTTACCGGAATGTGTATGGCTGGGAGATCCGCGAATGGGTGATGCCCGGTATCGAGATGAAGGATGAGAACCGGTACTGGTTTGTCATCACCGGTCCGGAGACCGATCCCGGGATCAACGGAGGCCTCGTCTTCCGGCGGGGTCCTCCCCCGGTTGAGGGCCAGGCGGTCAATGCATATGTCTGTACCATCGGGGTTTCCGATCTCGACCGATCGGTCGGCCTGGTCAGGAAAGCCGGAGGAAACATCATACTCCCCCGGATGGGAATACCTGGGATCGGCTGGTGGGCACACTGCCGGGATACCGAGGGGAACCTCTTTGGGATGCTCCAGGAGGATCCCAACGCATCGTAGGAGGCCCTGGGTCTCGGGGGGAACTTGATCAGGTTAGGAAACGGCAAACGCGCTTCAGGGACAGGACGAAGGTTACCGACCTCGAGGACGGAAAACTGGTCACGAGATATGCTTCTGCGGTATGCCGGGGGAGGGAGGGACGGAAGAATGAAGATTCCTGGCATGGATAACTCCCTCCTGTGATGACGCCGGAAGAGATCCCTTCCCTCCGCCTCTATCATTCAGGCCTCAGCCAACCAACCGTCACGACCGCGGCTGAAGCGGTGGCCCATGCAGGAGCTGTCCAGGCCCAGGATTTTTCCGCTGCGATTTGGTCGCTCGGGCTCAGAATCAGGGATGTAACTGCTGCGATAATCGAGGATGCGTATAATGATGGAAAGATTCTCCGTGTCCATGTGTTACGTCCCACGTGGCATTTCATCCTGCCCGAGGACCTCAGGTGGATGACCGCCCTGACAGCCCCAGGGGTGAAATCGACGGTGGCGGCGTCCAACCGGAAGCTGGGGCTTGATACCACTTTATTTTCGAAGAGCAATGCTGCAATTGAAAAGGCCCTCGAGGGTCACCATGTTCTCACGAGGCAGGACCTGAAGGGTATTCTGGCAGACATCGGTATCGTGACCGATGTTCAGCGCCTTGCCCACATCATCATGCAGGCGGAGCTCGAGGGGTTGATCTGCAGCGGGCCGATGCAGGGGAGGCAGCATACCTATGCGCTTGTCGATGAACGGGTCAGGGAATCGAGAGCACTCACGAGAGAACAATCCCTTGCTGAACTTGCATGCCGATACTTTGGCAGCCACGGGCCGGCCCAGCTCAGGGACTTCTCCTGGTGGTCGGGACTCTCCAGCAGGGATGCAGAGGCCGGACTCGATTCGATCAGGGAGGAGCTGGAGCGGACCTTAATCGACGGAAAACCATATTGGTCTCCCCCTGAGGACGGAGAAGTGATCCCTGATCCACCGGTTGCCCTCCTCCTTTCAATGTACGACGAGTATACGATAGCCTATACTGACCGAAGCGCGATCAGCGATGCCCGGGAGATCGAGCGGATGATCGTGAAAGGAAATGCCATGACTGCCGTCATCGTCCTTTACGGAAAGGTGGCCGGGACCTGGAAGAAGAGGGTAAAGAAGGACTCGATTGAGGTACTCCTGAATCCGTTCAGGGAACTCAATGACGAGGAACAGGAAGCCGTGGAGAGAGAGGTCCAGCGGTACGGGGAATTTTTTGGGAGGTGGGTGGAACTGGTTTAATTCCCACCTTCATTCCCCACTGCTTTCCAAAAATTCCCCTGTTTCCGTGAAATACAGGTATCCTTCAACACTCTTTTCCTTCACAAGCTGCCTGGCCGCTTCGACGTAGACGTCCATTGAAGTCTGGTATTCCCACGCCTTTTTCGTATATTCTGAAGGATCAACCGGGTCCGACTTGTAATCGATCACCACCCAGGTACCATCGATGAGTTCGCACAACCGGTCAATCTTCCCGGTTACATGCCTATCGGCATAGGTGATAACGAAAGGCAGCTCACAGAACTCCCTCTTCACCTGCTGTATCATTGCCGATGAGCGGAACCGGGTTACCATCTCCTTGCATTGCCGGACTGCTTCCTGATCACTCACTCCATACTCCAGGCACACCACCCTGGGATCACGGCCACGGAATACCTCGTGGATGATGGTTCCCTTCATTGCACCGTCAATTCCCACTAAGTAACGGGATTTAATCGGTTTGCATGGCGAAGGAACATGAGCTGATCCTTTATTCTCAAGTTCCGTCACCGACATAATCTCAATCCTTTCCGGACCCTTATCAAACTCTTTCGGCGACCAGGTACCGCTCCTGCCTGCACATTCCTCAGGCACGACAAGAAGCTCCGGGATGGTCTCTGTGGCCTCTGCAGGGATTGTTGCCGGATCGCTCGTTATGGCGAGGTGGACGGTTATGTTGCCGCTCACCAGATCCATTCCTCCGGCAGCAATAGCATCATCCGTGATTCCGAGGGCCGAGAAGAGCCATTCGATCCGGGAGGTTGCAAGCGGAATCGAAAGGGCAGGGTTGGCCGGGGCAGAACCGCTCATGATCAGGTGGTCCCTTGCACGGGTAAGGGCAACGTAGAGGAGCCGTTTCTTCTCGGCACGTTCCTTCTGGCGCCGCATCTCCCGGAGGGCAAGAAGCATCGGAGTCTTCGTAAGCTCGAAATCTTCCTCTGGATCGGGGACCGGTATCCCAACGAGGAGCGGATTATCGCCGATCATGATGGGAGGGAACGTCTCCCGGAACCGCATCCCCATGTCAGGAACCACGACAATTGGGAATTCCAGCCCCTTGGCGGCATGGACCGTCATGACATTGACCGAGTTATCGGCGAGGGCATCGAGCGGGGCTTCACCCTCCCGCTCCTCCTCATCCATGGCGGTCCCGAGATCCTCGATGAAGTCGGCAAGTCCGTAGGTTCCGGCACCCTCCCGAACCCGGGCCATGGCGACGATCTTCTCAATATTGGCAAGGACCTGTTTCCCCTCGGGAAGTGCCGCATACACCGTGTATATCCCGGATTCAGAAAGGATCCGCCTGATGAGCGGGACGATGCCGGTCCGCCCCGCATCTGCCATCCAGAGAGAGAGGAGCCGGCATGCACGAACCGGACCCTCTGAAGCGGTCTGTTCAGCGTAGTTCTGGAGCTTCTCCCAGAAGGTCCGGCCCTTTTCTCCTGCAATCCGGAACAAATCGGAATCAGGGAGGCCACAATACGGCGAGCGGAGCGTTCCTGCAAGGCTGATATCATCATGCCTGAAGTGGAGGAACCGGAGGAGATTGTACAGGTCATACACCTCCTGCCGCGAATAGAACCCTGTCCCTCCGTGCACGTAGAAAGGAATGCCATATCTGGCGAGGGCAGCAAGATACGAGGAAAGGTTCGTCCTCTGTTCAAGGAGGATCGCAATATCGCCGTACCGGGCAGGCCTTGAAATAAACGACCGGTCCTCTGCTTCCTCATAGACAGGGACAGGAGAGCCATGGACAAGGCTCTGGATCCTCCGTGCCACCATGTCAGCCTCGATCCACTTCGTCGCAGCAGAGTCCTCTACTGACGGGGGGAGCAGCAGTTCAACTGATCCCGCATCCTCTGCCCGGGCTTCCGACACAAGGATCGGTTCGTACCCGAACTCCCACGGTTTCTCTGCCGAGGCAAAGAGGCGGGAGAAGAGATAGTTTGCACACCCTATCACCTCTTTTGTGCTCCGGAAACTCGTGTCTAGGTGCACCTCACGTCCATGGCACTGATTGAGAATGATCTCCTGGACCGCTTTGAAACGGGTGACATCAGCATCCCGGAAGAGATAGATCGACTGCTTGGGATCGCCGACAATGAAGAGGCAGTCCGGAGATGGATCGGGTGTGCCGATGATCGCGAGGATGATGTCAAACTGCAAGGGATCGGTGTCCTGGAACTCGTCGATGAGGATGTACCTGAACCGTGGCAGGAAATGGGTGGCAACGAGATCTTCATTGGTCAGGAACAGCTGCCGGGCGTGCAGGATCAGATCCTCGAAATCAAGTCCCCCAAGGACCGCCTTCTCCCGCTCCACCAGTTCTGTATACCGGCGATAGACAAGCAAGAGATCTCCCAGGAGGTCAATTGCGCCAGTGACAAGCGGATCGGCAGGGTCAACCGTCATCCGGAAGAGACTGCTCTTCCTCTTCAGGATGTCATTCAGTTCTTTATAGGCTGATTTGAACAGCGAGAGGTCGTTTCCATTCCATACTTTCCTGCTCCCGACATTCCCCGGGCGCTTTGTGAGGAGATCGGGGGCGGCAGAACAGAACTCCTCAATGCCGGAATCCCCTGAGATACCCTCGAGAAGCGGCCGGATCCCGCAGAGATAGCAGACAGCCTTGTCATCAGCACCCTCATAACGATCAGCGAGAGAAAAAAGCGTGGTGAGTGCAGCATTGAACGAACGGTCGTTCCGTATATCCCTGATCCCTGTTTCACGGACCATGTTGACTTCCTGCATCCAGGACTGCATCACCTGGTCCCTGTCCGACCCGAGTGCCTCAAAGAACTGTTGGTATGACAGCCTTTTGCCGTACATCTCCGCGAGCATCGCACGGACTATGGACGGTTCGAATACCGAGAGGATTCGTACAACTGCATCATGGACAGTCGGGGGATGAGGTGCGTGGACAAGGTTCTCGAATGCCTTTCCATGGAGGCGGGAGACCTGCCTCTCGTCCAGCACTGCGAATCCCGGTTCGAGGCCGGATTCAATGGGAAATTCGCGAAGGACCTGGGCACAGAAGGAGTGGAAGGTCTGGACAGGGGCAACCAGGAAATCCACCGCCGCCCGCTCCCACCGTTCTCCTTTTTTTCCTGACAGTGCTCTCCGTATCCGTTCTTTCATCTCGGCAGCAGCCTTTTCCGTGAACGTGAGGGCAAGTATCTCGGGGACCGTCACTCCCCGGGTCTCGAGGAGGTCGAGGTATTTCTGCACGAGGACATAGGTCTTTCCGGTACCCGCCCCCGCAGTGACCACAAGACTCCTGTCATGGGTGGAGATCGCCTCGTTCTGCCGTCTTGTTGCGGCCATCAGGACTCCTCCCCTAAATCGGAGACCCTGTACGGATCGAACCGGCATATGCGCCTGAACTCGCAGTAGGAGTTCGGGCAGTGCTCGTCGGCAGGGAAGGGAAACGCCCCCGCCCTGATCCTGCGGATATACCCGATGGCAAAATCGCAGGATCGCGTGATCAGTGCAGCGATATCCGGTGTCACCTTTGTCCGTGATGCGACAAGACACCTTGCTTGTTCATCGCAGAGGAGCAGATCGCGCCGGACTTCCTTCCTGATCTGGTAGTACCCTGCGGCCACCCCGCGTTTTTCCGAAAGCGCCTCGAAGGCAAGCAGGTAGAGAGGGAGCTGCAGGGCTTTCCCTTCCTCGATATCCTTGATTTTTGGATGCCCGCGTCCGGTCTTGTAGTCGTAGATGAGGAAGAGCCCTTCCGGGGAGATATCGATCCGATCGATCCGACCCCGTATCCGGAGCTGTTCACACCCGTCGGAACTGGTGAGGGCAACTGCTTCTTCTACCGAGGCTGGGTCATCGGTTCCGGACGGGTCCATCCCGAAGGAGAATTCAAAATGGCTGGGAACCAGCGGGGAATCCTCTGCTTCCGCTTCCTTGGTGAGGAAGCGTTCCAGGTATCCCGGGCCGGCATGAGGAGAGCCCTTCATCTGCAGACAGGTCGCCTCCCAGAGGGGACTCTCGAAATGGTGACGGTCAAGCTCTTCCCGGGCAATCTCCTGCATGAGACTGGTTGCTGCTTCTATAGAAGCGGGGGTGATGTTCCCCCGTCCCGCTGCAAGCCAGCGGCGGTAAAAAGTCGAGAGGATATCATGTACTGCACTTCCCCGGTCCGCTGGAGAGAGGTTCTGATCACCATCAGGGAGATCTTCCAGCCGAAGGACATTTCCAAGGAAAAACCTGAAGGGACACTGGGCATAGGTCTCGAGGCTTGTTGCGGAATATACCCCATCGGGGCTGAACCGCTCCTCGAGAGCAGCAGCGATGGTTTCATCAGCAGACAGCATTCCCTCGTAGATGGAATCACAGGTTCCCTTCCGGTAGTAGCGCTCGGCATTGATACGAGCTACCAGGTCGTCGATACTGAGCAGTGGATCCAGATGATCAAGAGCCTGGCAAACCAGCCCTTCTGCAATCCTTTCTCCTGCAGTAACAGCCGCGAGGCTACGTGAAAAGCGCTCGGCATCCTGGCCGGTACTGTTCCACCCCATCGGATGGCATACCATCCTTACCCGCTCGAAGAAGGCAGACGTGAGGAGCGGGTTGGTCCCATCAGCGAGGGGTGCACTCAGATAGACGTGCTGTGAAGAGAGGAGCGCTGCGATAAAGTAATACTCCTGTTCATGGAGGATTTCCGCAAGGGACCGGGTCCCCATCCGTGCGTTTTCAAGCGAATTAGTGAAGGGAAGCCGGGTGGTCAGGCGGGGAACAACCCCCTCTACCAATCCACAGAGGAACAATACCGGCAGATGCAGGTGAATTGCCTCGCGGATCCCGATAACCGACACCCCTCCCCCCTCAGGGTCAGGATCCCCTACCGGCTCATCGATGAGGATATTGACCATGCGGAGGAATACATCAGTCGTGACCTTCCTGCCTTCCGGGAGGAATGGGTTATGCCGCAGGGATTCCAGCCGTTCACGGAAGATACCGAAAATGCGTTCATCGCTGAAACGTTCCTGGTTCCCGGATGCGGACGGGAGGTTGGGCAGGTGATACCGATCGAGGAAGCCCCGGTATTCACGCACGAAATCCTGCATGCTTCTCCTGCCTTCAAGCCCCTCCAGTGTATCGAAGAGCCGGAGGATCCCGTCCCTTACCCGGCCTGCCGAATCCTGGCTGATTCCATGGTATCGCCTTTCACTTCCGTTTGCGATCGATGAAGCGAGATATTCAAGACGATCCCGCCATTCATTCCTCCCGGATTCAACACAGGCATGGCGTGAAACAAGGTCAACTTCTGACGGATCCAGCAGGAGGAATCCCTTCCGTGAGGGACCATGCATGTAAGGGCTGTTCAGGAATGAGATGACCTCCTCACGGGGGTAACGGTTGACCACAAGCCCGATGATTCCCACAAGGAACCGGATTACCGGAAATCTGGATAACTTTGGGGTAACACGTGAATTCCAGCGAATCCCAAAATCCGAAAATACCTCCGTGATACGGTAGAGTTCATCCTGCAATTCCGGGAACGCGACCGAGATATCAGAGAGGGGAACACCATCCTCGTTCAGAAGGCATATCTCTTTTGCAATCGCCTGGAGTTCAGCAGAATGGGAGGGAAAGGTATCCAGCCTGATGGACTCACCGATGTCGATCGGTCCCGGTGAAGAGAATATCCCGGTCAAGAATGAGGAAGTGGAAGGGGGGAGCTGAAACGATGACCCGGTATCGATACTCCCTGTCCAATCAAGCGTTCCGGAGAAAATTGCGGGATCAGCTCCTGATGGGATGAAACAGGTGAATGATTCTGATCGCTCCCGGAGGTGGGAGAGGAGATCCTCTTCGAGGGGAAGAGGCCTGAAGAGACCGTACACGAATATCTGGCGGTGAGGCGTTGCACCTTCTTTTCCCAGGTGGAGGATCGTCCATTCAATGAGCGTATCAGGATCCACCAGGTCAAGCTCTTTCAGCCGGTTCCGGTAAGCAGAAATGATCCTGGCAATCTGCTCACTCTTCTCGCCCTGCAGATCTCCGAGGCATTCCGGGAAGCTGACGTTCCTCGCCGTGATAACCCGTATGAATTCCTGGAGATTCTCGATGGTGCCGGGCAGGGGGCGGTCCCGCACAAAGAACAACGGCAGCACCTCCCGGTTGTCGGAAAGGATCTGTGTGAGGAGCAGTCGCGACTCTGCCTCTGTCAGTTCACGCGTGGTGGTCCGATGCTCCTCAAAATAACTCCTGCAGAATCCTTTCATCGTGCAGATCCGGGACGGGATGAAGGGAACATCCTTTCTCGAAAGTTCGTCCCTGACATGCTGCACGAGCCGTTCGGTGGGAAGGATGAGCCAGGTTGAGAAAGGATTGCGTTCACTCCCGGCCTGGAAGTCACTGATGAACGCTTCCAGATGATCCCCAAAAAGACCCTGGATGACCGAACAGCGGGCTGTCATAGGATACTACAGTATTACGCGGTTGGAGTCTTGAACGATTCCTTTCGTCGAAATTATCCGAATGGCCAGAAAATCCTCAATTCGATTGATCATGAAGTGCCAGGAGCCCTGCACCCCGGGGCTTTGAGCCGGCTCCTCCCGCCCGTCATCTTCTCGACAATGATCTTTGTCGATATCCGCTCCTTGAGCGCCGGGACATGGGAGATGATCCCGATGATCTTTCCTTCCTGCTGCAGGGTTGCGAGGGTCTCAAGGGCTACCTCGAGGGTCTCACTGTCCAGCGTCCCGAATCCTTCATCCAGGAACAACGAATCGATCCGAACATTCCGGCTTGCCATGCCAGAGAGTCCGAGGGCGAGGGCGAGGCTGACAATGAAACTCTCCCCTCCGGAAAGGTTCTTTGTGGAGCGGATCTCCCCTGCCTGGTAATTGTCCATGATATCGAGGTCAAGGGAGGATCTTCCCCCCCGTATGAGGAGATACCGGTCACTCATCTTCCTGAGGTGCCGGTTCGCATGGGCGATGAGGCGGTCGAACGTGAGACCCTGTGCAAAGACCCGGAATTTTTTCCCATCCGAAGATCCGATCAGATCGTGCAGCTTCTCCCAGCGGAGGCATTCTGCCTCCTGCTTCCGGAGCACGAGGAGCAGCTCGTTCTGGTGGGCAACCAGTGCCTCATGATCGATCACCTTCTGGCGGATACCCCCCTGTTCCTGGTTGAGACCGCTCATATCCGATTCGAGTGAAGAGATCTTCTCTTCCAGAGTATCAGGGGACTTATCGGTCAGGTTCAGGGATCGCTCATATGAAAGGGCAGTCGTTCTTTCCTTTATCCGTGATGAGAGATCCCGTTCCTCGAAGATCAGGTCAGTCTCCCTCTTCTCGAGCACTTCAAACCGGTCACGGGGCATCCGTGATGCGTTAAACTCCTCCTCTCCCAAGAATCCTGCCTTTTGGATGCCGGCCAGAAATGCAGAAGTATGATCCCGGACCGTGATCAGGATCTGCTCCAGAGTTCCGCTCTTCTTCTCGATCTGCTCCTGTAACGTTTTAATACGGGTTTCATACTCTTTGGACGTACTGGAAGCCTCTCTGAATTGTTCCTCGGCAGAACGGAGCTCATCAGCCGATCGTTTCTCTTCGCGGTCGGGATCCCTGGTGCCAAATAATTCCTTCCTCTCCTGGTCTAATGCGGCGAATACCCCCTCTTTCTCGCTGATACCCTGCAACTGCGATGCAACGGCCACTCTGGTATCCTCCATCTGCTTCTGGTGGTTCTGTATGGTGCCCGCAATGAGGTCAATCTCCTTTTCAATATCCGTTTTCCGTTTCGCCATCTTCTCGAACTCCCGCTTCCTCTTCTCCAGGGATTCCAGGATCCCGGCAATCGATGTCCCCTCCGTAAACGCTATTCCAAACCCATGAAGTTCAGCGGCAACTTCCTGATATAATCGTGCCAGTTCCTCTGCATCCGATGCAACCTGCTGCTCCAGCTCATACAGGGTGTTTGAGCGAATTTTCAACGATATGTCAAGATTCCCCAACGCAATCTGATGACTGGAGAGACTCTCTTTTATCCGGGTCGCGGCATCGGAGGCATCCTTCAACCGCGGCACTATACCTTCATAAGATGCGACGATATCGGAACACCATGCAGAATGCACCTCACAGAGCGTGAGGGCATGGGAGAGGGACTTTTTCAGGAGGCTGGAGTTCGTGACAAAACCCATATCCTCGAACCCGAGGACTGAGTCATCCAGCAGTTCACGGATCCGATCCTTTTGTTCCGTTACCGCTCTTATATCAGACGAGAGGGTTGTCTCTGATTGTGAGAGAGAAAGTTCCGTCTGTCGTATCTGGTCGGAGAGCATTCTCAACTCCTCTCTGATCTCCTCCCATTCTGATTTCACCCTGTCCATACGGGGGATGGTCCCCCGGACATAAGGATGATCAGGAGAGCCGCACAACGGGCAGGGGTCACCCTCCAGAAGGTGACTTCGAGCCTCTTCAAGGCTTTCGATACGGTGGAGGAGCGCGAGATTGGTCTCGATCCGGGCACGAATCTCTTCTTTCAGATCCTGTTCACGTATCAGGCCTGACAGGATCTCCCGTTTCTTTGCAATCTCCTCCTTCAGCTGGGCCTGGTGTTCTTCACGTTCCCGGATCTTCACGCCAATCTGCTCGATAGCATCGTGAATCTTCAGCTCGGCCTCTAATTTTATCCGCCGTTCTTTCAGGGATACCACACAAGACTGCCAGAATCCGGATTCACGGTAATCCATCAGTTGATCGGCAGTCTCCTCAATCATCCGTGCTGCCGCGGTTGCCTCCTGAAACTCCCGATCTATCTCCTCGAGGAGCGTTCTCTGGGCTTCATGGGCTTTTTTGAGCCGTTCCACTTCGGCAGTCTGTGATGCCAGCTGGTCCCTGTTTGACAGAAGACGCCGGGTCAGCTGTTCATAGTGCCGCATTTTCTCACCAAGACCCGATAAGATCTCCCGCAGGAGGGAATCTTCCGGATGATCCTCAAGGTAGGTGATGGCCGTGGTGAGCTCGGCTTTCTTCTCCTTGTCCCGTTCGGTCTGCTTGGTGATATTCCGTGTGCATTGCTGGAGGCTGGCCTCACCCTTCTTCAGCTCGATCTTCTTCTCGGCAATCTGATCTTTTATCTCCTGAATCCGGGTGTCGAGATTCCGGACCCGGATGAGAACCTGTTTCTCTTCTTCTGCAGCAGCCTTCAGCGATTCATACCGTTGCCGTGCGCTCTCATACGCCCTGAGCGATGCCATATAGGAAACCCGGGTACCATCCAGTTGTTCCCTCGCTGCACCAATCTCGCTTTCATAGGTCTCAGAGAGTTTTCTCGAAGAGGTGAGATCCCGATAGGACTCTTCGAACGGCTGACACTTCCTTGCCCGGGCAAGAAGGGCAAGATCGGGTGCAGCATCCGCCCTTTTCACCTCAAGCAATCGGTTCTCTTCCGCAAGGGCTTCGATCTCCGCCTCAAGCCGGGAGATCTGCTGCAGCCATTCTGCAGCCTTCCTGATCGAGTCGCGTTCAGATGACTTTTTCCGGATCGCTTCCCCAATCTCTTCTGAGGTACGCTTCAGAGCAGCGACTTCCTCTGGGGAGAGGATCTCGAGGATTCCAATCCTCTCCTGGAGCTCGTTCCTTTTTCCAGCCTCCAGGGTATTCCTCTCATGCACTTTTTTTGAGATATCGCTATAGATCGCTGTTCCTGTTATCTTTTCGAGAATCGGGGCCCGTTCATCGGGATTTGCATTCAGGAACGCAGCGAAATCACCCTGTGCGAGCAGGATCGAGCGGGTGAACTGGGTAAAATCGAGCCCCGTGGTCTGGATGACCCTCTCTGCCACCCTCTGCAGTTTGTTCTCAAGGACTTTTCCCGAAGCCTGGTCGGCAATCTCGTGCTTTGGAGGCTGCAGTTCTCCCTCCGGTTTTTTGTGTGCCCGGCGCTGGCTCCAATGGCAGACAAAGCGGCCGACCTGGGACTCGAACTCAACCTCGGCAAAACATTCAGCGGCATTCCGGGTCATGATCTCGTTCGTGCTCTTCGAGATCGTTTTCAGACGGGGAGTCTGCCCATAGAGGGCCAGGCAGATCGCATCGAGGATGGTGGTCTTCCCTGATCCTGTGGGTCCCGTTATTGCAAAGATACCTGGTGAGACATATGCAGGGTGCGTAAAATCGATGCTCCATTCTCCCGCGAGAGAATTCAGGTTCTTGAAACGGAGCTTCAGTATCCGCATCGTGCTTCCTCATTCTGCATATCGGTCTTCTTCCCGGACCGCGACCAGGATCTCCTGAAACAGGGTGATCAGCTGATCCCGGTCCCCACCCGTTATCCCATGTTCGTCCAGGCAGCGGGAGAAGACGTCCGTCTCATCAAGATCTCCAAGATGCTCCCCTTCCTCCATGGCACGTAATACCGCATTCGTGAGAGCAGCATTCTCAATCTTCAGGATCTCCACAGGTGAATTCCGCACAAGGTCATGGAGGCGTGACTGGAGACCCGCCGAGGTGCCACCAGATTCGACAACGATTTCAACCCAGACACGCTCCTCTCCTGCACATAGCCCTCGCAGTGTCTGCTCGATTGCGGAGATCGTACCCGGGATCTTCTGCAACCTTAGAAAGCAGGGGACCGGGACCTCCCGTACCGATCGGGTCCCCTCTTCGGGAAGATCGATGACTACCACCTTCTTCTCCTGTCCGGCTTCACCAAATCCAAGGGGAATCGGTGCTCCCGAGTACCGGCACCATGGACTTCCTGTGACTTTCCGGTGCTCGTGGAGGTGTCCCAGTGCCAGGTAGTCAAATCCATGGAGGATGCTGCCCGGGTCAACACCATCAAGGGTGCCGATATACAGCTCCCTGACCCTGTCATCCCCGTTTGGGGAGCACCCGGCAAGGAACAGATGCCCCATTGCGATGATCGGTATCGCTCTATCCCCCCTGAGCGATTGTGCAACGGTCCACACCTGACGGTAATGATCGCTGATCCCTTCCTGGATCTTCGTCATTTTGTCATCGATACTCTCGCCGGGCTCTACCCTCCGTATGTCCCTGTCACGAAGATAGGGGACCGCACACACAATCACGGATTCCAAGCTATCCCCTGATTTGAGAAGGAACACCTCTTCTGATATATCCGGGGTGGCTGCCCCCACCACATGGATGTGTAACTGCCGAAGGAGGGGTTTTGGGGCATTCAACAATGACGGGGAGTCGTGATTTCCACCGGTAACCACGACCTGGAGGCCATGAATCTCCGCCACCCGGTTGAGAAAATGGTAGTACAGTTCCTGTGCACGGTTGCTTGGGGCAGTTGTGTCAAAGATATCCCCCGCAATCAGCAGAACATCAATCTGCTCATCCCTGATACACCCCACCAGCCAGTCGAGGAACTGTTCGTACTCGTCATACCTCTTCCTCCCATGCAACACGTTGCCCAGATGCCAGTCAGAAGTATGGAGGACTTTCATGCACCGTCTCCGCTTGGAGGTGATTGATTGGTAGAGGGTAAAGAACTGCTCCTATATAAGATAGAGAAGTGCGGGGAGAAAATGAATCGAGGGAAGAGGGCCTAGGGAAAACCAGTTCGCTGAGGGAGGGAGGAATGCCAGAGCTCTTTTTCTTCTTTTGAACTACTGCACTCAAAATCACTAGACCAGGGAGATCTGACATTCATGTGAACGGATACCTGAAAAAGGATGTTGGTTCTTCTATTCCTGCAGCCCCATCTTGCTCCCGGCAAGCTCCCCAATCACATTCACGATCTGCTGGCCTTCCGGGAGGACGATCTTGGTATTCGTCTTTAAAGCGCTCTCGGTCACCTCGAGGGACTTCAGCTTCTGGGCGTTGCCGATGAAGAACCGGTCGGCAGCCTCGTTCACGAGCCGGATCGCCTCGGCCTGCCCCTCGGCTTCGAGGATCTTGGCCTGTTTTACCCCTTCCGCCTGCTTGACGGCAGCCCTGCGCAGCCCATCGGCTTCGGTCTCCCGTGCCGTTGCAAAGTCGATCGCGGCAATCTTCTCGTTCTCGGCCTTGACCACCTTGTTCATCGTGTCCTGCACGTCGGGCGGAGGCATGATCTCCTTCAGCTCGGTCCTGACGATCTCGATCCCCCAGGACTGGGTCTCGGTCTTCAGCACCTTCCCGAGCTCATCGTTGATCCGTGACCGCTCGCTGTTTGCCGACTTTAAAGAGAGCGTCCCGATGATGTTACGGAGGGTGGTCCGGGCCAGGTTGACGATCTGGTCCTCGTAGTTGAAGACATTGTACTGGGACCGCTTCACGTTCACCTCGTCATCCTTCACCTTGAAGTAGACCTGGGCATCCACGGTCGCGTTCAGGTTGTCGGCGGTGATGATCTCCTGCCGGGTGGCATTCACCATTTTTTCAGTGATGTTCACTGCGTAGAGCTTCTGGAAGCCCGGGAGGACCCAGTAGAATCCCGGCCCGCCGAACCTCTGGAATTTTCCGAGAAACTCGATCAGCACCCGGTGGGTGGGCCGGACGATCCTGACCCCGAGTAGGAGGTAGCCCACGATCAGGGCCGCAGCAATCGTATAGATCGGGTTCTCTGTGGCAAACCACACAATAACCGCGATCAGAAATGCCCCTGCGATTGCGAGAACGACATTGGAGGTCCTCTCGAAACTCGAGGGGGTTGGAATTCGCTCTGAAAGTGATGCCATAACGATCGATCAGCCTGTTTGATGGCTGATACGATAGGTATTGTGTTGGCTGGGTGGTGTCGAAAAGAAAGCGGGAGACCGCGAGGGATACAATACGATATCCTCCCTGCCAACCGGGACAATCCATGCACTGGAATGCGAATCTTTCACTTCGATTCTTCGATATGATAAGAACGATCCAGATCATTTTTATGACTTGAATTTCTATTATCAGTGAAGGGGGAGACCCGGATTCCAATCACCGATAGAAAGCTGCCATTCAAGCATCTCCTCACCGGGATCATTGTTCTTATCATTATCATACTCGTTCTTGCCGGGATATGGGTCAACTACGCACATTCTGCCCGGGATCTCAAGGATAATGCAAATCGGCTCAGAGTCATGACCGAGATGTACATCGACAACTCCTTCACATTGAACGATGTCGGGCTTAAACTCTATGATACGACCTACAACGACGAGATGGAGAAGGCGTTCACGGTAGTGATGCAGGAATACAACAGGACGGGAGGAATCCCTGCCCGAATGGACCTCGAAGGCCTTAAATCTGCGATAGGCGGCATGGATGTCTATGTCATCAATGACAGGTGCGTCATCGAATATGCGACGGTGCCTGCCGACATCGGGCTGGACTTTACAGTCATCTACCCAGACTTCTGCCAGTATCTCCATGAGATAGAAAATACATCGGGATTCTACCCTGACCGGGTGGTCAATGACTGGAACACAGGAGCCCGGACAAAATTCAGTTACATGCCAACCCCTGATCACCGATACATCCTTGAGCTCGGGCTCCGCTCGGAACATTTTGAGGGGGAGCGGAGAATGCTCGGCCATGATGCGATCAATAATATCTGGGAATTCAATCCCTATCTTGAAGAAGTATTGCTGTTCCAGAAGCAGAAGCGGCTGATAGGGAATACCACGTATGTTCCCACCGAGCAGGACCATGCCATGCTTGATTATATCCTCTGGGAGAACCGGACCAGCCAGGAGGTTCATGACAATGAGCGGGAACGGACCATCTTCTGGCAGGTGATTGATCTCCGCGATCCCACCTATGGAGCGGATACCAGCATTTTTGCCAAAATCACCTACAATGACGCACTCCTTACCAGCCAGTTGAACCAGCTCGCCATACAGCATGCCCTGGTTGCTGCACTTGTGCTCCTTTCCGGAGCACTTATCGCCATCCTGGTCTCCCGAAAGATCTCGCGCCCCATTGAGCAGCTTGTCGAAGATGTTGATACGATCGCCAGTGGAGATCTCAACCAAGCCATCAGGCCGGTCACCGGCTATGAGTTCTCAATCCTTGCTGAAAGAACCCAGCTCATGGTTGAAAAGCTGAAAGAGCAGATCAGGGAGTGTGAGATCAATGAGAAACGATTCATGGATCTCATCCAGTTCCTGCCTCAAGGGGTCTTTGAGACTGAAATGACCGGGAAAATCACCTTTGCTAATCCCGCAGCCTATGCCTTATTTGGGTATGACCCAGAGGATCTCGAGAAAGGAATAACTCTTTTCGATGTGCTGGTTCCAAAAGACCGTGTACGGGCAAATGAGAATTTCACGGCAGTCCTGCACGGGAAGAAGACGGAGGGGGACGAATACACCGCTATCAGGAAAGACGGCAGCATCTTTCCGATCATGGTGTATAATACCGCACGATTCATCAATGAAGGAACGGTTCTTGGTACCCGGGGAACTATTGTCGACATTTCCCGTTTAAAGGACATCGAGAAGGAGATGCGACAGCTGAATCTGGAACTGGAGCGGAGAGTCGAGCAGAGAACCAGGGAACTGGGAGAAGCCACTGCCGAGATGGAGACATTCACCTATTCGGTATCCCATGACCTCCGGGCTCCCCTCCGATACATTGACGGATACTCATTTATCCTGCAAAAATCGACCGATTCGCGGCTGGATGAGAAGGAGCGGCACTATATCGAGGTAATCCGGAAGAACATCGGAATCATGGATAATTTGATCAATGGACTTCTGACCCTCTCCCGGGTGGGGCGGCAGGAACTCAGCCGCGAGTGGATTGATCCAACGGCGCTGGTCCGGGAGATCGTAGCCATGCGACTTGAGCCGATGCCAGACCGGCAGATCGAGATCAGAGTCGGGGAATTGCCACACTGCTATGCGGATCCGGTGATGCTCCGGCAGGTATATGAAAATCTTATCGGAAATGCGGTAAAATTCACGAGGGATACCAATGCGCCCCGGATCGAGATCGGGGCAATCGTCAGAGACTCCACCATACTCTATTACGTGAGGGATAACGGTATTGGATTTGACATGAAGTACTCAGAACAGATCTTCAAACCCTTCCAGCGACTTCATAAACCAGAAGAGTTCGAAGGGTCCGGGATCGGTCTTGCAAGCGTCGAACGAATCATACACCGCCATGGGGGAAAAATCTGGGCTGAGAGTGAACCAGGCAAGGGGGCAACCTTTTATTTCACGTTCGAAGAATCCGCCTGAAGTATCATACCTTCCTTTGAAAAAAGGCGATTCGCCTCATAATAGTGCAGATCTCCAACACGATAGTATCATTACCATTACCCGGGAACAGAATGATAAGGAGAAGGGGTATGGGGAAGGACGTAATTAGTGGCTATCCGTTCTCATACTACCTGATAGGGGCAATCTTCCTCATCCTCATGATAGCGGTAGCAGGGCTTATCGGAATCAGCTATCTTTCAACCCAACGGAACCTCGAAGAAAATGCTGAACTTATCAAACTCCAGTCAGAGAACAACATCGTCTCACATTTCAGGTCCAAGGAAGAAGCACTCCGGTATTACGATGACAGCCTGAACCAGCAGATGGAGGTTGCATTCCCTGCCTTCCTCCAGGAATATTCCCGGGCAGGCGGAGATCCTGCAAAGATGGATCTCGAGATGGTGAAACAAAAGATCGGAGGGGAGATGGAGCTATACGTGATCGATGATGCGGCAACCATCATCGCCACCACGTATCCCGTGGAACTGGGCCTGAACTTTTCTGAATTTGCCCCCTACTTCGCCGATTACCTTGCCGGCATACGTAGCTCTTCCGGGTTCTTTCCGGACCGCATCGTTGGTGAAAAGAGTACGGGCGAATTGAGAAAATTTGCCTATATGCCAACCCCGGACCACCGGTATATCCTCGAGGTTGGTATTTCAAACGTGACACCCCCGATGAAATACCGGTACGTCGATGAAAACCTCCTCCGGAAGGTGAAACAGGCCAATCCCTACCTGGTGAATGTCCGTATCTTCGATTCGACGTTAAGGGAGAGCATTAATGACACTCCCGTGGAGGTTAAAGATCCCGCACTCACTGCACTGCTCAGAGGGATTTTTGCCAACCGGACAACCCTTACTATTCCCAGCTCCTCTGAAGGGAACACCGTCAAGTATCTCTTCATTGATCTCAAGGACGAACGCTACGGCTCAGATGCGAGCCGGATTGTTGAGCTGACGTATAGCAATCAACCAATCCATGACGCCCTTAATGAGAGTTCCCTCTTCCTGATTTCGCTGGGATTGGTTGCCCTTGTTATCTGCGGTCTGCTTGCCCTCATCGTGATCCAGACCCTTACCCGCCCCATCAAGACCATGGTGCAGGATGTGAACAGGATAGCAGAAGGAGATCTTGACCATCCCATCACACCGCCGATAAGCGAAGAACTCATCGCCCTGGAAGAGAGTATCTCCTCGATGGTCGCACGAGTGAAGACCACGCTGGCTGATCTCAAGGCTGAAGAAGAGCAGTACCGCACCCTTGTTCAGAGTGCCAACAGCATCATACTCCGATTCGATACATTGGGAAATATCACCTTTATCAATGATTATGCACTGAAATTCTTCGGATTCGATACCGAGGAGATTATCGGGCAGAATGTTGTCGGGACCATCGTACCGGAATTTGGGAGCAACGGGGAGAATCTCCGCTTTAAGATCCTCGACCTCGCCGTCCATCCGGAAAAATATGAAGTGACTGAAAACGAGAATACGAAGATGGATGGCGGCCGGGTATGGATAGCATGGACGAACCGGCCCCTGTATGACAAGGAAGGTACGGTTGTTGAGATCCTATCGATAGGCAACGATATCACCCGGTTAAAAGAGGTCGAAAAAGAGATACAGGATCTCAATACCGAGCTCGAGACCAGGGTGGACGAACGGACCCGGCAGCTAACCGAGGTCAACAAGAACCTCGAATCCTTCACCTATACCGTCTCCCACGATCTCCGGGCACCCCTGAGAGCCATCTCCGGGTATTCCTCAATCCTCCTGCAGGATCTCACAGACATCCCGGAAAAAGACAGGAATTACCTTGAATCGCTCCGGAACAATGCGCACGCGATGGGCAGGCTGATCGATGACCTCCTTGCCTTTTCGCGACTGAGGATGAGGGGCCTTGAGAAGGAGACCGTTCAGCCTTCCGTCATGGTAAGGGAGATCCTCCACGAGATCAGAAAAGATCCCGCATTCTCAAAGGTGGAATTTAAAGTAGGGGATCTCCCTCCCTGTCAGGCAGACCCGTCGCTGTTAAAGCAGGTGTATGCAAACCTCATCGGGAACGCAATAAAGTATTCGCAGAAGAGGGAAGCTCCGCTTGTGGAGATCGGTTCCCTGACCCGGGACGGGCAGCTCATGTACTTTATCAGGGATAACGGAATCGGATTTGATATGAAATATTCAGAAAAGATCTTCGGGGTGTTCGAGAGACTGCAGACTTCTGATGCATATGAAGGCACGGGGATTGGCCTTGCAATCGTCCAGCGGATTGTCGAGATGCACGGGGGCCGCATCTGGGTAGAATCCCAAGTGGACAAGGGCACAACGTTCTATTTCTCCTGCTGGTAGCGAACGCAAGGTGACCGGCGAACAGTACGAATAAGAGGAGATGGGAGATCGTATTATTTTTTCCTGAACACCCTATCACCTGGGAGTACCTTGACAGTGGCGGTTCATTCCCCTCTCTCCTAAAATCGTGTCATGGAGACCGTAACACCGTCCTCATGGGGGAACCTTGCTGTTCCTCCCCACATGGCTCATCATCCATGCTGCGCTACTCCCACCGGTCCAGGACCCGGAGGATCTCCGTAATTGCCTCCCCATGGGAAGGCCCATACCCTCCCTCGAGAACGAGTGCCGGCGGTTTCCTGGCAACAGAGCATAACAGTTCTGTGAACCTGCTAAAGTCGCCGGGCCCCAGGTTCATCCCGCCAAGGGGGTCATCAGAAAGCGAGTCCTGCCCTGCTGAGATCAGGATCAGGTCAGGGTCAAACGAGCAGACAGCAGGGAGGATCTCCTCCTGGAAAGCCCGGAGATATGCATCGCCCCCCGACCCGGACGGGAGCGGGACATTTATCGTGAATCCTTCCCCTTCCCCGCTTCCTGTCTCTTCCCTGCTCCCGGTGCCGGGAAAGAAGGGTGAGCGGTGCACGGAGCAGTAGAGTACCCGCTCCGAGTCATAGAAGATCGCCTGGGTCCCGTTCCCATGGTGGACATCCCAGTCGATGATGGCAACCCGGGATATCGTCAGGAGAGCCCGGGCTGCCGCAACAGCAACGTTGTTGAGGAGGCAGAATCCCATCCCGTACACCGGGCCTGCATGGTGGCCGGGAGGACGGACCACAGCGAATGCCGGCCGGCCGGAGAGTGCCTCTTCCGCAGCCGCGATCGCTGCACCGGCCGCATATCGTGCCGCGTCACAGGAACCGGAAACGACGTAGGTGTCCGAATCAAGGAATGCTGCTCCCCCGGGACGGCACCGGCCTGAAAGGTCTTCGAGCCGGGATAAGTATTCCGGCAGATGCACCCGGAGGAGATCATCCATGGAGGCAGGAGGAGCCTTAAGAACGATCCTGCGGCCGGGGAGAACGGATCTGATCTGCTCCATCCGCAGTTCTGACTCGGGATGACCTTTCAGGTCATGGCGGATTGACTGGTCGTTCAGGACCAGGATACAGGGGGACATAGCCTACAGGAAAATACAGGGGGGTGGTATAAAAAACATCGGCGCCCTTCCTGCCACTTCCGCAGAGTGGCGGGACCGACTGGTTTGTATCCGGCAGGGCCACACCGGAACCTCCATCTTTTCCGGTGCCACATATGCAATCATGGAAGACAGCCTGCATGGCGAGGTGGCAACGTTTGCCGCCGGGTGTTTCTGGGATCTCGAGGCAGAGTTCCGGAGAAGGGAGAGCGTTATTGCCACCAGGGTAGGGTATACCGGGGGAGATGTTCCCGATCCCACCTATGAACAGGTCTCTTCCGGGAACACGGGGCATGTCGAGGCCGTCCAGGTGATCTTCAATCCGGCACGGATATCCTATGCCGACCTCCTGGATGTATTCTGGAATCTTGTTCCGGTCTCACAGGAGAAGGGGACGCCACGGCCTGTCATTTTTTATCACTCACCGGAACAAAGAGCACTGGCTGAATCCTTCAACAGGAGCGTCAGCACATCAAGAGGAGAGCCGGTGCCCCTCGATATCCTGCCTGCGGGAGTGTTCTGGCCTGCCGAGGAGTGCCACCAGCAGTACTATGAGAAGTGCGCCAGGGGATACAGCACCACTCAAACCAGCTGGGAATAATCCGGGGAGATGTGAAGCGGGACCGGAATCAGAACGTGGGATCAGAACCCGTATCATGATCCATCATCTTCCTCCCATGAACCTTCGCTCATCTGCTATTTCAGTATCTGCGCCGGATATCGATAATCTGTCTGAAAACACCCCTTATTTCCAGGATTGAATACCACCCTTCTGATTGGGATCTGATTCCAGCGCCCAATCGGTTGATCCAGGGTAGGCAGGATTGTGGCAAAGAGGGGAAGTCGCACCCGGGCTATCCCCGGGCCTCTGCCAGTTTTCCTTCCAGAGAACCGGTGAAACAATGTTATAAAATGTGAAACATCCGGAAATCCTTTTTACGTCCGGAATGGTTACTCGTCACGCGTGAGAGACCATGAAACAATTCATACCTTCCCTCATCATCTGCAGCTTCCTCATCCTCGTCCTGTTCAGTGCGGGTTGCATAACCGGGAGCCAGGGGAACCAGACCCCGACCGGTCCGGTGACCGGCTCGATGATCACCATTTCTGCTGGCGGAAAAGACTACCCGGCTTATCTGGCCGTCCCTTCCACGGTGGGAAAGCACCCGGGGATCGTGCTCCTGCATTCGTTCAACGGGCTCGAACAGGGCTACAAGGACATGATCGAACGGATGGCAGGAGACGGATATGTGGTAATCGCTCCCGAATGGCAGACGTACGGACAACAGGCTGGCGACCCTGAGGTCGAGGCAATTGTACGCTCCTCGGTCGCATTGCTCGAAACCCGGCAGGAGGTCGATCCTGCAAGAATCGGCCTGACCGGTTTTTGCGCCGGCGGGAGGTACACGATGCTCTTCCTCCCCCAGGTGCAGGACCTGAAGGCGGGGGTTGCATTCTACGGATTCCCTTACTCACGCGGATATACCAATGACACGACCCCGGCAGAGCAGATTGGATCGCTCGCTGACCCGATCCTTATACTCCATGGATCCGGGGACGCCCCAAGCCCGATAGACGGAATATACAACTACACGAAAGAACTTGACGATGCAGGAACCTACTACGAACTGAAAGTATACCAGGGGAAACCCCACGGATTCATGATCGCCAATGAATCGCTTGCAACCGATGATGCGGCGACCGATGCATACACCCAGATGATCAGCTTCTTCCAGAGAAAGCTGTAAATCCGCCCAGTACCCTGCTTCAGATCCTTTGAAAAGCGGGCCGGGCCACTCGCCTTTCAGGGCACCTGGCGGGATCCGTTGCAGGAAAATTCTCTGATGCGGAGCAGAGTTAAATGACTCCCCGGTAAAAGGCCAGGAGCCGGGCATACGGGCGGAACAATCCGACCAGCCGGGACTGCTCCTCCTCATCCATCGGAGAGAATTCGTTCCCCACCCGGGCAAGGAGGCGGGCCTCGTTTTGGTTGGAACATCCTGCGATCACCATGTCGACATCCTGGGAGAGCGCATACCGGAGAAAATGTTCGGGGAGGAGGCCCGATTCCGGGGAGAGATAACTCCCACCCCCGAACACCTTCATCCCGATCACCCCGATTCCCCGCTCCCTGGCTGCAGGGATCACCAGGTCAGAGAATCCCGAAAGGGCAGTCTCGATCGGGCTCACCGGGAGGAGGACCGAATCCACGTCCCATGAGCTGACCGCATGGAGGAGAACCGCCGGGTCATGATGCCCGGTGACACCAATCGCCCGCACGGTTCCGGTAGTGCGGGCACTGTAGAATGCCTGGAGGGCACCTCCCTTCGCCTCAAGCCTCCTGATGTCCACAGCATCCCTCAGATCATGGATCTGCCAGAGGCCAAGCTGGTCCCGCCCGAGGGTGGAGAGGCTCCGTGCCAGATCAGCCAAAGCACCTTGTGCATCCCTCTCAGCCGATTTGCTGGTCTGGAACGCCTCTTTTGCCCAGCCCGGGTGCTCCTGCCAGAACCGGCCGAGGTATCGTTCGCTGCCCGCATATGCGGGGGCAGAGTCATAATAGCGGATCCCTGCCTCGTATGCTCCGGTGAGCATCTGATGTGCTTCCCTGCCTCTCCCTTCCGTCCGGAGAATCCCTTCACCTCCGAGGCCTGTCCTGGAGAACACTCCGAACAGCTTCCGGAACCTGTTGCCCGCGACCATGAGATCCCCTTCTGGATTGCAGGTCAATAAAACTGTGGAATGAGGGAGGGAGTAGCTTCCTTCTCGTTCCACATCTCAGGCAAAAATGGGGGGATCTGGATCACTGGTTGATATTTACCACCTTTGCCGGAGGAAACCCGTTGAAGAAGGTGGATGATGCAATCGAATATGCTCCGATGTTCTCCGAAAAGACCAGGTCACCAATCTCGAGTTCCGGGAGCTCGGCTGAGAGGGTGATCGTATCAAACGAATCACAGGTCGGTCCGAAGACCGCGGAGAGCCGCCGTTCACCGGGCTTGAAGGAGAGGACCGGGTAGGTGCAGTGATCAAAGATCTGCCCGGAATAGGTATGGTACACCCCGTCATTGATGTAATAGCACGGCTTTCCATCCCGGATTGTCTTTCCCACCACTTTTGCCACCAACGTGCAGGCATTGGCAACAAGGAATCGCCCCGGTTCCGCGAGGATCTGCATATCGGAGGGGAACAGTCGTTTGATCTCGGCATTCAGTTTCTTTGCCAACGTCCTCAGGGATTTGACCCCCGGGTGATACTTCACCGGGAACCCTCCCCCGATATCAAGGATCCGTATCTTCCGGTCCAGCCGGGACTCGGCTTCATCGATGATATTGGCTGACAACTGGAGCGCCTGCATGTAATTCTCAAAATTGGTGCACTGGCTGCCGACATGGAAGCTCAGGCCTTCAACGACCAGGTCCATCCCGAACGCCTCCTCGATCAGGTCCACTGCTTCGCCCGGATCGGCCCCGAACTTCGAGGAGAGCTCCACCATCGAGCCGGTGTTTGGCACCCGGAGCCGGAGCACGAGACCGGCATGCTGGGCATACTGCCTGATCTTTTTTAACTCCTCGTGGTTATCGAACGTAACCAGGGGCTTGTACTGGTCGAGGACCTGGAGGGTCTCGATCGGTTTTATCGTGTTGGCATAGATGATCTTGTCCCAGATCCAGTCCAGCCGCTCCTTTTCCGGCATGCCTTTGATATTTTGGTAGACGATCATGAACTCAGGGAGGGAAGCAACATCGAAACTGCCCCCCAGGTCATAGAGGGTCTTCACAATTGACGGGGTGGAATTTGCCTTGACCGCGAAGTAGACCTGGACGTCGGGCATGTACTGCCTGAACTCCCGGTAATTCTGCCGGATCTTCTCGTGGTCGATGACAAAGATCGGGGTACCATGTTCGCGTGCCAGTTCCTGCAGCAGCTTCTTCTTAGCCCGGCTTATCGGAGGAGTCTCATCGCACCGTTCCTTTTTCATTTCCTGTTCCCATCCCGGTCGATTCTTCTGTACATGAGTGATTCATTGCACGAATAAGAATTTTTTGAATTGAGAAGATACCACAGACTCCTTCACGTGCAAGGAGGGCTCCTGAAGACAGGGGACGATTGCCCGTGCAACCGGAATGGTGAAGACATAGGGGGAGGTTCAATGTCGCCCGGGAACTTCTCACACCTATTCAGGGTCACGGTTGGCTGGAACGGGAGGTATTCGTTTTACGATTGGCGATGGATCAACAGAATGACAGCGAGTCCCTCCTCCCCACCCAGCCCGCCCTGACCAGCTGTTCTTCCAGGCCCTGGTCATAGTATACCATGATGGTCACTGGTTCTCCTGCGGCGGCCCGGTTCAATGACCGGGAATACTGGTAAGGATCGTGAAAGAGCCCCTCTTCTGAAAAATACCCTCGCATGAATTCAAGGAAGGCGATTTCGTGCGTGAGCAGGGCATTCTCATACCCCCTTGTTTCCAGGGCGATACGGCGGCACTCTTCCGGTTGTATCCTGTGGCCTGAGCTTCCATGCTGAGACAACCTCGCAATAAAACGCCAGTCGGGGGTTCCCTGCTCATCAACAATCCTCCGGAGCATGTATGGGTACGTTCTGCAGACCGCGAATCGTTGGGGGTAGATCCGGCACCTGCCATCCTGCAGGAACCAGCACGAACCGACTGTGTCCCCCCTTGTCCGCAGCGAGTACCCTGAACCATAGAAGGTGCCGTCCTGGTCACAGAACTCCGGGTCAGGAGCAGGAATAAGTGAGGCGGGATCGATTGCCCGGGCAGCCGCGGCATCCCGGTCGAGCAGGAAGACGTGGCCATTCCGGATCCGTGTACAGCACGCTCCGCAGGAGCTACAGCAAAAACCCGTCTCCTGTATTCGTTCTGCGAGATGGTCCAGGGGATAGGAGAAGAGACGGTTTCGCTCCTGGATGAGTGCAATGATCCGGCAGGATATCGGGAATTCGCCTGCAGAGTTCACCATGCCGATGAAGAGGAAGTGGGACTGCGGGATAATATGCTTTCTCCCGATGAGGGAATCCGGAAATCTGTCCCGGGAAAAGAAGGACGATAGTTTTTCGGATCCACGGAAAAGATACTAAGAAATCCTGATAGGACATGAGTGCACCGAAGACACCTGGACAGGACTGCCTCCAGTGCGGGCGCTGCTGCGAACGGTGGGGATGGGGACAGAAGGGGATCGCAGAGGACCTCGTCCCCTGGCTCGAGTCCGACCGGCAGGATATTCTCCGGCATGTCACCATCTATCTGGCCGATGGAATGAAAATCAGCGGCGCGGCTCTCTCCATCGATGACCTGCCCAAAATAGCCCGGATCCGGTACTGGCAGGACCCTGACGGGAAGGAACTGCGATATTGCCCGTTCTTCTGGAGATCGGACGATGGACGATCATGGTGCAGGATCCACGATGTCAAGCCACGGGTATGCCGGGAATTTACTCCCTGGAACTGGAAGAACCTTGAATACTACGGGAGCTGCCCGGCCTGCAGGGATAAAGCACCATGAGAAAAATGACTCCGCGGATAAAAAATAGAGCACCCTATTTTCTGAGAGCTCCTGCAATAAGACCGCCAATAAGCCCGAAGAGTGCCAGATAGAGAGTGATGGTGATTAAGAGGAAATAACCGGTGCTCATCTGAGGAAGGTATGCAGCGATGGGAGGAGAGAGCATTCCTGCGATAATGACAAGACCGATCACTATCGTAGCAAGTATCCCTGCGACAAAGCCTGCTTTTCCGCCATTCAGGGTACCCCCCTTTGCTATAAATCCGGCAACGAATCCACCAAGAAGGGGACCAAGGAAGGGAACCATCAGGTCGATGATGATGATGATGACCGCTCCAATTATGGCACCCATCCAGAAATTGTTCTTCGTTTCAGCCATACCAGTCTTCACCTGGACAGTGATAGGGCTCCCATGATATAAAGGTGGGGGAGAAAAGA
>MVZQ01000005.1 GCA_002068435.1 Euryarchaeota archaeon ADurb.BinA087 | reverse complement strand
GCACGCTCTCTCGTCCCTTGCGATGATCCGGATGAGTTTGGCAAGGTGCCAGGCCGGGCCGAAGACCGTCCCGCCCTTCCCCTTGATCACTTCCATGCTCGCCGTACAAAGTTCTGTGAGGATCTCATCCCTGAGCTGTTCCTGAACCGGTGTGGAGAGACGCGAGAAGAGGGGAACCTGATGCTCCCCATGCTCGCCAATCACCCACGGGGTTCCCTCTATCCCGTGAGTACGGAGCGCTATACCAAAGCGGGAACTATCGAGATCCCCGCCAAATCCAATGCACTGCCGTGGTTCCAGTCCGGTGGATTTGCAAAGGTAATAATTATTGATATCCATCGGATTGGTGACAGTAATGAGGACTCCTGAAAAACCCTGGAGTGCCTGGGTGCATATCTTGGCAGCTGGCAGGTTTGCGGAGAGCAGGTCAGCCCGGGTCCTGACCCCGGGATTGCGTGGAATTCCCGCGGAGAAAACACAGATATCAGCGTCCTTTACCTGGTTCCAATCGGTCTCTATTCCAATATCGATCCCTGTATGGGAGAGGTCAAGTATCTGGGCATCAAGAAGGGATTTTGCCGTGTCGAAGAGCACCAGCTCATCGGCAAGACCGAGTATGGTCGAGAGATATGCGGTCTCCCCGCCAATCCTCCCCACGCCAAGGATTGCGAGCCTGGTCATAATCATCAATATTGGGGAGGCGTGAATATAATACTCGTACTGGAGATTCGGACCTTGACAGTGAGGATAACATCAGGTACGGTATTGGTTGGGGGGATGGCGCTTTCAAACCATCTCCTGCTTGCCGCAGGGGTCCTGGGGACGACAGGTTCTTCGCTTGCACGCATACTCGCGTGTGGCGCCGGCGGGGTGGTCACCAAGTCCATCGGCCCATATCCCTGCGAGGGCCATCCGGGTCCCTGCGTGGTTGAGACTGAAGGGGGACTCCTCAATGCCATGGGCCTGCCCAACCCATCGCGCGAGTTTGAAGGAGAATTACAGGTTCTTGCCGGGAAACCAGTGATTCTCAGCATATATGGTGGCAATCCTGATGAGTTCCGGACCGTAGCCTCGTGGTTTGCCGGAACGGCTGCCGCGTTTGAACTGAACCTGAGCTGTCCGCATGCTGCTGGATACGGAGCGGCACTGGGAACCGATCCGGACCTTGTGGAAGCATGCACGCAGGCCGTAAGCAGCCTTGGACTTCCAACCTGGGTGAAACTCACTCCAAATGTGACTGATATTACGCTCTGCGGCAAGGCAGCGGAACGTGGCGGAGCTTCCGCACTTGTTGCCATTAATACGGTGAAAGCGATGAGGATCTCGACCGAACTGAAGCGCCCGGTTCTCGGAAACCGGGTCGGCGGGCTTTCAGGAAAATCAATATTTCCGGTAGCGGTCCGGTGCGTCTACGAGCTGTACGAATCATGCCGGATCCCGATCATCGGATGCGGCGGAATATCCTCCGCAGGGGATGTGATTGAGATGATGATGGCAGGAGCTTCCGCTGTACAGATCGGAACTGCGGTAAAGGATTACCCCTGCATATTCCGGTCGATAGCGACTGACCTCTACAGTAGTGATGGGGTCCCTCCGGATACCATTGTGGGGTGCGCCCATGGATAAGGGGGCATTGCAGGCAGTCCGGATCACCGCGATTACCCAGGAAACCCCTACGGTAAGGACATTCTCGTTCTTCCCGGGATTTTCTTTCCGGCCGGGGCAGTTCGTGATGGTGACCATCCCGGGCGTTGATGAGATACCGATGGCCCTTTCACGATCTGATACTATCACTGTACAGAGAGTGGGGGATGCGACAGGTGCGCTCTTCCAGACCCGGCCAGGGGACCTGCTGGGGATCCGGGGACCGTTTGGAAATGGATTTCCTGAACAGGAAGGAACACTGGCCATTGCCGGGGGAGTGGGTGCCGCACCGCTCCGCCCGCTGGTCATGCACGGGCTTGTCGAATGTCTTTTGATTGGGGCAAGAACCGCTGATGAACTGCTGTTCCTCCCTGAACTGACCCAGAAGACGAGTGTCCTTGTGGCAACCGATGACGGATCATCAGGCGTTCATGGGCCCGTGACGGGACTTCTGAAAGAGATCCCCCTCTCAGAGTACCGCCAGATCTGTGTCTGCGGCCCTGAGAAGATGATGCAGGCGGTACTGCAGACCCTTGATGCAGCAGGGATGGCGGGGAAGAGTTACCTGAGTCTTCACCGTTATATGAAGTGCGGCATAGGGGTTTGCGGATCCTGCTGTATCGATCCCGATGGGCGCAGGGTCTGCCGCGATGGGCCGGTTTTTTCTGGCGATTCGCTCCTTCACTCAGAACTCGGAAAATACACACGCGATGCGAGCGGGAGGAGAAAAACGGTCTGATCGACCCTGACCAAGAACTATTTATACAAAGATTTTTATCCTCAAGGTTCTTTTCCAGTGGAGTTCTCCCTTTTAAACTTTAAAAACATGAATTGTGCCCCTGAAAACAATTAGAAAGTTATTAATAACACCAGAAAAGATTTTAATTTTGACCCTATACGAAAAGTGAGTTTGGGGTTATTGGTTAAGGTAGACATTCGAGAGGTGTGAAAAAAATGGTATTTCATCCCCCAGTTGCCATCGTTGCTAAAGCCGGTGATGCTGGGAAGTACAAGGTAGGGCTGCCCGCCTGGAACATGCTGCTTCGTGGGTTCATGGCAGGCGCTTACATCGCGATGGGAGGTGCTCTCGCCACCGTGTGCAGTACCGGGATTCAGGCAACTGATGCAGCACTCCGATATGGAACTGCAAGCGCTGGGTTTAGCCAGCTCATAACCGGAGCTGTGTTCCCTGTTGGGCTTATTATCATCGTCCTTACCGGTGCAGAACTCTTCACTGGTGACGCAATGCTTGCCCCGATGGCGGCCTTTATCCATAAAATCAGCTGGGCCTCTGTGCTCAATCTCTGGATCTGGGTATACATAGGAAACCTGATTGGTTCCATTGTGTACGCCTACATAATGGCCTATGGGCCTTTTAGTGCCTGGGATGCAACCGGAGCGGTCACGGTAACGGCATTCGGAAGCCGGGCAATTGCCATCGCGGTTGCAAAAACGAGTTATGTGAGTATGATGGCCCAATGGTCGTGCTTCCTGAAGGCTATCGGTTGTAACTGGCTGGTCAACTTGGCTGTGCTCCTCGGTATCTGTGCTGATGACCTTATTGGAAAGTTCTTTGGGATCTGGTTCCCGATCATGGCCTTCGTCTCATCAGGTTTCGAGCACAGTGTTGCCAACATGTACTTCATCCCTGCTGGATTGTTCACAAAGGGATTCCTCACTGACCCAGCTGCACTCGTTGCGAGCTCTCATTTGACCTGGGTTACCATGTGGACGAGCAACATCATCGTTGTAACCATTGGAAATATCGTCGGAGGTTTGATCTTCGTCGGTGTTATCTACTGGGTAGCCTTCCGGAAAGAAATTGCAGCTCTCAAATAATCGGGATTGAATGAAAATAGGAACAACCAATGTGAGGATCTCCACCATCCATGTGATGGTGGTTGCAATCTTCACCATTTTTTTAATGTATGCATACTTCATCAGCAGGGATACCCGGATGCTTATTTGGGGTATCGCGACACTGATCTTGCTCCTTCTGATACCACTTGGTCTTAATTACATGAGCCAGAGAGAGTATGCTGAATTCAGGCCACAATATGAGCGGGAAGCGCGAGCGACACGAATCAAATTAATAAACACCAATATGGTGGGTGAGCCTGTTCGAATTGAAGGACTGGTCGAGAAAGTCCGGTTTCAGTTCCTGAACCGCCCCCAGTATATGATTGCAGATCGTAGCGGGGAGATTTCGGTCAGGATGTATACCCAGCCCGAAGAAAGAATCAATGTTGGTGATGTCGTAGAAGTCCTTGGTTCGGTCATGAAGCGCTATATCGTCAGTGGAGATGCGATCATTAATGGGATCTCTATTAAGAAAATCAACAAGACCAATGACGCAAAGAATACTGGAAATAGGAAATGAAGTCATATCCTGATTCCCAGTATAACACTCCTTGACGATTCTGAATAGGTACTATAGTACGCTCTGTCATATTCCTTTAGTTGAATTCTTCCAGATATAAACCAGAATATACTTACATCATTAAATTGTTAAAAGGAATATGGATCGTCGTGGCACACCTTTTCAACGTTTGCTGATCATTGCGATTGTTGTTGGGGTTGTTGCCGGATTTGGGTCCCTGCTTTTTTTCAAAGGTCTGACTATCGCAACCGACTTTTTCATGGGCACATGTCTGGGGTATAACTATCCCATTGAAGGTCAGTCTCCTGAAGAGATTGCCGGTTGGTATCCTCCCCCTGTCATTTGGTATCTCCTCCCGATTATCTGTTTTGGAGCGCTCATCTCAGGAATCCTTGTTTCTTACCTTGCACCTGAAACCGAGGGGCATGGCACTGATGCTGCCATCAAGGCGTTCCATGGAGAAGGAACGATAAGGAGGCGGGTCCCTTTTGTGAAGGCGATCACGGCAATTCTGACGATATCGACCGGCGGCAGTGCAGGACGGGAAGGGCCCACTGCACAGATTGCGGCAGGTATTGGTTCAATGGTTGCCGATATGCTCAAACTTACCCCGCATGAACGGAGAATGGCCCTCAATATCGGTATTGGAGCAGGGATTGGGACTATTTTCATGGCTCCTCTCGGAGGAGCCATTCTTGCTGCAGAGATACCCTACAGGAGAGATTTCGAGTCAGAGGTGATTGTGCCGGCCTTCCTTGCTACTATCATCGGTTATTCAATATTCGGGCTTTTCGAAGGTTTCAAACCAGTATTCGCAGAGACCTCTCTCATTTGGACCGTGTCTCAGATACCATTCTTTCTCCTTCTCGGTTTGATCTGTGCGGGATATGGCTGGCTCTATGTTACCTCCTTTTACAAAACCAACGATATCTTTGCATACCTAGTTACGAAGTACGGCATTCCGCGTTTTATAAAACCGGTAATTGGTGCATTTCTCACAGGGATTATGGTAATCATCATTTTCCTCTTCGTCCCTTCAGGAGAGGAGATCGGCCTTGGAAGCCTTGGATCGGGCTATGGATTTCTTCAGTTAGCCATGTATTCCATGCTCCCGCTTGCGGTGCTGATCGCTCTTCCATTTCTTAAAATTCTTACAACATCACTGACTATTGGTTCTGGTGGTAGTGGAGGGGTGTTTGCACCCGGCCTCGTGATAGGGGGTATGATCGGAGGAATGTGCGGGGTTATTTTTAATCTGGCCTTTCCAACATATTTCCCTCCAGAAACTATTCCTGCCTTTATTATTTGCGGGATGGTTGCTCTTTTTGGGAGTGTGTCCTATGCTCCTATTGCAGTAATGATTATGGTAGTTGAAATGACTGCCAATTTTTCATTGCTGGTCCCTGCAATGGGTGCTGTGGCAATAGCCTGCCTGTTCACCAAAGGTAGCGGGATTTACCGTGCCCAGGTCGCGACAAAAGCAGACTCTGGAGCCCACCGGGGAGAATATGAGATCAGTATCCTTAAAAATATCCAGGTCGCGGGCAGCATGACTCCGATTGATGAGGTAGTCATACTCCACCCCGATGACAGATGTGAAAAAGTACTGAAGCTGATCCGGAGTCATGGGCACACCGGATTCCCGGTGGAAGATGGAGGGCAGCTGATTGGTATCATGACAATCCGTGACGTGGAGCGGATGCGGGAGAAGAGAGATCTTGACGTCCCGGTAAAGGAGGGTATGACCAGAGAACCCTTCACTATTACAGCCGATACCACTCTGGAAAAGGCGCTTGAAATGATGATTGAGCATGATTTTAATCACCTTCCTGTTGTAGATGCCGAGAATCGGGGGAGAATGGTTGGTTTTCTCACCCGTACTGACATTATGCAGGCATATGCCCAGTATTCCGGGAATAATTCCCAGTGACAGAGGGAGAGAGTGGAGAGAGAGAAAAAATGAGGATTAAAACTGGGATTTTCTAATTTATTGTACATTATTGAAAAAACCTGCTGGAGGACCGCCAATTCAGGAAAATTGGAGCCATGATCAAGAAGGTATATGTTATGAGTTCTGTTTACCTATGAGTGAACAAAAACATACATAAAACGCCCGATAATAGGCCTGAAATATGAAATTCAATGATCACAGAACTCTTTTCTTCAGAGACACCGTTCAAAGACAATACAACGAATGCTCAATTCCGGTATTCATTCTGAACAGATGAAATAATAACCTGATGACATCTATCTTATAATCCACTTCTCACTATTACTATGGTGATTTCATGTCAAAACGGGCCATTGATGCTGTTTTTCAGGGTCTCTTCCTCCTGACCGATATCAGGGTCATGCTCAGGGAGACTGCGCCGCAGCACAATCTGGACGAGAGCCAGCAGGAGAAGGTCCGCTCCCTCTTCGATGCACTGGAAAAAGAGATGGCAGTATTGCGGGAGGAGCTTGCCTGATGAAATGCGCAGGGACCATCGATGTGAGGGATGTTGATGAATCCAGCATCAACATCGACCCGATCCAGGTAGGGGGGCGACTCACTGCCGATGCAATGAAAGCAATGATCGCGTATGGTGACGGGTATTCGGTCTGTGACCAGTGCAGGAAACCATTCAGGCTGGACTATATCAGGACTCCGCCAATCGATCAATTCCACCGTGACCTGGCCTCCTTTGTCAACATGGATACTGCAAGGGTGGTTCCGGGGGCCCGGAGAGGGTTCCAGGCTGTAGCCGATGCATTCATCTCTGCAGGCGATCCGGTCCTGATCACAGCCCTTTCCCATTACACCGAAGTGCTTGCAATCGAAGGGAGGGGGGGAGTGATCAGGGAGATCCCAAAAAACGAGTCAAATATCATCACCTCCGATCTGGCCGCCCAGAAGATTGAGGAGGTGACAAGGGAGTTTCGTCATTCACCAACTCTCCTCTTCCTCGACCATTTCGATTACCAGTATGGGAACTGCCACGAGGTCGAGGGGATCATCAGGATTGCCCACCAGTATGACGTCCCTGTCCTCTACAACGGTGCCTACACGGTCGGGATCATGCCTGTGGATGGGAAGAAGATCGGAGCCGACTTTGTGGTTGGATCCGGGCATAAGAGCATGGCGGCACCTGCACCATCGGGCATGCTTGCCACGACCTCTGAATGGGCGGGACGGGTATTCCGGACCACGGGTGTCACGACCGATGTGACCGGCAGAACGTTCGGGATTAAGGAGATCGGCATGATGGGCTGCACATTAATGGGCGTCACCCTGATGGGGATGATGGCATCGTTTCCCCATGTCAGGGAACGGGTGAACTGTTGGGAGCGGGAGCTTGCAAATGGCCAGAAGGTGGTCGATGCGCTCATGGCAATCGAGGGGACGGTGATTAAAAGTGAGTACCCGAGGAACCATACCCTGACCCGGGTTGACACTACCGGTTCATTTGACCGGGTGGCACAGGTTCACAAGAAACGTGGGTTCTTCTTCTCAAGCGCCCTGAAAGGAAAGGGAATAGCGGGAATCATCCCGGGAGCAACGAAGGTCTGGAAGTTCAACACCTATGGAATGACCGGTTCCCAGGCAGAATATCTTGCTGCTGCCTTCAGGGATATCGCAAGAGAGAATGGTCTTGCTGTCACTGACTGATGCCCTCCTCACCTGAAAGGGTGACGAACCGTTCGATCACCCACTCGTTTCTCACCTCCGGGTGAAACATCACCCCGTATATTTTTTTCCCCTGATGCCTGACGACCTGGATACACTGATTTGATACGGCGAGAACTTCCAGGTCCCGCAGGTTGTTACACGCGAGAGTATGGAGCTCGTACGCAGAAAATGACCCGGATTCCTGGAAAATAGGATCGTTCCCGATCACGGTAACTTCAGTCATGCCTATCTCAATACATGGCCTGATAGTTCCTCCAAAGATGGTGCAGATCGCCTCCATGCCTGCACAGATTCCAAGGACCGGCAGACGGGTCTTCTTCAGCCAGGAAAAAGCACCGGTTTCTGCAAGAAAGGCGGTATCAGCAAGGGGTGTCCCACAGAGGATGACGGCTTCAGCCTGTGAGAGGAAATGGTCGGTCACGGAACGGAAATGCACGGATATAGCGTCATTTCCCAAATGGTGCACAATGCGGGCAACCGGCCTGACAAACTCGTCAAATCCCAGCGAACCATTCCGAAAACAGAGATCGATCAAAAGGATCACTTGCCCACCAGCCTGGCTCGGGTAATACGATAAAATCCGCGATAATTGTGGTATTCTGATGATGCTTCCATGATCTCAATTCTCTTCCTGAAAAATGGTGCGTCCAGGACGAATGTCTCGTATTCTCCTCCTTCGCCAGACAGAGTGATACCGTATCGTTCCCTGTACTCGTTCAGCAGGGCAACAGAGGCGTGATCGAGAGGTATTCCAAGCCACTTTTCATCAAAAGGCTCGGCGAATACCCCAGAAATAATCACCCTGAATCCTTTCTTTATGAGGGTGTCAAGATAGGCATCCTGATCGGTGTGCCAGAGGGGATTGAAGCACCATAGCCCAAGGGCGCAGCAGATCCGCTGGATCCGGACGGCCTGGTATACCGAGAGGATTGCACCGGTCACCACCCCTTCAATTTGATGCTTCTCCCGTGCGCACACAAGGGCAGCCCTGAGATCTTCGAGCTCCTTCTCCTCCATTCCTGCTGTCGGCATCTCAACCAGCGGGAGTTCTGCAGCTTCTGCCTGGAGCGAGACGAGGGATACGTTCGGAGTATGGAACATGTAACTCTCCTCGTTCCGAGGCGTGAGTGCAATGAGGCAGACCACCTCTTCTTTCTCCATTGCCATCATGCACGCGAAGAGTGAGTCTTTGCCACCCGAACAGAGGACCCCGAGCCTCATCGCTTCGCCATCGCTCCCATGCTTCACTTAACCTGTGGGCGTGTGAGGGCCATAACATTTTAGTGGTCAGAGTACCTGTAACCCTCACTATAGGTATCTATCATGACCCCGATCGAAATCACTTCGGACGCTTTCAGGGAGGGGGAGCGGATCCCGGATGAATTTACCTGCAAAGGGGCGAACCTCTCACCCCCGATATCATTTGGCCCGATGCCCCCGGGGACAAAGAGCATCGTGGTCATCTGCGATGATCCAGATGCCCCTTCCGGACTCTTTACGCACTGGATCCTGTACAACATCCCTGCCGGAACAGAGCATATACCAAAAGGAGTGCCCAAAAAACCGGTGCTGATTGACGGAAGCCGGCATGGTACTAACAGCTACGGACGAATGGAATACAGCGGCCCCGCCTGTCCACCAGGGACTACCCACCATTATCACTTCGATGCATATGCACTGGATATGGTCCTTGCGCTGCGGGCACCAGTTACCCGGAGGGACATCGGGCATGCAATGGAGGGGCATATTCTTGGGAAAGGATCGCTGATCGGCTTGTTCTCACGATAATCGTCCAGTTGTCACAGGGGGACCAGGATATCCCCCTTTTTGTCATATAAAAAGCATCCGCGGTTTTTTCCCGGGAGCTACGTGACCAAAAGATATCTGCACTGTTACAGGAGCGTTCCTGGTGCCCGGCCATAAAATCTTTCCAGGTTCCACCAAACACACCTTGATACCAGACTAGTGCTCAGTCGATACTATGGACAGTGGAGAGAAGGCCACCTTTGCCGCCGGATGCTTCTGGGGTGTTGAGGCTGCATTCCGGGAGATGAAGGGCGTGATCTCAACCCGCGTGGGATATACCGGGGGACATGCAAAAAATCCGACCTACGAAGAGGTATGCTCGGGGAAGACCGGCCATGCCGAGGCAGTTGAGGTAGTATTCGATCCTCTCGCTGTTTCATACCAGGAACTCCTGGACCTGTTCTGGTCGATCCATGATCCTACCCAGCTCAATCGGCAGGGACCTGATTACGGGACCAATTACCGGTCTGCCATTTTTTACCATACCCCCACACAGAAGATCCTTGCAGAGGAGTCACGAAAGAGGATAGCTGAATCCGGACGTTACGGGCGACGTCCCGTAGTAACGGAGATTATGCCTGCCAGCCCATTTTACCCTGCCGAGGAGTATCACCAGCAGTTCTATGAAAAACAGGGGAGAAGGAGCTGCCGGGTCGGATAGTCGTCTCTCAGTGATTATCCCTTTTTTCTGCTTCTTCAGCATTCCTTCTTGTCACGATCTTCATCTCGCAGTTCCGGTCCCCCTGGCACATCGCCCGGACGAACCGGAGGGTGTACAAGGGATTCAATTCCTCGACAAGCGCGATAGAGAAGGCAAGGCAGCGGTTGAATGCATCTGCGGGAGGTCCGGACAGTTCCTGCTGCCTGAGCAGAAAAGGGCATTTGTGTATGAGCAGTACCGAACGATCGTGTTCAAACGAGATCTGCTCGGACTTGAATTCCGGGCCGAAGAAGAGCAAGTTCAGGATCTCCAGGGTTGAGGTCAATTCCCGGGAATCCCCTGCAGGAAGCGAATATATCCAGGCCACCTCCCTTGCACTATGGGCAAGGGCCACCCAGATCTGCTGCTCCAGCCGGTCATACTGATCACCAGCAATCTCACGGAAGACCTTGCCATAGAGAAGGGGGATCTCCGCTGCAACGGTCGCGGCTATCCGCCATCGCATCTCATCGGGGACAGGCAGCTTTCTTTGCATATCACTCACGTCCGATGCCGCATCGTCTCCCCTCCTCCTTTATCCCAGAGAGAAGGGGATTCACCAGAACAACAGGGTCCCCTGGAGAAAGCCGGTTCAGAAAAGGTCACCGGGATCAGGCCGGATTTTCAGTTCGTCACAGATCTTCCGGCTGTTTTTAGTCAGGTTCACCCTTGCTATCTCTTCCGGATACCTCTTTGCGGGGTCTCGGTCGATCGAGAGCAGGCCTACCCGTTCCATGTAGAGGAAATTATCATGGATGGCATCAAGGGGTATGCCCGTCCGGGAAGAGAGGTCCCAGGGAGTTGCAGATCCTGAAAATTCGACCTCAAGGAGCCAGATGATCCATTCCTCATTGTTCCGTATGAAATTTGGTGGAGCCTGCATCGATATTCCTCACCAGAGAAGGATTGATACTTTACTTTGCATGAAAGAGCCATAAAGTTCGTGATCGTGAGAAGATGACCGGTATCCGAACGTTCTTCTTCAGGCATTCTATAACCTTACCCTGATGAGAGAATACCCGTTCCTTATTTCGATACCCCACGGGGGTATACAAGTTCCGGCAGACGTGAGCGAACTGGTATGCCTTACACAAGCCGAACTCGTTTTCTACAGTGATCCCGCAACCCGGGCGTTGTACCGGTTCCATGACCGGGGGGCCTCTTTTCTTGATACGGATATCTCGAGAATGATCGTGGATCTGAACCGAGCCCCGTACCATCTTCCCCCAAAGCATCCAGATGGGGTGATCAAACAGAAGACCGTTTTTGGAACCCCGGTATACGAGCAGGGTTCTTTCCCTGATATCAGGATCATCCATCGGCTCTTGATGGAACATTACTTCCCTTATCATGCTGCCATCGATCAGCTCCTGGATCCCGGCCGTGTTACATTCGCTCTGGATTGCCACTCCATGCTCCCCTACGGTCCCCCCGGCCATAGAGACGCAGGGGTAGCGCGTCCCGTCATCTGTCTTGGTAACAATGGAGATACGCAGGGGAGGCAGCGGCCGGGAAGCCTCTCTACATGCCCTTCGGGTTGGATCCAGGCACTCGCCGGTGCATTCAGGGAGGAGTTCAGCGGAGAGGGGGAGGTTGCCATCAACCGTCCGTTCTCCGGGGGATTTATCACCAATGCACATTTCTGGCACAAAGGGATCCCATGGATCCAGATCGAGGTGAACCGGAACCTTTACGAGAGGGGCGGAGGGGATCCGGCCTTTTCGGTGATCGATCAGGAAAACCTGAATTTTACCGGTAAGTGTATCTGGAACGCCCTCTGTTCATTCTGGGATGGTCTGGAGACTACAGGAGACTGCATTGAAGAGACTATCCGATGATGCCAGGATGAATAATGCCCCTTCCCTTGTCCTCGCAATAATTCCGGTAATTCTTCTCTGCACGGGAAGACGATGAGGTTGCGTAGCAATAGCGGCACCCATGGATACACGTGGAATAACAACCGATGTCCTTGCTCACCACACACCTGCACCTGCCTCTCTGGCCAGGATCTTTCAGCTCGCGTTTTCGCCTCTCTCTTGATGCAGATTCGCGCGGGGGCAAAAGGAAGTCCATAAGATACTGGTCACTTGAGAATTCTCTGGCTAGCTGGTCAAATGAGATACACGCCCCATGAGCGATGCCAAACTCTGTAAGGTCACTTCCCTCGCCGCAGGCCAGTATCTCAAGCCCCCAATCTTCGTTCAGCTGCGAAAGCCCTGATGCGAACTGCCTCATCTCTACTGCCGAGAATTCCCTGATTCCGGAGTGTTCACACTTCGCAAGGTTCCTCTGCACTCGTGGATACCTGGCAATATCAATAAAGCTGATGACCAGCCGTTCTGTGAACCGTGCAATCTGGTCACCGATGCTCCCGATCCTTTCCAGCAGTTCGTCAATCGTTACCGAATCACTCAACAGGAGCGGATCAAACCGCCAGGTGAGTCTCCCTTGTCCGATAAGGGAAGAGAGCTCAGAAAAGGTCCTGATCCGTTCTTCGAGCGAAGGGATCCCGGGTTCAAGATCTTCCCTCGTATAATCGTTCAGGGTAAAGAGAAAGAGACACTGCTGTCCATCTCTTGTGAGATCAGCAAGCGAAGAGAAGAACGGGCGTGGATTCTTCGACCAGAACACAAACACACGGGTGTTGATGAAAGAGATGGGTACGATCCGGCCATCAAACGGACTCTTCCAGGTCACATATCCTCGTTTAAGGCGCTCAATGAACCAGTCCCCGTACAGTGCCGGGATATCGGTGGAACGGCTTGCCGAGACAATGACCGGGGCAATTGCATCGACCAGTGGCGCGGGGGAGCCGTGAAGCCTGACTGCACCGGTTTCCGGATCGAGCCACACATGGTCCCAGCCTTTCCATTTCACGCGTTTTTCTCCTCCTGATTGCTCTTTCTCATTGATCACGGCTCAGGGATGATAATACCAGTCATGCATCCGCATCATTGCTTCTGCCATCCAGGGAAACCAGCCCCCCTGCCTCCTTTTTAGTTGGAAACGATTAGTTTAATGAAAAAGGAAGCAATATAGAACATAAGGAAAAGGGAGCGCAGGAACAGTTACAAATGGGTATCCGTTTTTTTCGTGGGGAGAAGATCCGGTTCGAACATGAGTATCACCAGTTGAAGGAGATTGTTGAACTACTCAGTAAAGAGTACCAGAAAGAGCCGGTATACATTCTCACGAATGTCCTAGTCGCCAACAGGCAGCTTGATTGTGTGCTCCTCACACGGTCAGGACCCATAATTCTTGAGCTGAAAGCATTCTCCGGCAGAGTCCATGGCCTGGAGAACGGGCCCTGGGATGTGATGACAAAGGACGGAAATATCCCCCTGCCAAACCTTTTTGTGCAGGCAAAACTCCAGCGACAGGACCTGATCGACCGCCTTATCCCCATTTACGAGGAGCATCTCCCTCATATCAATGGCAACAACCTCAGGAAGCTCAGATCCTGGATTTATTTCTCTCAGGGAACTGTCTATCCTGACGGTCAGATCGATTTCCGAAGGGTGAAATGGTTCCGGATTGTTACTGCCGACTCCCTCCTCGAAACAATGCGGTTTCCCGATTCCGGCTATACGCTCCGTATCCAGGACATGGATGCAATTGTAAACGGTCTCCATCTCGAGGAATATGAATTAAGCAATGGCCATTCCGTCGCTCCAGCACCTGTTGAGGGGAATCAGAACACCGGGCTGAGCAAGGGATTGCTCGCTGCGATAGTGATTGGAGTTGTTATCTGTGCCATCATCCTGCTTCTTTTCCTGGTCCCTGGTGCGAAGGTCGCATTCCTTTCCAGTGTCAATGGTATCATTACTGTTGTTGGGGGGCTGATCAGTCAGGGTTCCCGTGAATTTATCAAGGTGGAGAGTACCCCTGCAGATTCACAGGAGGCGATGATCTACTTGAACCAGATCCGTGTCTCGGGGGGAATCCTGCCTGTTCCCTTTGATGAACAGGCCTATCAGCTGGCTCTTGCCAGGGCAGAAGACATGGCTACCTACCGATACCTGGATTATAAGAATCCTGAGACAGGGAGCACGGCGATATTGATGAAACCGAGATTCGGGATCAATCCCTGGGATCTCATCATCGAATGTGCGTACGGACAGTGGAATGGCTATACGTTTGGTATCGAGAAGGATGCGATTGATGCCTGGTTGACTGATGAGGGAAACCGTGACCGGCTCTTCTCACCGATCGACAGGGGAGCCATAGCCTGTTCTCACGGGTACTGCTCCTTTATTGGGATATCCCCCCAGCCAAAATCCCTGACCGACAAAGGGGAGCCGGTTTTTGTCGAGCAGAAAGAGATCCAGCCAGAAGTGAACGTCACAGGGACTGTCGCCCAATGACAGGGATCGGCATTTTATCTGGTAATTCCTGATGTTCCGCCAACTCTTCAATCAAAATACGAAAGATGGTGAGGGGAGCATTCGCAGCGAGAATGAATCTCTCAAAAAATCTCCCCCCCCTTTTTTCGATGAAATCCGGATCAAGGGTTCCATGGCTTCCACGGCAAATGAGGTACCCGCAGTGATTTAAGGGACGATCTTCCCATTGAGCCCCCGGATGACAGACAGCCGGTCCATGGCACCTGATATCAGCTCATCCATTCCCACAAGTGCTTCGGCTTCCCGGATCTCTTTGGAGCGGGCGGCCGTTGCAGGTGTTCGCGGCACTGCCTGGCATGCGAGATCGCCCTGGGTGGACTCAAAAGTCCCGATATTCCGTGCGATACAGACCACCTCCTCCTTGTCAAACCCGATCAGGGGTCGCAGCAGGGGCACTGTTGCCGCTTCAGAGATGGTTGCAATGTTGGTCAGGGTCTGGGAAGCAACCTGACCAAGGCTGTCACCGGTGACCAGTGCTTCAAAAGAGCGGTCCTTGACTATCGCACTCCCCAGGCCAAGCATGAATCGTTTGCACAGGACGCACCGGTACCGTGCCGGTCCTTTCTTCATGATTGCGTCGTAGAAGGGCTCTGCATCCACCACCAGCAACTCCATGGGAAAGCCTGCACACCAGCCTGAAAGGACTGCATGGTGGCGTTCAGCAGTCGCACGGACATCCCTGCCGGCATATGCCCCGCCGTCAACATGAAGCGATGTCACTTCACACCCTCGCTTCATCATGATCCAGGTGGCGACTGGAGAGTCGATCCCTGCAGAGAGCAACGAGAGCACCTTTCCCTGCGTTCCCCATGGGAGCCCTTTCGGGGCGGGTATCGGCTCATCGTAGATCAACGCACCGAAGTCACGCACTTCGATGAACACTTCGTATTCCGGATGCGAAAGATCTACCCTGGAATGAGGGTAGGCCTCACAAAGGACTGATCCCACACCGGCTGCTATCTCCTGGCTGGTGATCCCGGAAACCCCCTGCCTGCGTGCCCTGACCGCAAACCTTGCTCCTCCGCTGAGTCGTTTCGTGGCCATCCGCACCGCCTCTGTGGCAATCTCATCAACAGAGAGAGAGGCCTGGTGACAGACAGCAACCTCAACAATCCCAAAGACCCTGGCTGCAACGGTTGCAATCTGCAATGGATCGTCACCGTGAATGAGGAGACGCCCCCGGTGAAATTCAAAACGGTGGGATAATCCGTTGGACTGGAGCGCTTTGCCGATATTTCGTGTCAGGGTCTGGATGAAATGCCGTTTCACAGGTTCGCTCTTGAGAAAGAGTTCTCCATACCGGATCATGACAACGTCCATACCCTTGCTCCCGTGATGTACACATGACACGGCAAGATTCAAAAACCATTACCCTTATACCAGGAAACCAGTAATACTCTTCGAGAGCATGAGCACTGCTACCAGCAGGAAAAAACAGTCTGGAAAACATTCAACCGGCTCTAAGGGACTGATGGTGATCATCATCCTCTGTTTTCTCGGGATCATGCCCCTCCTGATCTGGATTTCGCTTCCGGAGACCAGCACCTATGCGGGGGTCACCACCTCTTCGGCGATGATCCAGTCCGCCGCTGCGGATGCAGGGCTGCAGATCTGCTCACAGGAAGCCATGGGCGTTGAGGTCCAGGGAGCAGAAACTGCCATCCTGTATCAGATTGCACCGGACTGCAGCAGAGCGACCGATGAAAACAGGGTGACCATTCTTGTCGTTGGATTCAACAGCACGGAAGCGCAGATGGCCGCCATAACAGAAGCCCAGGGAACCTACAGTGCTTGGCAGACGACCAATACGGCTGCCTTCATGAGTGGCACCAGTACGATCGTCGTACATGCCGCCCCTGGTAACCAGGCTGTCGGCCAGATCAGTTCCTCGCTGATTGGACAGAGTGCAGCAAGGATCCTCTAAAACCGCTTCTCATCCTATTTTTCATCCCAGAACGGATCCGAAAGATGCTTTGCCCGTCTAAAGAGAAGGGAGGAACGCCGAACATTTTCCTTTCATGTTCGACAGAGAAGACCGCCGGGATTATATACATGGGACTTATTGTATACGTTTTAAGGATAGGGTGGTCGAGATGTGCAAGCTGTTCCGCAAAGGATTGCTTACAATCGCTTTCGTGATGGTATTCCTGGCCCCGGTATCTGCTGTCAATACCGGAGTCAATACCATAAGCAGGGGAGGGTATGTCTTCATCGGTGAAGAAGGCCTTGATATCACCGGTTGTATAGGAAATGCGACCCTGCTTGCGTGGTTTGGACCCGGCTCCGGCAGCACCAGCGATGCTCCTTCTTATGTAATCGATATCGGTGATCCCACGTCATTTTACATAGCTCCGGGCATTTTCATTAACAAGACGGGGCCATGGTACCAGTGGTACGGTTCTCTTCCTGCAGGCCCGGTTGCAGTGAATGTCCTTGAACCTTACCTGGAAACGGGGATACGCTCCCAGGCAACGGGAGGTTCGGTCTCCTATGGGAACGTCCCGCAGGGTGATTTCCTGAACTTTTTTATCTCGAGCAACATGTGGACGGTCTCTACCCGGCCTGGCTATGATCCCTCCCGGGACGGATTTCTCTCCTACAAGGTAAAGTCGCCTGAAGGGACCATCTATTCAGGGCTTCACCAGAATCGGACGTATGTGATCCCACTTACTGGCATAAGTATTGACTCAACCTACGAGACATGGGTCCCGACACCTCCCCCGTATAATGAAAAAGGATGGAACACGGGGGTGACCGATTCATCGGGAACACTGATATACGGAGCCGGCATCTACGAAGTCACTGTCGAAACAAACCTCAACGGCATAAAAGACAACTACCGGGATCCGGCAGGGGCTGACTACACTGGAAAGACAGTCGCCTATCCCCAGCTTGTCACTATCGGTTCCGATACCCTGTCCATCACTGCCAGCGAATCCACCATTGTCAGGGGCAACCAGTTCTCAATCACGCTCAGAGGGATGCCGAGCGAGGTCTATATCATCTGGGTCGAAAACACAGAGCATATGACCGGTCTTTCAAAGGATCAGCCCCCCACCCTCCGGGCTACCCAGAGTGGTCTCCGGTTCGATCCGGCGAGCGGGCCCTATACATTCGGGGGATACCAGTTCCAGGGAGGAAACGGTCGCACAATAAAGGAAGATGTTCCGTTGTCGCCCGGTAATGGGACCCTCTATTACGGCCGTGTCTCTTTGAGTAGCACCGGTTCACGGACCATAGGATGGCAGACAACCTCGGATACGAAGGATCGGACCTATACTATTCGTGCCGAGCGGGGACCGCCGGGTCCAAATGGCCTGCCGGATATCTTTTCCACCGTTACTGATTATATCAGCGCTGAAGTGGATATCCGTGTGGAGAAAGGATCAGTCACTATCGTTTCGGAAAAAAATGATAAAGCCCCTGAACCTGAAGAAGAACTCCCTGAGAGCATTCCCTCCACAACCTCCGCTCCGCCCACTCCCCCTCCAGTAACTCTGACAATCGTGATTCCCGCAACCAGCATATCCACCGTTCCCACCCCTCCCCTTCCCTATTCTCCTGCACCTACCCAGTCCGGAGGATTCGTTGCGGTAATCGCCCTAGGAGGCCTTGCCATGGCCGCACTTTTCCTTCGTCACCGGCCCTGATGTAATTCTTGAGAATTTTTTTTGCATCACGATATCGTCAATAGTCCCAGACTTTGCCTTCCAGCACCTCCATTCTGAAAGGTGGTCACTTCAGTTCTCTCCTCTTTTTCCAGTCCTCACTCTCTTTAAATAGTTCCTTCTCTCTTTACAAACCATGGAATCTGTGTGGGCATTGAACGAAACCTCCAATACTATCCGAATAACAAGGCAGGCTACGTTTCTTGATGGAAGCTGAAGAGATAATATGAGGAGTCCTGGAATGAGGATCGTGGTAGCCCTTGGCGGAAATGCCCTTCTGAAACGTGGTGAGCCGATGACTGCAGAGAAGCAATGGGAGAATGTGAGGGCTGCCGCATTGGCCATCGCCCCCCTGGCTTCCGGAAACGAGCTCGTGCTCTCGCACGGGAACGGCCCGCAGGTAGGGCTCCTTGCCCTCCAGGCAGCCTGCTACACGGCAGTCGACCCCTACCCTCTTGACGTGCTCGATGCACAGACCGAAGGAATGATCGGCTATATGATCGAGCAGGAACTGGGAAACAATCTTCCGGAGTACATCCCGTTCGCAACCCTCCTCACCATGGTAGAGGTCGATCCTGCTGATCCCGCATTTTTGGATCCATCCAAGTTTGTGGGTCCCGGCTACCAGAGATCCGAGGCTGAAAAGATCTCCCGCGAGAAAGGATGGATCTTTAAAAAAGACGAAGATTCCTGGCGGAGGGTGGTCCCGTCCCCCCGTCCGAAACGAATCTTAGAGATACGGCCCATACAGTGGCTGCTTGAGAAAGGGACGGTTGTCATCTGTGCCGGAGGAGGTGGTATCCCGGTGATGTTCAGGCCAGGGGAACGACAAATTCTTACCGGAGTGGAAGCAGTGATCGATAAAGACCTTGCAAGCGCCCTCCTCGCTCAGGAGATCTCAGCCGATCTCTTTGTGATGGTGACCGATGTGCAGGGGGTTTACCTTGACTGGAGGACTTCGGAAGCCCGGGTGATTGAAGAGACAACTCCCGAGGAGTTGTGCAAGTATGAGTTTCCGGCCGGATCTATGGGGCCGAAGGTGGAAGCCGCCTGCCAGTTTGTCAGAATGACCGGCAATCGGGCGGCAATCGGGGCATTGGGAGACATCCTGGCGATCGTTGCCGGGAGATCCGGGACCCAGGTACACCCGGTGGGAGGACAGGGTCATGCCTGAGTATGGAGTATATTCCGAAGTGGGCAGGCTTCGTAAAGTGATGGTCCATCGCCCCGATCTCAGCCTGCGGCGGCTTACTCCTGCCAACCATGACGAGTTCCTCTTTGATGACGTCATCTGGGTGGACCGAGCAATCCAGGAGCATGATGCATTTGTCCGCCTCCTGAAGGACGAGGGCATAAAAGTATACTACCTCCAGGAACTCCTTTCCGAGTCGCTTGCTGCCGGCGAAAAGACACGGGAATGGGTGATTGGCCAGGTGATAAACGAGCGGACCGTTGGCATCTCGGCGCTGGATGCAGTGCGGATCTGCCTGAATGATATGCCCCCGGTCGATCTTGCATACCACCTTATCGGGGGCCTTACCATTGGCGAGCTCGAATGCATCTACATGGAAGGGCTCTCACGATTCTCCCTCACTGCAGCGGCATCTGGGCCGGATTCATTCATCCTCCCCCCTCTTCCCAACACCCTCTTTACCCGTGACTCTTCTTCATGGATCTATGATGGTGTCACCCTTAACCCGATGTTCTGGCCGGTACGACGCCTCGAGGTCATGAATGTCGCTGCAATCTACCGCGGACACCCTATGTTCCGGGACTCACCCCCCTTTACCTTCTATCCCCCCTCAGGTGATGATAGCCCACTCCGGATCGAGCATTTCGGCCTTTCCTCGATGGAGGGGGGTGATCTGATGCCGATTGGGAACAGAACCGTTCTCGTCGGAATGGGTGAACGGACGCAGCCACGAATGATCGAGCAGCTAGCCAGGCAACTCTTCTGCCACGATGCCGCGGAACGGATCATCGTTGCACCGATGAGCCATAACCGGGCACACATCCACCTTGATACCGTCTTTACCATGCTTGATGAGGATACCGTCACCGTGTTTCCTGACGTGGTTGACCGGATGCCGGCGTATTCTCTCCGGCCCGGTGATGAGCATGCACTCTTCACCGTCACACGGGAGGAAAGTTTCCTTGCAGCGGTCACCGACGCCCGCGGAATCGATCGCCTTACGATCATCCCCACCGGGGGTGATAAGTATGAGGCTGCACGGGAGCAATGGGATGACGGAAACAATATTCTCGCCATCAGGCCGGGAGTGGTGATCGCTTATAACCGGAATACCTGTACCAACCGGAACTTCAGGGATGCCGGGATAGAAGTACTGGAATGCGAAGGATCAGAACTCAGCCGAGGACACGGCGGGGGGCATTGCATGACCTGCCCGCTCCTCCGAGAACCTTTATGAAGATGGGGATTAGGGGCAACGTGGTACTGTTCCCGGAAACGGTCTGTTCAAATCAGATAATATGGAATATCTGTTCTCTGGCACTTCGTTTATGGAAGATCGAATCGGATCCGCATAGCAATCCATGTCTCTCCATCCCATCCCCAGAGATACACTGCCGGGAGAAATATCAGGATTTCGAAACAGTTCCGATAGCAAGCATGTCTGAAAACAAAACCATTATTAGACCTAGTAATAATTTTATCAGATTGATGATGTTCACGAGACTTGTTGGTCTCATGCTTTGTATTTTTCTTATCGTCTTTTTTGCAGGGTGTCTTGCTCCTCTCTCCCCCGCTCGTGCACCTCCAGGTCAATCCTGGAGGCTTACTTCGTACAATGTTGGAAATAAAATGGTAAAACCCGAACCCAATACCACAATTACCCTGGCATTCGGTCCGGACGGACTGATTAGCGGAAGTACTATATGCAATGAATATCATGCAACATACCAGTTTGAGGGGGAGATTCTCTCTCAGCAATATTGGATCGACAGATAGGAATTGCACCACTTCTATAAAGATAATGGAAATGGAAAAAGTATATTTCCAGCTCCTCAACAACACCACCCGTTTTTCTCTTGATCAGAATACCCTGACACTTTCCTACTTTGACGAAAAGAAACTTCTTGTCTTTGAGAGGCAGCCATTCTGACGTCCCTTCACATGGGAAAACGGAATACACTATGCTGAATCATATCGGGTCTATTGGAATCTCATCAGCCGGTTACCTCCTGTGGAATTCTGGGGGCAAAAACAATGCGACACCATTTCACATACCTTGAGAGTGAGTATATTCCAACCCGCTTTGTGGAAATGAAATCGCTGTATGTCGAATCTTGATGAGTTCCTCGGCCCACTTCACCATGGAGTGTGGGAGGTGGAGATACCAAAAGTGACAGTCACCGAACCACTCGATCAGGGATGGGAGATATCCAGGATCAATGTCCCCTCTCCCGGGACCATTGCAAGTTACCGGAAAGGGCAGTACCATGTCCATGAAACGGCCACCGAATGGCGGGTTCACCTGGACAATCATGACCCAAAACGCCATCCTATCCTCCACCTTATTGACGATGCTCCCCTTCTCCTGATGATCGGCGATACTTTCGGGACGCTGATTGCTTCTACGCGAAAAAAGACCGGAGATGAGGCAAAGATCCTTGAAGAACAATCGAAGGCATGGAAAGACCAGGTCCTTATTGGCCTTTTTATAATTCTCGTTGGAATCTTCGTTATCACAAACCCATTATTGACATTCAAAGGTATCACACGGCTCTTCGTCCCCCTTGTGATTATCGGTCTTGGGATGTTCACCATCAGGAAGTCGGTGAGGGTTCAGCCATTAAGGATCAATGAAGATGCGGGCCTGTATAGGGGAATAATTATTTCTATTGCAGGAATCATTGCATTCTACCTGCCGCTGACCCTCTGGATCGTTGGTCTCCTTGGAATACTGGCAGTATGGATGCTTGCTACAGCCATCGTTCTCCTTGGGCGTGCCCGCAAAGGACGGTCCGCGATCCCCGAAGGATTTGTCAGCCGCGTTGTCATAGCCATCCTCTCGCTCTGCCTCGTTGGTCTGATCATCACCTACCCGATAGAAATTGTCGGACTTCTTATGATAGTGCTGGGAGTTATTGGCCTTTTACTCGGGATTATGCTGTTTGTAAATGGTGTCAGATTGAAGAGATGGATGGAAAGGACATGAGATAATTCCGGATATTGAACCGCACTGATTATACCTGGTGACTCAGTAATCCTCCTTTTACGGAGAGAAGTCCTGAAAATTCCTCTTGTACATGTGAAGACTGAAGGTCAGTGATCTGAAGGATTCTTCGGAAGAATCTCTTGGCGGACCGTGCAGCTTGCCGACGATTGAGACTCATGAAGCGGTTATCGATTGGTTATCAGCGGAAAATCATCCATACTATTCGTCATGTGATTACCTATTTTAACACCTGTGCATAATTGATATAAGCAAGCGATGAACCTGCTCGTTATCCGAAGGATTGAATACGCGATCCTTGGTTTATTCTCACTCTGCTTTATCTACTATGCTTTTCAGGCCCTGATTATCGGAGATACCTTCCGGTTCATATATGTACTTATTCCCTCGCTCGCCCTCTCCCTTCTCCCAGTTGTCTTCGAATATGCGATGAAAGTCAGGTTTCCGCCAGGATTCAAATCTTTATTCTCACTCGCCCTTCTCGTGCATGTTGCCGGAGGAATCAGCAGATTTTACTGGAAATTCGCCCCCTTTTATGACAAAATAGCCCATGTCTGCTCTGCCCTCGCCCTTTTCCTGCTGATCATCTCTGTCTTTGCTGTCCTGGATTACGAGGGAACAACGATAAGATGGCAGACTGTTCTCGTCAGTACGATCGTATTAGTAACGATACTCATGATTGCCTGGGAGATCTCTGAATATGTAATCGATATGATTGCAACGACTTCATACAATAATGGTATAGTCGATAGTATCGGAGATGTTATCGCGAATATCATAGGAATTATCATCGGCTTTTTCATTATCAGGTATTACCGGACACTCATCCCTGCGGGAAAAACCATGGGGTATATTCTTACTCTGTAACTCAATATTCCGGACAGTATGGATATAAATTTTCAGGGAATGCCTCCATCAGTTCGACACCTCGATATTGCCGATGGGGGAGAGGTCCTGTAGGGATCAGCAAAACCCATTCCGTTGGGGAGTGCTCCTCGTTGTCAGTATGGCTCTCTTCATCCTGGTCATAAACAAGGCTATCACGGGATGTTCATCCCCGCTCTCTTCATCAGGAAATCTGGAAAAGTGACGTAAGGGGATACATGGTTATAATCGCCCTATTTTAAATCGGACATGCTTTCCCCTCTTTTATCAATTTCCGATACAGGACGAGTTGATACAGGAGGATCAGGATGATCAGCCAGAAGGTTCCGATGATATAGCTCCCGATCACATCGCTTGCCCAGTGTTCTCCAAGATAGATTCGTGATGGTCCAATCAGGAGAATCAGTGCGGCACAGATCGAGAGAGTGATCCCACGTAACCAACCCGAGAAAAACTTCCATGCGAGGTAGCCGGTGAATCCGAAGAATGTCACGAAAAAAAGAACATGCCCGCTTGGATAAGCAAACTGGTTGAAAAAATGGAAGATATCTTCTGGGTTCAGTATGAAGCTGGGGGGGCGGGGACGGCTGACAAGCATCTTCAGCACTCCTGCAATGATCCCGCTGCTCAGTGTGGCAACGATAAAGACAACCTCAATCCATCTTTTTTTCCATACACAGATCGCAGCAGCGGTAAACACGAGGAGGACGGGAACCCAGCCGTCACCCAGGAAGCTTACCGCAGTCATCAGGGTGGCAACTGCGGGATTATCCGCTCCCTTGAGTGCTGCCGTAACTTTCAGGTCAAAATGGAATACTCCAAAGAAATAGGCGGCAAGAGTGAGGGCTGTACCGCTTACGAGCAACAGAGCAAGGATACCCGCCAGTTTACGATCCATTACTTTTAAGTGGGGCATATCAGGTTAAAATAACAGGTCGGTGTGATATTCAGACCATTAAAACTGGCGAAATCCTACGATTTGTCAACAATTGGGTAATTTTCAACGCCGGATAGCAAAGTTACCAAGGTTTTTCGTTCGGGTAACCACTATCACATTCAAAAGGGGAGATATTTTGGTCAGGCCGTCTTTTGTGACGACCTCAGGAAGAATGAACCGACAATCGCTGCAAATCCGAAGATGATTCCCAGAATCCCAAAGACGAAAGGTACCGCGATGGTGGAGACAACAGGACTTGCAAGGATGAGGATGCCGAAGAGAATCGAGAGAAGCCCCAGTATGCCGACACCCCACCCCTTCCCTGTGAACGCTCCATAAAGGGCATAAAATCCGTAAATCAGGGCAATAATTCCTATCATGATTACAAAGATAAAGGGCACAATAAAGGTGCTATACCATGGATAGGCAAGGATCAGGAGCCCAAGGATAATACCAAGTATACCAAGGAGTATCTTCATCCCTCTGTCAGCAGGATCCGCTGCAGCACTGAATAGCGTAAAGATGCCACTGACGAACCAATAGGCGCCAAGGAAGACGATAAAGACCATGAGCGTCTGGAGCGGGTACATGATCAGGAATATGCCCAGTATGAGGGCTATGATACCCTGTATCAGCAGGAGCCACCATGGGAAGAAGGTCCCGAGGGGGTGGGAAACTCCCGTTGTTGATGTCATTTCAGTCATTGGTTTAAGTCACCTTTCTTCATACAGCATTACACGTTTCTATATAAAAGAGATGGTAGTGCAGATCCAAAATCGGTCTATCTGGCAGGATCGAATGGCAAAAAACAATACCTGGCAGTAATGAGATCATTGCTTAAGCCTAGCAGGTGTATCATGAGCAAGAAGAACAAATCAGAATCAGATCAAGGGTCAAAAAAATCTGAATCTTCGAATAAAGCGTTCACGATTATTATCATCCTCTGCTTCATTGGCGTTATGCCCATTCTGATCTGGGTAAGCCTCCCTGATTCGAGCTCCCACACTTCAGTTTCCACCGCATCCCCCATGGTCGAGTCCGCCGCTGCTGCTGCCGGATTGCAGATCTGTACACAGGAAAACTACCCGGTGAATGTTCCAGGAGGGCAGAGTGCCATCCTCTATCAGCTCTCCCCCGACTGTGGTGCTCTCCCCTCTTCCACCACGGTAAAGGTCCTGGTTGTCGGATTTACCAGCACAGAGGCAATGAACGCGGCCATCGTGACAGCCAGGAACACATATCAAAATTGGAAGACACTGAACACAGAAGTCTACACAAGTGGGGATAATGTCCTTGTTGTTCAGGGTGCCCCAGGTAACGAGGATGTTCAGCAGATAGGTGCATCATTTGAGGGTGATGGTGCAGTCCAGGTGATCTAAGTATTTTTCTGGGGAATCACCAGAAACCTTTCTTATCGCAGGTTTCATTGATTGATTTAAAGTCTTCGAATTCTTGATTAGTCCCGGTCACAACAACCCCTCAATTGTTCTCTCCTTTAAAAAGATCATTGAAATATCGCTTGAATCCGCCACACACCACATAAATATTAATAATCCCAGGAAGAGAACCCATGTGTGCCCGTTTTCTCTCCAAATCCAACAAGATAACCGGGCAGGAGGAATACAACATGGGAGTATTAGGAAAGGTTGCTGCAGTAAAAGCAGTAAAAGGACGCAGAGAGGATAAGAAAGAGAAGAAAGAAGCCGAGAAAACAGAAGAGAAGAAATGAAGTACAGGGCTTGAACCCTGACCTCATCCCGGTCAGACTTTTTCTTTCGTCGGATTAGTTTGGTGGAAAAAATTCCGATAAGGTTCAATCCACAATAATCCAATAGTGAAAAATATTTCAAAACCTGGGCAATACAATATTTTTTAATCTCGGTATGACGTATCAATTGTTGGTATTATGACCAACCATGAAAAAATCATGGGCCCGGTGGATTACCTGATGATCAGGTTCCCTGGGAACAAGTTCACCGGGAAGATCGCACCCGAACTGATTGATCTGGAAAAGAAAGGTATAATCCGGATCATCGATCTGGTTATGATCCTGAAGGATGCGAACGGGAAGCTGGGGATAGTTGAGGCGAAGAACCTGGAAGGAGAGGCGGGTGCAGCGTACAGAGAACTGGCAAAACGCACCGATGAGTGGTTCTCAGAAGGCGATATTGAAGCGTTGGCAACGTCTCTGGCAAATAACACATCGGCCGCCCTCCTGCTCTTCGAGAATGTCTGGGCGATCAAGTTTAAGGCAGCCCTGCTTGAGGCCGATGCCGAGCTGATCGACATGGGGCGCATCCCACCGGAAACCATCGCAAAAGCAGAGAAACACCTGAAGGTAAAAGGAGGCGCTTGAACATGAGAGGAAGAGGATTAATGCTCGTTGCAGGAATGAGGGCGGGTGAAGCACGGGCCCAACAACAATACGCCGCGCAGGCCCAGCATCAGACAGAGGTAGAACAGGCAAGGGCGGAGGGTGCAGCACAAGCCCAGGCTGCGACAGCCCCTGCGGCACCCCAGATAGATACTACAGCCGAACTACAGAAACTGGCAGATCTCCACAAGCAAGGAGTTCTCACTGACGAAGAATTTGCTGCAATGAAAAAGAAGCTCTTGGGATTGTAAAAATACATTTTTCAATTCCACGTTATTGTATCTTTGACTCTACACGCTGATGGAACTACGAAGATTTTTTTTAGAACAAAGAAAAAGAGGTAATCACCACCTCAGAGAAAATGATAGACACTTTTTTTTAAATAGATTTCATTGCTAGTAGTAAGTTGTGATGGTATCGTTAATCCTTGTCGGCATCATAATTTTTTCCATAATCCTGTTTGTGTATTCTCTTGTGTCGCATCGTATTGAAAGCTCAATGATCACCGCCCCGATGATCTTTGTCGCGATTGGGATGCTTGTCAGCCCTGAAGGATTTGATATTATACCGCTCGGTGCAGACAATGAATTAATATTGGTATTTGCAGAAATTGCCCTGGTATTAATCCTTTTCTCCGATGCAGCACGTATTGATGTCTCTACGTTGAAAGGAAACCGGAATTTCCCTTCCCGATTGCTCGGAATAGGTCTTCCCCTCACAATTTTTTTGGGGGCTGTGATTGCAATACTGTTTTTCACCGATCTTTCCTTACCAGAAGCAGCCCTGATAGGAGTAATCCTTTCACCGACAGATGCTGGACTTGGCCAGGTGATTGTCAATAGTCCAAAAGTACCGGCAAGAATACGACAGGCTCTGAATGTGGAAAGCGGACTCAACGATGGAGGTGCAATCCCTTTCTTTGCCTTCTTCCTGGTCCTTTCAGCAGCGGAGGAGGCGCATATTCCCGCCAGTCAATGGGTCATCTTTGCGTTAGAGCAGATTGGATACGGGGTTCTTGTGGGATTAATCGTGGGGCTGGTGGGGGCATATCTTGTCAATAAAGCAATAGATCGGGGATTGATGAGAGGGAGATATCAGTGGATTGGTTTTCTGGCACTTGCCGTGATCTCATATGTTACGGCTATTGCTGTTGGGGGGAGCGGTTTTATTGCAGCATTTGTGGGGGGATTAGCAACCACTCTCACTGCCGGGGGAATAGGGGAATCGATCATCGAATTTACCTCAACCTGGGGAGAAGTGTTCAGTCTTGTCGTATTCTTCGTTTTTGGGATGATCGCAGCGAGTCTCCTGTCCGGGGTCACTGCTGCGATAATCGTTTATGCTGTACTGAGTCTTACCCTCATACGAATACTACCGGTCGCTCTGTCTTTGATTAAAACAGGATTGAAACCGAATTCAATCCTCTTCATCGGATGGTTTGGTCCACGAGGGCTTGCCTCGATTGTTCTTTTGCTTATTACCCTCAACGAAGCGCCAGACTTGCCTGGTCTGCAGACAATTGCGGTAGCAGTGAGTACTACCATTCTGATAAGTGTCTTTGCGCACGGCATTTCGGCAAATCCGGCTATCACCTGGTATGTAAAGAAAATTGCTTCGCTGCCTTCAGATGCAGCGGAGTTAAAGGAAGTCGTGGAATCACCAACACGTATGCAGGTGACAGTGAGGGATTGAAATAGCGTTTCCAGAAAATATTTGGTAAAAATTCACCGCCGGGCACCCCCCCGGGCATTCGATATAAAAAGCAGGGTTATATCCCGGCAGATCAATCCCTAGTAGGATAGTGAAATGAAAAAAATTGTCGTAAAGAAGGAAGAGCAAGATAAAAGCGTTCAGATTACCTTCAGATTCAAGTCGCTTGGGCAGCTCCTTGAGGAGGACGATCCTTCCTCGCTTCCCGAAAAGGAGCTGACCGAAGAGGCTGAGGATGCAATTTCAGGGCACCTCGATGAATACCGGGTCAGCAAGCCAGCTCGTCTGGTCATTGAATTGCCGGGAAAAGATCTTACAGATGGTATCATTCCACATATCGCCGAATCCATACGCCATCACTTCGGGTTCCGGCAGGACGACCTGACCCACGACCTCAAGATTGCATTGAGAGAAGGGATATACAGTCTCATCCTTATGCTCGTCAATATTGGACTTCTGTTGCTCTTCATCGCTTATGTCGGGGTCAGCGAAATCCCGCCACAGTCATTGAAAGCAGGTATTATCCTGGCATTTCTCACCATCATGAACTGGGCAACCATATGGGATACCTACGAACATTTCCTGTACGATTACCGAAATCTTGCCAGGAAACGGAGAATATATCGGAAGATCACCACTATCCCTATTGCAGTAAATTCATACTGATACCATGTTTGGAGTGCCGCTTCCGGCCAAACATCGAGAGATAACAACTAAAAAGCTGGGTGAAGGGCAGAAAGGAGAAAATTTGGTGTAGTGATGAAGAGATCCATGCAGGACTCTGACCCCTTCTTGCTTGTTATAATATCTCCCCTTTGACGACATTACTATCCCTATTCCCAGAATTGGTGGCATCGATCAGGGGATTGCAAAAAAAGAGTAATTATGGATCATTCTCAAGTCTTTCTGGAAAAGGATAATTATAAATTAAATTTTTTCAGGTAGGTGCTGTCCCTCACCATATTTTGGAAGATCGTTTCCTTTCCATAGTGTTTCAGGTAGTAATAGCATCCAATCCCCACGATGAGGGAAGCGATCAGGACAAAGATCATGTCGGTCATGGTATCGGCATTGTTCGCCTGCATCAGTCCGGCAGCAGATCCCCCTAGGAATGTGTCGACGCAAAACTCCCAGATCTCCCAGAAATATTCGAAGACACATCCGAAGAAGACGATGAAGATCCCGATGAACGCAGCATCAAGATGGTAATTTTTAATCTTGTCCCAGAAGAGGATGACAAGGAAACCAATCAGGGCTACAATAGTTCCCGAGACCGTATGGGCGAGCACATCCCAGTTTACGAAGGCAAGGTATCTCCCCTGGATATAGCCTGAGATATGGATAAGCACTGCCAGGGAGACAAGGGCATAAACAAACCAGGGAAACATGATCTTCGTCTTCCATGAGAACAGGTAGATAAGCAGTGCTATCAGGAAGAGAACTAACCCAATTAGCACATCCTGGGGCTTAAAAATCACAGCGAGAAGAACATTGAAAGCAACAGCAGCCTGAAGGAGATAGGCAAGATACATGCCAGGCGAGCGAAACCGAGATGTCATACTATTTGCTGCACTTTAATTCGTATTTATAGATATTCTAATTGGGAGGTGTTCGAACTTTTTATAGCGGCAGGTGATCTCTGTCTCGATCATCTCCCTTTCGTGCATCTGTTGTTTCAGCTCAGCAAGATAGCCTGCCCCAGGTGGGTATAGGGAATCGAATTTAGCACGAGATGATTGGAACAAAACGCCAACCAGACAACATCTCCAGCGGACTGGATATTCACTGATTATGACACACCTTCAGGCTGAAGGACAATGAAAGCACCCACTACAAGGATAAGAATCCCATCAGAACCAGGATAACCAGGCTGATTTCCAACAGTTTTGCGACACCTGCCTTAAAAGGTCGGGATACTCCTCTGTGTTATACAATGCCAAGTATGTTCATTCTGTTTGCTTTTACCACTTCAAGGATTCTGATTTTTTCGTGAACAAGTGATTAATAGAAGAAGAAAATATGTGTATTTGCTATGGAAGGAACAGTTACATTAAAGGTGAAAGTACGGACGTTTCCAAGCAAGGGCCGGGCCAGGGTTCATGAAACAGTCCTGCCGATGATCGGTGCAAAGGAGGGAGAGGCTCTGCTCCTTGCACAATACCCGACCGAATGGGACAAGAAGACCAAAACTGTCGCTGTCACCGGATACGGAGACACGATGGTGGATAAATCGCTCATCATGCTCTCTCCGGAAGATATTGCAGCGCTTGGCGTGGCCGAAGGAGACACCATCTCAGTGATTCGGAAAGTCACCTGGACTGAGATGGTCACGAAGGGTGCTGCAAAAGCCGGTGGTGCAGTAAAAGAAGGTGCCGTCAAGGCCGGGGGGACACTAAAGGAAGGCGCAACAAAAGCAGGGAAGACCGTTGAGAAAGGGGCAAAGGACGTTGTCGGGAAAGTCACCCCTAAAAAAGAAGATAAGGAGTTATAACCCGGGGGAGATGATTTGTGGTAAATCAGACGATGCTCGTTATTGAACCGGTTTCTCCCCACTGGGCGTGGTTCGAATCGGTCTTCTGGATCATCATCCTTGTCATCATCCTCATTATTGCCTATTTCATCATCAAAGAGATACGGCTGATGAGAAACACCCGGCGCCTTGCAGAGATCGATCTTGAGAAGGAGAAACTCGGCCTGATGCAAGCTGAGATGGTCCAGCGGGGGACCCCGTTCTTCCGCGTTGCACCGGACAAGATGGAAGAGATCCGTAAGCTCGACGAGGATAATACTGCACTCTCAACCGATATCTTCGCAAAACACAGCGCTATCGACAAACGGATAGAGCGGCTCGAGAACAAGGTGACCCTCACCAAACTTGACCGCATGGTGGAAAAGATCAAAGATGAAGAGAAGAAACTGGGATGATCATGATGTATGAAAACGCACCTGCAGAGACGGCCAAGAAATCCTCGTTCAAAGAATCACTGATTGCAATCCCCGGGACCATCGATTCGAAGATGCCCACAATGGACAAGAGCCTCGACCGGTTCTTTGACGCCCACATGTCCGCCATCATCAGCGAGTGGGGGCTCATCACAATGCATACGCTCGATGATCTTGATGACCGTCTGGAGATGGTAACGACCGAGATTCGGAACCTTGAGAGAGGCAGAGATGAGATCGAGAAGCGTGCAGCTGCCCTTGAAGCAGGGATCCGCGAGCTGGAGGTGCAATGATGGTTGGCATGGACAGCTACATGAATGCCTACCTGGACCGGAGGATGAAGAACCTGATCCAAGACTGGGACCTCGCTACCCGGAATGACATCAGTGATTTTGAAACACGGCTCCAGGCCATCGAAGAAACCTCAGGGGATATTGCCTCATTTGAGACGAGCGCAGAGATCAAGCTGGAAGAACTCGAACATCGTCTCCTCCATTTAAGGGAGGTGAAGCGATGACTCCTCTCGAAGCTGCCCTGATCATCATTATCATTGCCATTGTGGCATTCGTGATTTATTATTACTGGAAAGGGACGAAAGGAGGATTGTCGCTCACACGACCCATGGAGAGCAGGGTTGACGAGTATCTCGACCGCAGGTTCGAGCTGATGATCGATGAATGGTCGCTCGTCAGCCGGGCCAGGCTTCAGTCTTTCAGGAACTCCAAGGACCAGACTCTTGAAGCAGATGAGGCAAAAGTGGCATCGCTCAAGAGCTTCTCAGAGACGATGGATCAGAATCTGAAGGAGCTGGAGACCCGGCTGGAAACACTGGAAAAACAGGCAGGCATGAAATGATAGGAGATTGTGCCTTATCAAACGACCGGGTGTAGGACCCCCGAATATCTAATAACCTATTTTTTCCGGACCTTTCAAATATTTCGTATTTTTGCTCCTCACTTTAGTTGATCACTACAATCTCCGGTGAGCTAAAGAGGCGGTAATCATTGTCACCCTTCGAGGTTCCAATACCACGAGTAACGTACATGATGGTATCATCCTTCATTGAACGTCCCCGAATATCAACAATCCCGGCAGTATCAAGAACCATGAATATACCATTCCCTATCTGCCCTCCATGGGTATGACCTGACAGGATAAGGTCGGCATCCCATTCCTCCTGGTAATACGGCTCATGGAGAAGGTAGATTCGATATGCTCCATTATCAGGGAGATCTGGTGGATCTGCCTTTCCAGCCCAGATATCATCTAATCCGCACAGGTTGAGGCGCTGTCCGTTCATGTCCAGTGATATCCATTCATTCCGGAGAACCGTTACACCGTTCCTTTCGAGCACATCTTCAAGAATATCCGCAGAAGCAATATCAGGATCCGAATAGAGAGGACTTGTATTATATCCCTGTGAACGGAGGATCGATTCGATCACCCATGCCATCCTCCCTTCGGCCCCTGATCCCTGGATCCCGACCTTATAGTCATGGTTTCCGAGCACCGCATAGACAGGAGCATCAATACCTTTCCAGATCTCCTGGAACGAGAGCGTTTCTTCACCCGGGCCGTAAAAATCTCCCCCGATCAGAACAATGCTGGGCTGCATATGATTGATCTTGCTGATCACTTCCCGAACCGTTTCTTCATTTTCACTCTTGATATGGGGATCTGCGATAAACACGATTCCATCCGGTGCAGCATCTATGTGCAGGTGTGTTATTGTTGGATTGCCTGCCTCCCATGCCATATAACCAGGGAGCAGAATCAACGGAATAAAAAACAGAATTATCACGGGATACCAGGTTTTTTTCAAACGAGGAGGATGGGACATACGTTTCAATAGATTATAGCCATTGTTTACATATAAGGTGAGGAATTGGAGAAAGGGAGTCTGTTCCTCAAATCAATCCACATTTTTCATTGTCCTGGTTATTATGTGTTTTCGGAAGAACTGTCTTGCCTCTCTGTCCTGCGTATCTTCCTGGTGTAAGGAAGAGAATACCGGTAGCTCACGACAAAGCCCATCACCAGGGCTATGGCCATTGCCGGAATGAGCTCGGGGACAAAGACCATGGCAATTATCATGGCAAGAGCGATGGGGCTTCTGAGCAGTGCAACACTAACCCCGGAGATGACACAAACGAGGCATACCGCAAGGGGGATGAACGGAAAGAGCCGGAATACCAGTATCCCGAGGGTCCCCCCGATGAAGAAGCCAGGGAAGATATACCCACCGGCAAACCCCGTTGAGAATGAAAAGGTAATCAGGATAATCTTCACTACGACAAGAACGGCCAGAAGGATGAGGCTGACCTCAAGGTAATTGTTGATAAGGAACTGGAGCTCTTCGCTCCCCATGAACAGAGTGAGGGGAAGGAGTATTCCGGCAATTCCCAATCCAAGACCCCCAAGCAATCCAAGAAGCACAGGCCGGTTCTCCCACGGCTCGAATACTTCCCGCATTTTCTTATAAAGGACAATAAAAAAAATCCCGCATGCCCCGCCAATGAGGCCAAGGAAGATTGCATACAGGAGATCGATGTTCCTGAACTCCTCATACACAGGCAGGGTGAACATGCCACCAAGGAACGAATTTGTTAACAGGAAATAGACCGCAAATCCTGCCGTAGCAGCAACAATTGAGGGGAGTATAGCCTTCCAGGTCATCCTGCCCTTTTCAAGAGTAATTTCTATGAGGATGAGTGCCCCTCCGAACGGAGATGTGAGGAATGCTCCAAAGAAACCACTGAATGCAGAGAGGGAAGAGAGCGTGACCAGAGGCGGTGGCATTCGTGCTTTCTCAGCAACCAGTGTTCCCACAGCCCCCGAGGAGACGGTCAGGGGGGCCTCCGGGCCAAGGGGCGCTCCACACACGAGTGAGACGAGGCCCCGGAAAAAGAGCTCAATCCCCCTCTTGAGACCAAACCTTCCTTCCTTTTCGAACTCGAGAAGATCCTCTGCCATGATGGCGATCTCACCTTTGAAATACCAGCGTATGATCCCGACAATGAGCCCGCCAAGGATGCAGATGACAAGGATCCAGGGATTAAAAACGGGAGTGAGTGACTCTATCGGAATATCGTTCCATAGCAACGCAGTAAAAAAATCCTCCAGGAAAAAGAACACGATCATCATCAGAGCACCGATGATACCGACTATTGAGACGAAAAGAAGGAGAAGGTAGAATTTTTTCGTGTTTAACGATTCGGTAGCCTCGTCAATCCGTGTACTGCTCACATCTTCTGGCATTGCTCATCCTTCACAGTGTGAAAAACCATGGAGTATTAAATTTCATCGGTTTGTTTCAGGCTCATACAGCGATTCTCGGTCTTTTAAGGGGATGACCCGGCGAGAGCTAAATTGTCATGGCATATTTGTCGTAACTGATACGCTCACCCTGAAAATTCACACATGGAGCGGTGTCGTGAAATGTCTGAGAGATTCTTAAAAGAATCTCAAAGCATGAGACCCGTGGCGAACCCAGAATAATCCTTTTGTATGCGTTCCTCACGATATATATAAAACTAACCCATATCCGGGCTCCTTTCGGTATGAAAACCAAAAATCTTTAAGATTTAAGAATACATCAGGTACTGATGGCAAAAAAGAAGGAAAAGAGAGTCAAAGAGGAAGAACCCCTCAAATTGTTCTATATTTTTTACAACCAGGAGCGCTGGGACAACTGGATCAATACACTCAGGGATTCGGATTTCACCCCTAAAGACGATTCCGAGGAGCTGCCCGAAGGCTATACCACCCTCTATAATTTTTCCATGGACGTGACGATCGAGGTCCTGAAGATCATCCGGCTCTTCCAGAATGACAGGTTCACCAGGGAGGAGGCCCTCCAGAAGCTGAACCATGTCGAGGCCATCGTGATGTCAGATGTCAAAGATGAGAATATCGAGGAGTATGTGGAATCGCTCCAGCTTTCCATGCTCGTCCTCTTCGCAGGGTGCAAGCGGTTCCTTGAAGGCCAGTACTCCACTGACATCAAAACCCTTGTCAAGGATGGAAAGAAGGCAGGTGAGGAGGATCTCGAGACCGCACTTGGTATCGCCGCTGAGATAGCTGCCAATGTTATCAACGGCGCAGCCTGCTGCAGCAAGTATATCAAGGACGACATCGAGCAGCCGGGACTATTCGATGAGTGGCTGATCGAGATTGAGAGCATGCACGAAGCCATGGGCTCACTCAAGAATTTCGACGAGGAGGCTGGAGAGGCGTCGTGATTGCCGGCAGGGCCCGGTTCAGGCATGCACGGAAGATCGAACGGGCGGTAGGGTATCGGATTCCTGATCTTGCATTTCACGGGGCGACGCTAGACGCCCTCTCTTCCCGTCTCAACACCGAACGCCTTGATCATGTCCTCAAAGAACAAATCCTCTCCTTCTTCAACACGTTTCTCCGGTGCAACTGCCGGGACAATCCCCACTGCGGCTGCCCTGAGAAGAAATTTGCCCGCGAGATCATAGAACTTCGGGAGACTGGGCTGGATCACCGGCAGATCGCCCTTGTTATCCAGGATGAGTATGGGATCGACCTCTATCCTGCAGATATCCTCAGTTTTCTTGAGGAATCCGTTCATGTGCTTGAAGCGATACGGGATGTTGCCACACTCATGAAGAGGACCGAGCTTGAGCAATCCGCGATAGAGCATATCGGGTTGATCGAACAATAGGTGGATATGGCCGAATTCCTTATCCCCTCCCTTTCCTATCATTACAGTGATCCCCATGAAAAGGTCACTGACGGTGCTCTGGAAGCACTCGGCAGACCAGATTGAGCCCTGTCTCTTCTGCACGGATACCAGGAAAACCTTCATGGAATTACTGGAAGAACTTCTCCCCACGTTCCAGGACGAGGGGATCCAGTTCGCATTCCAGGAGGAGAGGGTGGATCAGGAGAAGGGAGCCAGGGTAAATAGGGTAACGCTCAATGGCATCCCGCTCTCATCTCTTCTCTCTGCTGCCGCTGAAGGGGAGGAATACTGTCATGCCTCCCGATGTATGCCGATCCGGAACCTCTACCTTTCACTGCCGGGACCTGACGGGATCCTCTGTGGTGAAGCCCCCGAGATCCTCTTCCGGAAGGCAATCCTTCGCGCACTCGAAGATGATATCCCCGGGAAGCCCACGACCGACCGGTAACTCTTATCATCTCTGCCCGTGAGAACAGGATAGAGGTATCACTCTTGGCTCTCCTTCTTACGATCCGCGAGATTTTCCTCATCCTTGATATCATATTGATCCTGGTCATCATTTTTGATAAGAGAAAGAATCCCACTGCAACGGTAGGTTGGATCCTTGTCCTGATTCTCCTCCCAGGACTCGGCTTTTTCGCTTACCTTTTTCTCGGCCAGGACTGGACAAGACGCCGCCTGTTCTCGAGAAAAGCAGAGGTTGACCAGAGTATCAGAGAGACAGTAACATCCCAGAAGAAGGAGCTCAAGCGTATCGGGATGGAACAGCGGGGTAGCGCTCACGAACGGCTTGTGAGTATCGCCAGAATGCTCCTGGAGAGCAACCAGGCAATCATCACGAATGACAACACGCTCACTATTTACACTGACGGAAAAGAGAAGTTCAATGCCCTCTTTGATGCCATCCGCGGGGCCAGGCATCATATCCATCTCCAATATTACATCATACGGGATGACCCGCTCTCACGGGACCTGATCTCTGCCCTCGCGGCGAAAGCTCGGGAAGGGGTGGAAGTCAGGCTCCTTGCCGATTCACTGGGTATGAAAGTGAAGAAGAAGGGCCTGGAGGAGTTCCTCCAGGCGGGCGGAACATATGCGGCATTTTTCCCCCGCTTATACACCCTGAATTACCGGAATCACCGGAAGATAGCAGTGATCGATGGCACTACCGGATTTATCGGGGGATACAATATCGGTGAGGAGTATCTTGGGAAAGGGCCGCTCGGGTACTGGCGTGATGCAGCGATACGGATTGAAGGGACAGGGGTAATCGGCCTGCAGCTCCGATTCTTCATGGACTGGAACTACGCAGCAAAACAAGACCTCACCTACGATCCTGTTTATTTCCCTGAAAAGACAGGACACGGGGCCTGTCCACTCCAGATCGTCTCGAGCGGCCCGGATGGCCGCTGGAACCAGATCAAGGAAGGGTACGTGAAACTGATCCAGAGCGCCATGGAATCGGTATACATCCAGACCCCCTATTTTATCCCCGATGAGAGCATATCTGACGCCCTCCGGATAGCGGCGCATTCCGGTGTGGATGTCAGAATCATGATACCCTGTAAACCTGATCATCCATTCGTATACTGGTCAACCCTCTCCTTTATTGGTGAGCTGCTGGAGTCAGGAGTTAGAGCATATACCTATGACAATGGGTTTATCCATGCAAAGACGATCGTTGTGGATGGTGTCGCTGCCTCGGTGGGGAGCGCCAATTTCGATGTCCGGAGCTTCAGGCTGAACTTCGAAGCAAATGCCTTCTTCTACGATCAGGAATATGGGAATCAGATGAAGAAGGCATTCCTGGATGATCTCCCGAAATGCACTGAATTAACTCTGGAGAAGTATAAGAGCCGTTCACGCTGGATCAAGGCAAAGGAGTCGGTATCAAGGCTCTTCTCTCCGCTGGGGTGATCCTCCCCACATTACCTTACCTTCTGGGAGCAGAATTCTGTTTGAACCGTTGGAGTACCCTGGTAAACAGGATTCATACTGAATTACTCTTCAGCAACTCCTTTGTGGAAAATGCGATTTTTTGGCAGGAGAAAAAGGTGATGGAGTTATGCTTTACAGTATTCTTTCTGGACGCTCCTCAGTGCAAATCCGGCAATGAGGGAGAGTATCCCGTAAATAACGAAATACAGGCCGATAAGATATCCGAAGAGGATGATCGAACCGATAAGCGGGTAGATCATGATCAGGATTGCGAAGATGATTGAGAGGATCCCAAGGAGGAACACCAGCCAGCGATGGGGGTAATCCTTCTCTGACAAAGCGAGTGCCACATTCATGATACCGATCACGAACAGGACCACTGCGATAATGATGGTCAGGATCGCCCCAAAGATCTGGGGGGCGACAAGAGCCGCTGCTCCTACGATGAACCCAAGAAGTGCCGCAAACAGCAACAGCGATGGACGACCCGATCCCCCCGGACTCATCAGGGCTGCCACCAGGGCGAGGAGCGCAAGCACGATGATCAGTACGCCAAAGAGCATGACAAGTACTGCAGCAGTAACGCCAGGATAGAAGAATATCAGGATGCCGAAGATCAGTGAGAGCAGCCCAAGAATGATGAAGGTACCCCATTTCACGGTACAAATCCGTTCTTCATACACAATGATATCAGTCATACGAAAACCTCAGTACATGCTGAAAATTCTTGCTATATATATCTTTTCTGTAACAATTGTCGTTTATTCAATCCGGGGAGGAAATACCACACTCCTTTAAAGAGGAGTGCTCTAGAAGCCGGATCTCATTTCCTGACAGAAATCCTGCCAGTCAGGGCATGGCTGGAATAAAAAAGAGAGAGGGTAAGAACCGTTTTATTTCCCAAACAATTTTTTGAAAAAGCCCGAGATACCGCTTGCTTCTTTTTGTGCACCCATCAGCTCCTGGGCCATACTTGCCACTTCGGGTGAAGCCTTCATGGCGAGCTTTGACTGCTCGCCGAGCATGTTCGTGAGTGCCTGAGGCTCAACTTTCTTTCCGGCAAACATCTTGCCGATATAGCCAATGACCATCGGGGCTGCAATAGCCAGAACCTTGCCGACAATCTCCGGCGGGAGCCCGGTCTTCTTGGCAATTGCATTCTGGATTGTGCCCATCTGGCTCCCAAGAAGGCCGCTGACCATGCTCGATCCACCCGCTGCAGCAGAACCTCCGAGAAAGCCTCCCAGGTTGTCCATCGGATTCTGCCCGCCCATCTGTCCGAGCATCCCGGTGATCATATCCGCTCCACCTTGTTTCGACGCAGTATTCGACATGGAACCGAGGATCATCGGAAGCGCCATGCCAAGGGCTGATGAGACTCCTTTTTCATCGCCGCCAACAGCTTTGGTGATCTGGGAGAGATTGTCTCCCGTCGCGACCTGTTTCATCAAATCTGCAACAATGTCCATAACACATAGGGATGGGAGGGGTTGGGATTAAAGCTATGGATAGAATAAGGTGGTCAGGTAATCATTTCCCTTTTATTGGGGGTTCCCAGGTCAAAAGTTATATCTTGCATCTGTTGCTCATAACAAGTAACCGTCTTCACCACAATGAAGACAGGGAGATGATACAATGGGTCTTTTAAACCGCATGGGTACCGTAATCAAGGCGAAGATGAACAAGT
>MVZQ01000004.1 GCA_002068435.1 Euryarchaeota archaeon ADurb.BinA087 | reverse complement strand
GGGAGAGTATGTTTGGCGATATAATCACAGAAACGATAGTGATAAGATGAAAGTGAAGCGTATTCTTGAGTTGCTTGAAAGGGAGGTTAGTGGCTAGATTGTCACTATACCCAAAACAATATAAGAAAAAGATTACAAGAAATGGAGTCCCGAACATAAATGAAACAAATATTGGAGGCATTCCTCTTTTGATAAAATAAACCATGATTTTATGAATTAATGTTGGATTAGGCATTATTTCATAACCAAATATTGAAATATTGTCGATATTTTTATAAAAGCTTTTTCAAAAAATAATCTGGAATAAATCTAAATGATATAGCTTCATAATTTCTTTTTCCAGTCGCAAAATCTGACCATCCTTCTCCAGAGTAATTTTTTAAAAAGTTCAAAAAGAGTGTTGTATTACGATAAAATATTGATGATATTTTTATAGCTTTTCTAAAACTCTTATTAAATTCATTTTCACATTTTTTTTGATAAGAATTATAGAAATATTGTTCGGTAAAGATACCATTTTGAATTGCATTATAACAAGTTTGGGCAGCGATTTTTCCACTTTTCAAAGCATAATATATACCTTCTCCGGTCAAAGGATCAATAAATCCGGCTGCATCACCCACTAATAAAACTCGATTGTTTGTAATATTACGTTTGAATCCTCCTGCAGGAATTATATGGACCTTGAATTCATCGGCGGAAAATGTTATTGATTTATAATCTGATATTCTTTCACAAAATTTTTTGAAAAGATCTCGAGGTTTTATTGTCCTATCATATCGATAACCCACGCCGATAGAAATTGATTCGCTTTTAGGAAAAACCCAACCATAACCATGAGGAATATCAAGGAAATAGAGCTCCAAATAATTCTTATGAAATGAATTTAAAGAATTATTCTCCAGAGATATTGTCGCTTCAATACCAATACCAATCTCATCTAATTTCCAATTCTGCCTGATGTTTGTCTTTCGTGCTACGATTCCATGTGCCCCATCGGCACCAATGATGATTTTACCCTCAATTTCATCTCCATTTTTTAATTTACATATTGCATTATTATCAGAAAATTCAATATTTACAACTTTTCCATTTTGAAGAAATTTTGCTCCTTTTTTTATTGCCAAATCTACTAAAAATGAGTCAAATTTTGATCTATCCGTTGTTATCCCAACAAATTCTTTAGATTTTAATTCAATACAATCAAAATTTTTTGAATATAGTCTAAAACCATATACATAGTTCTCAATAATACTAGGGGGGAGATTTTCATTAATTAAATCTAAAGCTTTTTTCGATACTCCTCCGCCGCAGGGTTTATCTCGAGGAAAGCTTTGCTTATCAATGATTATTACGTTTAATCCCTTTTCAGCACAAATTTTTGCAGCCATTGCACCGGAAGGTCCAGCCCCAACGACAATAACATCATAAATATTGGACATAGCACCAATTTATCATTACTTTTTTTTATTAGTTATTTAGGACTTGCTATTTTAGGTAAAGTAAAAATTAAAAAACAAAAGCTTAATATCATATATAAAAATTCAAGGCGTTATAAACATACTATTTAAGATGTGAAAAATGACGAATGATAGAAGCATTGACACTTTTTCCCCAGCTATTCAGTTGATAATGATCATTATAGTTGTCGTGATTCTCGCGGCGGTTGTAACTGCCTTTATTTTCGGAGTTGCAAGTACGTCTGAAGAAGAAAAAGAAAAAGATGTCAAATTGACAATTTCATTGCGTACTACTAATATACCTGGTAATTATATTCCAGAGGTATTCTGGCAAGGCGGTTCAGATATCAAGAAAATAACCAGTTGGGAAGCATCTATAAATAGTGGTGATAATTACATTGCTGGTTCTCCCTCAATACCAACGGAAGGGGTGATCTGCCCCCTTAGTACAATAACAGTTCCAACAAAGATACTTATTCGGGCAAAATTCAATGACAATACATCTAAAGTTATTTTCGAAAAGCAATATTAAATACAATAATCCCTCTTCTCCGGAATTACCCCTCGGATCCCTTCCCTAGCTCCCTTCACATCATCATTATATCGTGAAATAATATGAAGGTGGAGATACGGTACTGATTGGCCACGCCTTACCAATAATTACCCCTATATTATATCCATTAGGAGAGTAACGAGCACCAAAAATCTCCTTGGATTTTCGAATCAATTTCCAAAGGGCAGAAATTTCCGATGAAGTTGCATCAAAGAGAACGGGGAAATATCTGAAAGGAATAACGAGCATATGACCTGGATTCAATGGTAAGGCATCGTACCTGGTGTATGTAAAGGCATTTTCAACTACGATTGACTCTTTTTTTCGGGGAGCAGAATGGACAGGTTAGGGGTTCCATGCCACAAGACCCCGGGGACCTATTAAGTATCTGCATTTATTCTTTGATAGGTGAAATGACCGGTGCTTCCAGTCAGAGGGGAATTTATTATATTGCGACGGGGCATGCCCCGCTCGGGCGGAAAACCCAGCGGCTGGATCCAATTGTTTCACCGAGTATGACACGGCAGGTTCCCTATGTCCAATCGATTGTCAAGGCTTTTGGCGGATCCCAAATCCCTGAAATTCTGATGGTGAAAAAAATGCAAAGAAGATAATTACATTTTTTCACCGAAGCATCTCCTTACAGCACCCAATCGTCTCCCTCACTTTATTCTTATGATAAATCTCCGTTGATGAAGAAATCGTGATCTATCTGCTTCACCTTCTAAAATGCAAGATACAATCCCTGGCTCCATCCTTCAGGTAATTATTCCAGATACTGATACTCTGCCTTGAAGCATTCATAACAGATTGGTTTTTCATAGGAAGTCTGCCGTTGCTTTCCACAGTGATGGCAGTATCGTTCTTTATATGATGGATTTGCATGCTTACTCCACGATGGATAGCAGGATGGACAAAGTGGCCTATTTGGATTGTGGTCTATCTCTTTTCCACATCGAATGCAATACCCCGCTTTGGGACCAAGCGTCGCATCGATCAACTTATCAAAAAATCCCTTCTTCTCAGGGATATATCTCGCTTTTCTTGTTTGGGGTACTTGTGCCGCAAGCGATTTACTCTTACTTGCCTGGAGAATGAGCTTAAGCTCGTTGAATGCTCCTTCGTAGAGAGAGGGATCTTCATTCTTGTCGAATAAAACCCCCATTTCCCAATTATTTACCTGTGAGTGTTCGTAAAGATTCAATGAAGTGATGATACCATTCTGTTCGTTAAGGTAACATTTCGCATGTAAATTTTCACACGTACTGACCTGGATCGTCCTATTCCTGAGGAAAAATTTTTCATCATCGAGATCGAGTTTGCTGTCAGATCGATAAATGAGGAACAAATCGAGGTTCTTCAATGATAATCCTTGGAGATAATTCTTGTATTGCGTTGTCAATTTTATATAGGGGCTCACAAGGAAGAGAAATTCCTTTGCATTTTTTATGATATCAATAATCATTGCATTTGTTGTCGATGCATCTAGGAATTTTGCCATGATTTCCCGTTTTCCCGTTCTTTTATAAACATATATTGATGCAAAAGGTTCAATGAAACCATCAGAAATCGAGCCAGCGAAGTGCTTTAGGAAAAGAAAGGTGTAGATTTTAAAGGATTTTGGATATTTGAAAATTTCAATTGGTCGTAATCACAAAAAAAAGACAGAGCCGCCTGATGTTGGAAAAGACCGCCCTGAGATTGTATAACGAGGTCCATCCGGACCAAAAATCCTTTGGCCGGTGAGCACCGACTCTTGTAGCATGACCCGGTACTCTCCTGGAGACGCCGTGGTGTACGCTGAAGAGCAGCGGTTCCGGCAGATCTGGATCCTCATGCTCGTCGGGTTCATCGCCATACTCGCATGGTATTCCTTTCTCCTGCAGATCGTGATAGGGGAGCCGTTCGGGACAAACCCGGCCCCCGACATCCTGGTGCTTATTCTCTTGGTGATATTCGGGATCATCTTCCCGGTCTGGTTCCTCGTAATGAGACTCGAGGTCCAGGTCACTCGGACCGACCTTCGGTTTCGCTTGTTCCCCCTCCATCTCCAATGGCGGGAATTCCATAAAAAGGTCGATTTATTGCGACTCCCTGAATGGTGTGTAGAGAACGGTTAATTATTTGGGTACAGCTGTAATTTAAACCGCAACCTCAAAACCTTAGATATGAGGGGCAGGGTTGAAAGGCAACGGTAAATTGTTTATTAAATCCATCGTAATTATGAACGGTTAAGGAAAAATATTTCAAATTCATTTATTTTTCGTGAAGTTTTGGATAAATTATCTCTCTTATCTCATGACGATATTCAAAAGCCATTTTCGTAAAAAACAAAATTAATAGAATGGCTATAAAGCTGGGAAGTATGATCGAATATATAAGGGGTATTTCTATCGCTAACATGAATAATCCAACACATAGCCCGAAACAAAACGCATAAAATGATATGTATACACTAGATGCGGGCACCTTGAAAATTATTGATTTTTTAGCTATCTCGGGTTCTCTATTCCATATATTCAGATCTTGAATTTTCCAATCTTCTTGAATTTTATTTGCCATTTCACGATAATGGATATATGAAAAATTCCATCTTTGCACGAGCATCAACCCTACAATGGATAGAAATGCAAGAAATAGTAAAATCGCTTGTTTTTGTGTTGATGTCGTTCCATCAATAGTAAATGTCAATACGACGCCAAATATTAACGCAAATGCACTCGTGAAGTGAATCCTCTGCAATTCCTGATGACGCAGGTGAAGCCAATATTGCTCATAGACTTTTGAAGTATGATCCGAGCCATTCATGATCACCTATACCTCCTATCAAAATATAAAATACTGTGTAATTCGGGTTATTGACAATTATTCGAGCTGTTTATTTTTGGTTCCTAATTCCCTTTTCTCTATCGTTTCATCGTCATCTCATAAGGTATTGTTTTGTGGAAAGAGAAACTCTCTGACTCGTTGCAGTCATCAACCAGGTTAAAGATCAAGGCCAGAACCCTTCCCCCCTACAGCCGCTTGATGTGCGACATACCGGATGCACCAATCAGCCCGATACCCAGGATACCGACCATTGCAGCGACGCCGGCCTCGATGATATCAAAAAAAAGGAGTGCAGCCGACGTCAATGCAATACAGAGCCCGGCAATAAACAACATTGTATTCATAGGGGAAAGCTCTCAAATTCCTTACACGACCTCTATAGATTAAAGTTAACTGGCTCCCCCGGAATAGTGACCTTGGATGTGCCGGATGGGATGATTATGACTTCAGGAAGTCGGTAAGTGGAAATAAATAAGTAATGTGATAGGCTATCCACCATATTGGATATATTCCTGGGAAAAATGTACTACAATTCATAGAAAGAATCAAAAGCAAAGGAGACAACAAATGGAAAATTTATTCTTGAAAAATAACGCTGAGACGAAAATATTACTGTCTGAACAATTTAAAACAGAAGAATCCTTTGAGAAGCTAATTTTCCATTCTCCGGAGTTACTTGGGGGGGATATATTTCTTTTAAAACGGCAGTTAAGGGGTGGAAATAAAACTGGGATTCCTGATATAATTGGTATTGATTCAAACGGAAATGTCTGTATCATCGAAATGAAGAATACAACTGTTGATGAATCGATAATCCCTCAAGTCCTCAGTTACGCGATCTGGGCAGAGCAAAATCCAGATTCTATTAAAGCCCTGTGGCTTGAATCGAAAGATAAACCCGATGATTTATCAATTGATTGGGATGATTATCTGATTCGGATTATAGTTATTGCGCCATCCATTTTAAAATCGACTCTTGGATTCGTTACTAAAATCGATTATGACGTCAATTTGATCGAAGTAAAAATGTGGAAAGATGGTCAAAATCAAATTTTATATGTACATTTTCTTGAAGAAGAAGAACCAATGAAACGGAAACCTGTAAGAGGTTTAGAAACCTATGACGAAGAATTCTATCTGTCCAATTACAATAAGGAGAGTGCCCGGTCATTTTTAGATTATGTAACAGAAATCGAATCTTTCATAAAAAGCAAAGGATGGCCACTTGAATTAAAATTTAACAAATACTATGCAGGATTTAAAGCAGGACGTTTGAATGTTTTTGGTGTTGAATGGGGTGGAACTAAGAAAATTCAAATTTTCGTAAAAATCCCCAGAGACCAATCTAGAGATTTACCGATTAAAATGTCTGATTATAACGATACCTGGAAACAAGCAGTTTTCGTACTTGAGCCAGGGAAAACAAAAATTCAGGATTATTATCCAGTTTTTGAATATGCATTTAAAAAATTCACTGGAAAATGAAGATCTACTATATCAGTCCATGACAATGTTATTGTCATCCGGGGCTTGGAGATTTTAAGACAGGTGAGATCTAAAAGGGCACATCCCCCGCAAAACCTTTAATAGAATCTGCTGACGGCAATACTCAAATAGCTCGAAGTGTTCAGAAAAAGAATTCCAATCCCAGTAAAGAATTTGAATTATCGGTTTTCCTCATGCAATTTGTGGGAGGAAGTGCTCTCTCTTATTCCTCTCCTCTCTTCCCCCTCACAATCGATACGGCCTCGTCCCATGCTTCAACGGACTCATAGGGGTTTCCCAGTGCCCGGTAGGCACATCCCATCGCATACCATGCAAAAGCATCCTCGCGATTCTCGAGGGTTGCCTTCTCATAGGCAGAGATGGCCCCTTTATAGTTACCCCCTTCAAAGTGGCGGTTCCCAATCTCAACCCATGGTGAAAAGTGATACCCATCTTTTTCCCATATCCCTTTGGTATGCATATATCGGCATACCCCGAAGATGCGATAGGAGTAGGTCGAACACACGTCCCCGACAGGATGAGACACCTTCGAAAGATGTGCATAGCAATACTCCAGCGCTTCCGTGTACTTCCCCTCGTCGACGAGCGACTTCAAATGGTCCTCGTACTCTGAGAATGAAATCGTGTGGTCTTTCATGCACGCTCACGAATCCTCCGGGGTTCCTTCGACTCACCATGCACTATGGTTTCGCTACCACAGGGTTTCATGGTCCTCTTCCCTCAATAGCCCTGCCTGCCTCGGCTTGGGCTGATTTCAACCGTTCGTGGGCATCGCTATACCCATGACTGATGGCACCCTCAGACAAAGCACCGATCAACCGATCCGTCAGCCGAAGATATTCGGTTACAAATTCTGTCGTCTCATTCCGGGAATCATTCACGTTATCAGTCCGGTCACACAATTTGACCAGGATGGCCTGGGGAGGTGCCTGGGTGATCCGCCGGGCAGAATCCATCAGCCGCTCGCCCTTGTCGGGGATTGCCGGGTTCTTGGTCATGGCAGTGACGATGGCGTATACCGCGACCCGGTCCTCCTCGGGAAGATCCGTCTTCTGCAGGGTCCTCACGACAACCAGGTCGCCGTCGGCACAATCCTCGATCACGTCATGGAGCCAGGCCGCGATCATCCCAACATGGTCCCCACCGCATCGCCCGACACATGCTGCCACCCGCTCGGGATGGACAATAGAGGGGGTAGTGGTATCCTTCCTCGTTTGTCCCCAATGGGCTTCGGTTGCTGCCCGTGCGGCGACTGCAATGGCGTGTGCTTTCATCGCCGGGATCTCCTTCATACCCACATGACCCCTTCTTCCTTTCGCAGGGAGACCGAGATGTGGAGCCCGTTCCAGGCACCAGAGGGGTCAACGACAAACACCTGGAGTCTTCCCGGGCTGGAAACGTGAACCGGGATCATGATCCGGGAATCACCAGCCCGGAGTTTTGCATCGCTCCAGGTCATGACTGACTTCCCATCGATCTCGACCCGGAGTGAAACCCCTGCCGGTTTCATCCGTTGTGTAAAGGTCAGGAAGAGCGTGTAGGATCCCTTCGCAACCCCTGATGACTCCACGAGGACCGCCGTGCCATCCTTCACCTCGAGGGCCGGGATGACCAGGTTCATCGGTAGCGAGACCAGGGGAACCGATGGACTGATACTCTTTCTCACCGACATCCTCATGTCGGCACTCCTTCTCATCGACATCTTCACATCCGGCTGCATGATCATGTCGATGCATTCCATGAGCACCGGTGCGGAACCCTTCTGGTATATCCATCCTTCAGGGAGAGCGTTCGGAACCGCCACGGTGACCGGGGGAACCGTTCCTTCCTTCTGGGAGACCCCGACAAATGCCGTGCGGGATGAGGGGATCCCGTACCGGAGTGATTCCCCGATGATGAGCTGGTCGAGGTACTCATAGAGCGCCTGGCTCCTGTTCTCTGGATACACTGTCGTGTCCAGGGTGGGGACCGGATACCCAGCCCTTTCGAGACGCTGGACCAGCTCCTCATCCGGGTACCTGGCATTCAGAAGATACTCCAGGATCCGGAGGCGACCTGCCCCAAAGAGCACTTTTGCGGAGGTTCCGAGGTCGCATTCCCCCGAATGTGCGGTGGCGATTTCGATTATCTCTCCCTCACGTTTGGCAAGGGTCAGCGCCGGTGGCGAGGGAGAGCACGGTATGCGGGAACAGAGGAACAACGGCATCTCCGGGCGGAGGTCACCGATATCGATCGCTCCGCTTGCGAGAACCCTCGAGTCATTCACTTCGAGCCCTGGCTGGTCGGCTGCAAGGGACGCATTGGAAACGATCGGGGGCTGCCATGAGAGCAGCAGCTCCCGGAGGACTGGTTCCACCTCTTCCTCGCTTGTCAGGAACTTTGCTACCCCGCCCCCCACCCGTGCCAGCTCGAGTGCCAGGTGAGAGTTTGGTGCCGTATCGATCGAGATCACGCTCACCCGCCGGGATGAGGGATGGGCTGCCTCGGTTTCGACCAGGCGGAACAGCCGGGCTTCATCGGTCACCTGGCCATCGGTGATTACGAGCAGGTGCCGTGCATAGGTCCCGGGCAATCGCGGCTGCCGGAGCGCCTGTTCCAGGGCGACCCCGAGCTCCGTACCGCCAAAGAGCGAAGTCGTCTGCAGGAACCGCTTCGCCGCTTCGATCCGATCCTTCGTTGCCGGGACCGGACCCTTTGCACTGAACCAGAGCGCCTGGTTCGAGAACAGGCAGAGGTTGAAGACCTCATCCGGTAAAAGTCCGTCCAGGAACGCCATGATACTCTGGGCAGCTGCGTTCCACTTCCCTCCCTGCATCGATCCGGACTGGTCGGCAACAAGGATCACTTCCCTGGGTATTCGGTCGCTGGGCTTTCCCCCCGGAGGAGTGATTAGACTGAGCAGGTAGGTGAAAGAACCCTCCGGATCATTAGCAGCCCACGTGGTCAGCCACTTCTCCCCGGTGGTATGGGTCCACCGGAAGAGCAGGTCATGGTTCGGACGGCTACTGTCGATCCGGATCCAGGTCTCCTCCCTGGTCCGGGTCACAATGGCTCCCTGGGGCACCATCGTCATCTCAGCAGCCGGCTGCACCATCAGGTCCAGCGATATTCGGTACAGGGGATCGGTGACCGACAGGAGCGGATTTGCCTGGACACCCGTATGGGACTCATCGCGGCGGACATACCGGGGAGCGATGGTCACCGGGAGCCGGACTTCCCATCCTCCCGGGACCGCCCGGGCAAGGACGGTGAAGGTCGTCCGGACCACCACATCGGTTTCGGGAGGAATGCCCGTGAGGTGAAGGGTGAAGACATCAGGTGATTCCCGGGTGACGAGGACCGCCTTCTTCCCCTTTTTAAATGCCTCATCATATTCTCGCTCCGCCTTCCCCCTCTCGGTGAGCCGGGTCCGGATCGTCTCATCACCGAATACCGCAACGACCTCTGTGACTGCTGCATCGCCGGGCAGCGGGAACCGGTAGATCGCCTCGATTGGATGATCGAGAGCCTGTCGTGCGAAGCGGAAGGTCTGGGTCAGAGTCAGAGAACCGAGAGGACCATGAAACGTCCCGTTGATTGTGGTTGCCCGGAGGGGAATGAACAGGCCTGACGGCCCATCAGCTCCGGTGATTTCAAGGATCCCTGTCCCCTTCGGGACACAGTTCTCATAAAAGATTGCATTGATCGCCATGGATTATTTCTCCTCTGCTCTTTCGTTCCTGGTACTGCATGCCCGGAGAAACTCATCGATATCGTCATCGGTGATCCGGTACGCCTTGCCGATCCGGTAGGCATGGATCTCCCCCCGCCGTATCAGCTCCCGGACCAGCTCCTCCTTGATTTTCAGCCGCTCTGCCACTTCGGGGATGGCGTAGAAATGCTGGTCGGCAAATATCCGCCGTGATGGCGATGACCTCCGACGCCCGAGAGCAATGAGGTACTGCTCTCCCGGGGGTACCACCCTGTTCTCTTCTTCCGGTTCGTTCTTCTCTGCAGTCATGGTTGAGAGGTATATTTGAATAAATCAAGGAATATAATGATACAAATAGATACATAAAGATATGAATACTTAATACTTTGTATTGATAATATTGGAATTCGTGTTTTTACCAGACTAGGTTTGAACAATCCGTGTAGTGCACGAACAGATCTGCCTTGCAAAAGTTATTGTAGCTGCATACTATCTTCCTGCATAAAGGCAGGATCAATATCGGGTATCAGAAGGGGGGGATTCAATTATAACTGAAATGAAACGTGGAATTTTGATAATGATTTTCTTAGCCTTATTGGCTTTATCAACCGGAGTCGGTTATGCCCATGCAGATTTGTTTGCACTGCCAATCCCGCAATTTGGCTCACCTGGCATTAATGTAAATCCTCAAAATCTCTCTTTTAACATGGACTCCCCGGATTATGAATGGGAAAGAATCGATATCTGCATCTATAATCCTCCGACCTACAATATCGAGAGAGCAACCATTACCTTGGATATTCCCGAAACGATCGATTATAAAGTGAGTACCGATTTACCCTCGATTTTTCGTTATGATCCATTAAAAATTACGTTCACCATTGAAAATTTCGGTAACTATAATGAGAGTGTGCAATGTGATTGGTTTGAAATAAGACCCCGCATTGACTCACTCTCTAAAAAAGATACAATACATCTGTCTTATAATATCGAATACTCCCGCAATATCTTCTCTCTCAACAACCATACTTCCAATAGTGCCAATATCACGCAAATTGAAATAAATTCAATAACCCAAAATGATAGTACCATTGAAAATAGGAATCAGAATTCATACGATAATGAAAATTTTTCGCTCATAGGTACTATTGGAAATATTGGTAACAATTCAATTGAACGAAATTCAGTAACCCGAGATGATAACATTTCGATATTAATAAAAAAGACTGAAAACGGTACTAGTAGCATTATCCAGGATAATGTATGGTTTATCGCGGTGGCAAGCTTATTTTGCTCCATAATATTGTTGATTTTTGGCCCAGGAAATGAACAGAGGATTGAATCGATAAGACGTATGTTCAGGAAATAATGTTCATTATTTTTACAATACAGCCAGCGTCACTACTTTCCTAGATGATATTGGTCTGGTTCAGAAATGGCACGCCAGTCTTGGAAATTGAGGGGGTGAGTCGGGGATGATTCCATTGTTTTAATTGTGAGATTGTATTCGGTAGCTCCAGATCTGATACAATTGGGAGATGCTGGACTTCAGAAATTCACAATAAATTTTATCATTTCTCATCATGAGGTTTGTGAGAAGAACCAATGGCACAATTTCTCGATACTACCGGGGTATCTCATGAATTAACCCAATTGATAAAGAGAGCGGGTGAAACACTCATTTTCATTAGCCCTTTTCTACAAATTTCCAAAAATTTAGAATATTTAATCAAGGAACGAGATGCAAAAAATGTCGATATCCGATTTGTGTATGGGAAAAATAAACATATCAATCAGGACGATTTTACCTTCCTTCGGGAATTATCTCATGTGAAGGTGTATTTTTGTGAAAATTTGCATGCGAAGTGTTATCTGAATGAGTCTGCCGCCATTATTACCTCGATGAATTTGTATGAATATTCCCAGGTGAACAATCAGGAAATGGGAATAAAGGTTGAAAAGGCCAGGGATCCTGGTTTGTATACTGAAATAGTTGCTGAATCACAAAGGATTATTCGAATAAGTCAGGAACAACCGTTGAAAAAAGTAAGAAAGGCTGCCGGATATTGTATCCATTGTAGAACGAAAATTCCGCTGAATATTGAAAATCCATTATGTGAAACGTGTTATTCATTCTGGAAAGGCGATAAAGACGGTCAGGAGAAATATTGCCACATTTGTGGAAAAGCCGAAGAAATCAGTTACAATAATCCGATTTGTCAGAGATATCGGTGTCAGCATATGTTTGGGGATTGAATGAAACCGATTATGAATTACGATTAAAAACGGTGATTCATTATGGGGTATTGGTCCACTCTGCATTTAATCGGCGTAAAAATAAAACAGAAATCGGTTCCAGTGGTGGATCAGGAACTCAATACTCATTCTGCTGATGAGTCCTCTGAATTAGGGTATTTCTTGGACCATGCAGTTATCGACTGCGATGGCTTCCTCAGTTTTAAAGCGAGTGCGGACGGCCACGATCCATATGTTCCCTTTGATGATGGGACCGTCCCTGCAATGTACGGTAAATGGTATGAGGCCGAATCGATAGCGGAATGGGTAAAACAATATTCGGAGGAGGGGGGTCGAATAATCCTGCATAGCCTGGAAGCTGATGGTGAAGCATGGGGATGGGTGTTCGATGGGAAAGGAAAGATGAGAGAGCTCCAGTTGAAGGAAATCGGTAAGTGGAAATAGGAATAATAAATTTTAATATTCCCCTTCCGTCTCTTTTTCATTCGTGAAACAGCTTGGACCAAAAATCCTTTGGCCGGAGAGCACGGACTCTTGTAGCATGACCCGGGAATCCCCTGGAGACGGCGTGGTGTATCGTGAAGAGCAGCGGTTCCGGCAGATCTGGATCCTCTTGCTCGTCGGGTTCATCGCCATACTCGCCTGGTATTCCTTTCTCCTGCAGATCGTGATAGGGGAGCCGTTCGGGACAAACCCTGCCCCCGACATCCTGGTACTTTTTCTCCTGGTGATATTCGGAATCGTCTTCCCGGTCTGGTTCCTTGTGATGAGACTCGAGGTCCAGGTCACCCGGACCGACCTCCGGTTTCGTCTGTTCCCCCTCCATCTCCAGTGGCGGGAGTTCCCCCTTTCCATTATTGTCGAAGCAGAGGCCGTTACCTACCGGCCGATCCTGGAATATGGGGGCTGGGGAATCCGGATAGGGTGGAAGGGGTGGGCTTACAATGTCTCAGGGAACAGGGGGGTGCAGGTCACGCTGGAAGGCGGGAGGTCGTTCCTGCTCGGGTCGCTCCAACCGGAGAAACTGGCGACCGCGATCCAGTCCGCGATTGGGTGAAGGTTCCGGAAAACGAGAACGGTATCGTTGATCCCCCTGTTTCCTCCTCAGCCGGTGACCAGAACGAACGAGGCGGAACATTGCCGAAATGGTACTTTTCAGCACTTCTTTAATGCAACAACAGTGCGTCACGCCAACCTTTATCAATCTTGATCTTATAGTATCGTGTCGGTGTAACCATCTAGCACGACGAGAGCCGCGCTCCCTCTGGCGGACACCAAGACAGGAGATTCGAGAACCATGAAACGAATGCAACTCGTCGCGGCAGCGCTCTGCCTCATCATGCTCATAATCGTCGGGGCGGGGTTGTCACGGCAAAACAAGAGGAGAACCCGAACCTGCGTCAGGCTGGCGAGTCGTCGGTCTACTTCTACGACGTCGCTGCGACCGATACCCACGGCAAGGGGAAGCTCCAGATCGACATGGACGAACAGACGTTCGTCTTTAACGGGCAAGGCTTCATGCCCTCACAGCAGTACTCCTTGCAAGCTACAACGGTGAGTGGCGATCCCTACGTGTTCGCTACAGGGAAGACCACACCATCAGGGAACCTACACATCGAGGGGGTGTGGGAGGCGGCCGCCGCTCCAGCCAGCATGGCTGCCGCAGTAGGCAGTAGCTACACGCCGATTGCAGGATTCGCTCTAGATAACACTGCCTGGTTTATAACTCGGGTAGCGTGTTTTTATAGCACAGACGGAGGGGTCACGTGGAAGGAGTCTGATCATACAGGTGATATATGGGCTGGTGACCCCATTGAGTTTGTTCCGTTAGAAACAATTGGCGTGCCGTATGGCGCGTTGGTAAAGATTCACGCTATTGTGGTAGCAGGCAACGATAGGACAGGAAGCACGGTGTTTCAGTTCGCTCCGGTCCATGGCGACTGGAAGTATGCATACTACCAGGTTGCTGGCACAACACTCACCTCTAAGCTATATTTTATTGGGTACCTCGAATGGGTTGGGTAAATCAGAGAGTAGAAACAGCGTGATCCATCTTACCGGCAGCACTTAGGCTGCGTTCGCCGCGTTTGAGCGCGTTTCGGCGCTTCCAGCCTGAGAACCTGGCGGTCGCGATCCAGTCCGGGATAGCGTGAAGGTTCCGGCAACCGGGAAGAGTATCCCTGGGCATGAACCTTTTTTTGCAGCGGGGTGGTCCCGGCCTCCGGGGTGTGCATCAGCAATCAAACGACAGGAGGCCGATAGTCTATAGTAGGTACAGCACCAGATTATTTTGCCCTGGCTATTTCTTTCATTGTCACAATTTCCGGAGCTCCCCCGAGGAATCCGCTGGCCTTGGCGAAAAATTCTCTGAAATACGGGGTGGAAGAATGGAAATCCAGGGCATCCTGGTCAGTGTATTGTTCGACCACAACGAGCGTATTGGGATTGGCCGTATCAACGTTCACCGAATACAGGACGGTCCCCTGCTCTTTGGCCACGTTCACGAGCAGCCCCTTCACTTCTTGCAACGCTTCATCCATCTTTCCTTCTTTGATAGGCATTGTGGCAATAACGGTCAGCATGTCTTCTTTTCCTCCCTGGGTTTGCTATCGATGAACAGGGGATATGTCTCGATCAACCAATAAGAAATTATCGAGGCCATTCCCGATAGTACCATTCAGCGAGACGTTGGAGAACGTCTTTTGTGTGTCAAAGCCCAATGATATGATTGTACCCGGTAAAAGTGCACATGCAGTAACCATCTTTTCAGCAGAACGGAACATTGATATTTTTAAGGCTCTCTTGAAACCCTATGAAGATACCAAAGATCTAAGAATCGGTGCGCCCTTTGGTTAAGTTATAGCAAACAACAACAAAGGGCAATATTTCTTCTCAAATCAGACCTATATCTGCTTTTTGACAGCATGCAACAGTGCAATCGGACTGGCGAAGATTCCCCTCTATTCATCGTTATATTCGCGAAAGGACTATAATCAGCACCATTACTCACACTCCTCCTCTTGAAAGAATTCATTGGACAAGGATATCGCGAACTGATCAAGTTTGTGGAAATTTCAACGATAATCCAGGAAATCCTTGAATTGAATGATATCTCCATTATTCGACTCTCTGCAAATTGCATCACGCGTAGATTCCAAAGTATTGAATCGTATTTTTAAGAAGACCTGTAATTTGGTGTCCATTATTACCGACCGTGTGAGTGATGCAACAATTGACTCCACAGGATTCGTGACCGATTCAGCGGGTCTTCAATGTCTTTTGAGCATTTCAACAGAGCCGAAAATATTCATTTTATTCCGTCTTCTCTTCCAAATGTTTTTTAATAAGATCTACTGTAAAATTGGTAGAATTCTGCAGGTAGGTATTTACTTCATCGGTGAAGGTAAGGGAATTTTCCCCTCTCCTGATTTTTTGTGCGATAAGGCTGTTAGTAAGATACATGGCGTTTGTCCAGTTAGAGAAGATGATATTCCACTGAGCAAGATCCACACGGTTTCTCTGAATTTTCATTGGTGCACTTATATAAAGGGCAAGAATTGAGATCAGGACACCAGATGCGCCGATCAGAGCATCGAATTCTGCAGCGAAACCATTCATCAACATCCAGATTGAGAGGAATATAAGAAATAAACCGACAAAAAACTGGATAATAAACATAATCATGGAAATATTCAGACCTGTTCGCATATCTTTCAGAATTTTTTTCAAATATTCGTTTGATTCGATGATAACATTTTTACCCCCTTCCAAAATTTCTTCCTCGTTTTGAATAAGTTTGTCACGGAATTCACGGGGCTTGATCATGAGTTCTTTTATAAAAACCATCCCTACCTGAGCGCCACTTGAGACAGGATTTATATTTAAGGTATCTTTGAAATACGTCAATGCTTGTTCGAATAACTCGGGACTATCATCGCGAAGGGCTCTTTTGCTGGTTACAATTCCTTTATTCAACCAGACAGTTTCATTCGAAGGAGTAATCGCAGAGGCTTGCTCGTAACATGAGAATGCTTCATCTAATTTTCCCCATTTTGAATAAGCAAGACCAATATTACTAAATGTACCAGCCCTTATCTCGTCAAATACCATATCCATGAAATTGGAAGTTGGGATCAGATCCAATAGTTTCTTTCCGAGATTGATCGAATCCTCAAATTTTCCTTCGGTTATTAGAAGATTTATTTTAAGATTCTGAACCTCAAGATAACTAAAAAAAATCTTTGAAACTAACAATACTTCCGGGCTCTCCTCTGTGAACATGTATCCCTTTTCAACATCGGGACAAGCAGTCACTAATACAAAATCTAAACATGCATCGAATAAACTTTGAAAATCAGTACTGGAAATTACTTCTTGGGGCAGAGATGATATGAAAGATTCAATCGCGGTTTCTGCTTCCGCATAGGATTTTTCCTTATAAAGAGATTTAATTACTCCGATTTGTTCATCAATTTGTTGTTCAAATTGTTCGACGATTTCTTTGTCACATTGTTCGTCACTATCAGATTCATCAGAACCTGGTTCAGAATTTCCTGGTTCAATATTAGTGGATTCTGTAGGATTAGGTTCAATACTCACAATTCATTTTCACCCCTATTATCGGGCAATACACAGTAATAACATATAAAAATATTCTACATAGCGAATCATTTCATAAAAAAACTATTTAGATTAACGGGGAAGGAAACAAGGGCCCTTAAACGAAATCTGGCATTTATGAAGATCCGTACCTACGTGTAAAAAGTTGAAAGGCAGTGCCCCGGACTAACCGGTCTACACCTTCTGGATCGGTCTGTAGCACCGGGCGATCCTCTCCATCCACGACGAGGTCCTGATTGTCCATATTCTCGAGATTGAGAAGCGGGAGCTGGCGTATCGGGATTTTTAATCACACATCCGCCATCATTGGAATTCCCACCATTTCCACCGTTCGCCCGGTCGGCGGTGAAGAGGGGGAGTAATTATCGTTAATTCCTGTTCCGTAGTTATTTCAAACGTGACGTTCTATTTTCGATAAATAGAAAATATGGCTCTGTTGAAACCCTATGAAGACACAAAACCTATGATTCAGAAGCTATTTACGATTTTATCCATAATAATTAGAAATCTGATGCGATTATTCCTATCCGAAACTGGAATGCCTCTTATGTTTCCGGTATCTATTGTCAGAAGATGGCCGTTGATTTCGATTATGATCTTTACCATAAGAGAAATAACGTTGAGACCGTTTTTTCGGTGATTAAACGAAAATTCGGTGAGAAAATTGCCGCAAGAAAGTACCTTACAAAATTGAAGGAGATCAAATTAAAGTGCATCGTCTATCAGCTCGATCTGTTTTTACATTATCAGATGGTCTTCAATGTCTTTTGAGCATTTGAACAGAGCTATTTTTAACAACAATAATCGTTGCACCCCAGGGCCGGACCCACTAGGTCAGCACGTATGACCGGCCAGGCATCTGGTAATCAGTCAAAATATTACAATGAGAAGGTTGAGAAATAGGGAAAGACTAAGGAACCAATACTCCCCAAGAGGAATGAGGGTGCTTGACGTATGAACCCATGCACAGGATGTGAGTATCGACAAATTTTTCTCCGTGAAGATGACGAGGGGAAAATTCTGTTCTGTCGAAAATTTAAATGCGAACGCGATGATGCCCGATCACAATGTGAACGCTGGGAGGGATTCGTCGATCCTTCTGTATAAATAGGGGAAGGGAAGGATGACAGTTCAAAGGCTCATCGGTACTTTCGGGCCGATGGAGTCGGACTTCCCACCTATGTCCCTGATGGCCGGAGGTAGGAACGGGATTGATACGATCAGGATCGATGTAATCGATAACCCAGGTACAGTCTTCCCGGGATGATGGTGTTGGCGACAATCACCAGCCGGAGGACAATTCAGATATCTCTCTCATTTTGATCTTTTTGGATCCATTATGACGCTGGACAGGAAGCATACGAACAAGTCGAGGGTTTCCACGGACCGCTCTTCGAATCCCCTCACCCGACCCGGACCAAAAAAACCCACGGACCCTCCTGTCCGGCGATTTTTGGAATAACGATGGTCAGATCCCGTGCATTCCGTGATATCGGCGGGAGAACGCCTTTCACGCGCCAGAACCCTCCGACCTGGGTGACCGGCATGGTCGGGAAGGGACATGCAGTTCCTCCGTCGATGGATAACTGCCCCTGACCGGTATCTGGCGGAGGAGGCGGAATGGACGTCGATGGAATGCCGGGGGCGAGCGTCCCTGACGGAATCGGATACAGGAAGGACGCAATAGCGTTCTCTTCGCTGCATTCGAGCCGTTCGAGTGTCACCGGGAGATTGGCGACCGTTACCGTCCGGTTCAGGTCGATAATCCCTTCAAGTGCACCTTCAGGGTAGCGTATAACGAGAGCCCCAAGGTCCCAGTCAGGGATGATGATATCCCCGGTCCGGGTTGGCAGGGGAGGCGGAGGGACTGACGGGTAATCGAATGGGGGGAGTTCCTCTTCCCAGAAGAGTTCGACGCGGTACCGACCAGGCATCAGCGGGGTGTTCTGGTTGTCGTTCAGGTCCAGTGTCAGGGGATAGACCAGGGTCTCGCCCGGCGGGATGCTTGCATCCCCAGACCCATAGGGAACGGTCTTTACCACGAAACCGCAGCGGTTTGTCACCCTGACGCCGGGAGGGAAGGGCCGGATAATCAGCGGCCGGTTGACAAGGTTCGCGATGGTCAGGTTCACCGAGGCAGGTTCGCCCGGGTTGAGGATCTTCCTGTCGAGCAGGAGAGAGAACGTGTACGTCCTCTCACCCGGCCCGGGATGCGTGATGCCTACCAGGGTCCGCAGCGTGGTTCCTGGGGCAGTTCCCGGCATGGTCGTCCCGTTCCCGTCATCGGGATGAATGCATCCTGCGGCCAGGATACAACAGAGAAGGTACAGGAATACGATCGCTGCCGGAATCACTCTCATGAAAGGGATATTCCCGGGCCGCTCACGAAATAGTTGCCGGTGAACGAGGGATGAAGAAAGGCATAGTACCGGAAAAAAACACGTTCCCCCTGTCCTATCCATCACTGAATCAGGACAGGAGGGTAATCAAAGCCAGAACGTCCACACCGTTCAAGGATCGGAGAGAGAATTCTGAAACCCTCTTCATTTCCTAAAATTACCCGTGGAGAGCAGGCGTCACCTCCATTTGCCAACCCTCATATCCCTCCGCTTCCAACACGAGGGGTAAAAAACGGGCAGCAGGGTCAGGGTTCACGCTCCTTGTCTTCTCGATCTCCCTTCCTGAAGCAGACAGGGACAGCCCGGAAATATTTGCAGTGGAGGTATCCAGGGAAGCAGCTCGACGGGTGAAGCACTTCATGTAGGGGTGTTCATTGAAGAGACCGATATTGATGACCTGAATGCCGCAATGGCGGCAACGACTCATAATGACATCAAGACGTGTATGGGAACCTCTTGCAGGGCTCGCTCAATCACCTTGATGCGTCCGAATCACAACGGGAAAAATTCTGAGAGAAAAATTCATCTATTTTTTTTGGCCGCTCGGTCATTTCCCTATAAAAACCACCTTACACTTATTCATCCGCATTTCTGCGCGAGAAAAAAAATAACTACTTTAAGGGGCTCCGTTGCCGACCCGCTGGGGCGGCAACAAATTGCAGGTAAGAGAGTATTGCGGATCACCCTGGTTAAAAGGATGGGACTGTGTCCATCTACGAATGGTACGTTACCCTGAACTCAAACCTTGTGCGGGCCCGGGGTTAAATACTGATGATAATATTCATTCGGAGTGCAGTCGGGATTTGGGCAAACGCCGCTTACCGTCAGCCGGTCCGAATTCTTGGTACCCTGCCAGTTGTAGTCTTTTGGTTCGCAGTCAGAATTTGGACAGTCTGGATTTGGACAGACCGCAGCACTCACGGGGAGTGCGACAAAAGCAAGGAGCATCAGCAACGCTCCGGCGATTAATAATTTTTTTACCATAGATATCACTCCATGTTGATGCCGGGAATCCCCGTGCATACTCATTGATGTAACAAATCTTTAAAAAATAATTTATGATGGCAACAGCTACACATTACTTTCTGGAGGTAATAGACTAACTAGTCAGTCGAGACTAACGAGCCAGTTCACCCGCTGGCCAGGTTGATGTACTCACCGAAGGTGAAGAAAATTAGGGGGAATTTGGAGAAAACCATGAGCGCAACCATCTATTATTTTTCAGGAACGGGGAACAGTCTCTACGGAGCCAGAACGATCGCCGAGAATCTCGGGGAATGCACGATACAATCCATCCCGGAATTGATGCGTTCCGGTCATCAGATTGTCTGTCCCCCGGGTACAGTGGGAATCGTCTGCCCGGTGTACAGCTTAGGGGTCCCCCTGATTGTCGCCGATTTTGTAAAGAACGCTGATCTCTCGGCGGCGGAATACGTCTTTGTTATCCTGACCTATGGGGCATATCCTGGTGCGGTTGAAGACATGATCTATAACATCATGGAGGCTGCAGGAAGAGCCCCGGATTATGTTACCAAAGTGAAGATGGCCGACAACTACTTACCGGTATTCAACCCGCCAACCGGGGAAAAACTTGAGAGCCTGATGAGGTCTGCCCGACAGGGGTTTGAAGTCGCTGCACATGAGATACATGAGAAGCAGAAGAAAGTTCCTCATAGTTTCTTCATCCATAAACTGATGGGACGTATCGTATACCGAGCCATGAAGGGAGATGCTCTCGATAAGGATTTTTACATCGATCCAACCTGCAACGGCTGCGGAACCTGCGAGAAGGTTTGCCCGGTGAACAATATCACCATCGAACAAGAGAGACCCGTCTGGCATCATCACTGTGAGAGCTGTTTTGCCTGTATCCACCACTGCCCGGAAAAGGCAATCCAGTATGGTTCCAAGACACGGGGAAAAGGCCGGTACAGGAACCCTGAAGTATCCCTGAAAGACCTGATGAGGAAATCATAGGATTCGTAGAGGAAGGGGGAAACCACTGTGGTGCAGGTCAGGGATAGACGGTCACGGCAAAAGAAACCGGCTCAGGGATCGGACACCGCTGTCACTACAGCTCCGATGAACCGGGAGAAGATCCTCGCTACTGCACTCACGCTCTTTGTAGAGCGGGGATTTTCCGGCACGCCCACCGCACTCATCTCGAAAGAGGCCGGCGTCTCAACGGGAACGCTCTTTTTTTACTTTAAAACCAAGGAGGAGCTTATCGATACCCTCTACACGTGCATCAAGCAGGAGGCAGCGGAAGCGTTGTCCCCGGGAAGTAGGAAGGATAAGACCGTAGCCGGAAAAATCCGGCACTATATGGCCAATGCGGTTGCGTGGGGGATACAGAACCCGAAGAAGATAACGTTCATGGAACAGTTCGCCAATTCTCCCTTCGTCTCGAAGGGAGCCCATGAGGAAGGGACGTCCCATTTCCTCTTCATGGAGGATCTCGTTCATGATGGGATCCGCGAGGGTTCGATTCGTCCGATTGATGTGAACCTTCTCTTCTGTATAATGGGGTCATCAATAGGGGCGATCATCGAGCTTGCGTCCAAAGAACAGGACCCGGGCAGGCGCCAGAAAATTGTGGACGACGGTCTCGATCTCATCATGGGAGGGATGAGGGCATGAGGATTCATCTTGGGTTTGAATAGCGTCTAACGAGTGCCCCCCTCCTTACATCCGCTTGATATGTGACATACCGGATGCAGCAATCAGCCCGATACCCAGGATACCGATTATCGCGGCGACTCCAGGTTCGATGATGCTAAAAAACAAGAGTGCAGCAGCCATCAATGCAATACAGAGCCCGGTAATAAACAAGATTCTGTTCATAGGGAAACGTTCTCAAATTCCTTACACGACCTCTCTATTTAAAAGGTAACTGCTTCCCTCTGAAATAGTGACCATGGATGTGCCGGATGGATTATCAGGGTTGCCCAAGGAAAAAACCAGATTCACGGTCTGATAGTGTTCTGAATCATTGGCTGCTCTAACCGGAGCTGGTAGTAGTGCTATAAAGTACCACTCTTTACCTTGAAAAAAATTTAAATATCATATAGTTGATTCCACTCATGTAATAGTATTATAAAGGTGAAAGTATGGGATGCGAAGAATATTATCAAGCATATAACGATTTGCTCGCGAACAGACCTGACCGTGATGATCCAGGGTATGGTCAATGGACGAGAGATCTCTACCAGGCGGAGAGGGATGTTCTCTCATGCATATCATTCATGATGTCTATCTATCAGGCCCGGCGTGAACACTCATCAGATATGACGGTCAAGCGATATGAACAAATGAAGTATATCATGGAGAAATGGGAAGAATTGGTCGGAAAGATCAAACCACTCCCACGACCCTCCATCCAACGCTCGTATGAAGTGCGGAATCATATCTTCAGCAATCCAAAAACAACCATGCTCTTCAGTAATGCGCTCACTGAGGCTTTTGATAAATCAAAAATCACGTTAAAAGAGGATGAGATGGTGGTATGCACCATATCGGTTGCAAAAAAGCCATCACAGATTTCAGAGCTACTACCTCAATTAAAAGATGCGAAGTACATCACCAACAGTGCAATTATGAGCAAATTAATCAAGTAAATACCACCAATTCAACCATTCCTCTTTTCGGCTCCCCCACATGAGAACGCCGTTCATCCCAAAACAGCAGATCTTCACCCCCTTTTTCCTGGAGTACATCACCTTTTACGGTATGCTGTTATTCCCCCCTCTCATCCTGATCTCGCCACTTTTTGTTAGTTATCAACTATTTTAATGCCTGTCACCAGTTCGCCAGATCAAGGTTACCAGAGATTCGGAGCCTCCAGCGAACCATATCTCGTGACAAAATCGTCCAATACTGGCCATAATTTTGATGAAAAATTGGAGATCCTGCTGACTACCTATCCGAAAACATGATAATCGATGGTAAGAGTCGAATTCGTGATATAAGTTTATCCGGATTAGCTGAACAACTCCTGCATTCGATAGTGAATGGGGTAATGCCCTCCAATACTCCGCAAGGGGAACCTTTATTGTGTCAAAAAATATTCCATGCACCATGAACAGAAAATTAGCATTCCTTATCATCTTGTGCGGTATCGCTATCGGTGCTACTGGGTTAGTGAATGCCCAGGATCTCAATATCAGTAGTCCTCCCTTGGAGTGGCTCCAACTTGACCCTCCTTGGTATACCCCTATGATTGCTACTTATGATTATGGAAATGTGGTTTTAGGGGAATCCGAGACCACAACATTTCGCCTGGACAGCATAGCATCTAGTGATGTGTCGGTGTACATAATATGGCTTGTAGATTCTGCGCCTTACATTTACCCTGATCCCTATGCAGACCCTGAAAGGGAACCGTATTTGTATTGCTGGGAATCTTTCTGCTTCAACCCGGCTACTTATCCTCATACACCGAATATAATGCCTCCAGGTCAGTATCGCTTGGTAGATGTCACATTCACACCGGTTAGCCTTGGTGAACAAAGTGTGTACCTGTATATCCGGAGCAACGACGCTTATCCACCACCGGGATCGGTTGCATTCATCAAGTTGGTAGGGACCGGCGTGAGTGGTCCTCCTGAAGAAGAGATAGAATATATCCAGGAGTTTTTTGATCATGCGGTTACCTCTGGAGAGCTGGTAGGGGTAGGTCCAACGGAGCATTCAGCGGCAGGAAAGCTCATCGCCCTTGAAAATATGCTGGAACAGGCCGAGTATCTGATCGACACCGGTGATATTCCAGGTGCATGCGTCCAACTCCATAGTGCATATGAAAAAACGGACGGCATACTACTACCTCCCGACTTTGTCACAGGCCTGGCAGCTGAAGAGCTGGCAGCGTTGATACAGGATGTGATGAGTAGTCTGGGATGTGCATGAGAGTAAGCGACTAAATTACCCTCATTTTCCATCTCTCCTTTCCAAGGAACGTGATGTTCAGAGAAAAACAAAAAGGATATTGGTACATTCAGGCACTCAACGGCCACCAGACCAGATATACCGCATCAGAACGGGAGGTATCACATTTCCATGAGAGTGCCCAGTATTGTCCCTCTTTTACCGGCATCGTAATGGATGCATAATTCCACCCGCCTTCATACCCGGGGACGGACGATGACGCCACAATCATCTCCATGTGTTCAGGTAAAAAGTCTGGTCCAACATAGCCGTGCACAGCGGTTGTCCAGGGGAAGGCAGAATCATCACTCAGTCCGTACACGGTGCACATGACAAATCCATCAGTTTCCGCATAATTCATATAAAATTCCGTTGTAGGGTCAGCAACTTCCAGTATCTGGTAGTCTCCCAGATGCAGTGATGCTCCAGGTTCTCCCTGCGGCCCCTGTTCTCCCTGCGGTCCCGCTGGCCCGGTCTCTCCCTGTGGTCCAGCAGGCCCTGTTTCACCTTGCGGTCCGGCAGGCCCTTGTTCTCCCTCTGGCCCCACTGGACCCGGGGTTAATTCGATGGTGTCGATCTGATTCTGCAGATCCGTATCCCTGGCCTGTAATGCGGCAATTGCAGTCCAGATCGATTCTGCATCGAACTGCAGATCAGCGACATTGTTCTGCAATTCAGTAATGGTTGACCACAGTACTCCGGTATCGGTAGGAGGATCTGCCAGGGCAATGGATGCACCCAGAAGAACGATTCCCACCAATACGGCGAGCATAAGCGTGTTCTTTTTCATGGTTGTCTCTCCCCTTTGTCATGCAATCGCGTCAGCGAGCTGCAGTGGCTCTGGAAATTCCTGTTCAATGCAAAAAAAGAAGGTGGGGGTCCACCAGACACATTCCTGTTCTGTCAGAGCACGTATCCAATAAGAACGAGCTGATATTTAACATTGCCATGAAAGTCGTCACTGATTCGAGTAGTGCCGTATCCCTCATGACCCCTGCCCCCCTATCACTGATGATTGTGTATGCCTATCACAGAACAGCGATGCATGCAATGGGGAAATTTCACTGCTCAATAACGAACGTTAATCCCCCTCTTCATATCCTTGCACGACCATAGGATAAGCAGGAACAATCGACATGGTCACCTCCTCCGCAAAACCTTTTTTGAAATGGGCTGGCGGCAAGACCCAGTTACTCGACGAGGTCAGGAAACGGATCCCGGTCCAGGTGGAAGAGGGTGAAGTGCCGGTATTCGTCGAGCCGTTTGTGGGAGGTGGGGCAGTCTATTTCTTCCTGAACGGGATGTTCGATTTCAAGACATGTCACATTTTTGATATCAACGAGGAACTGGTGCTTGCCTATACCGTAGTGAGGGATGATGTCGAATCGCTGATCCACGAGCTTGATGCAATCGCTAAGGAATATGTGCCACGGAATGAGGCTGCACGGAAAGACTATTACTACCAGGTGAGGGAGACATTCAACCAGACGAAGCAAGAGATCGATTTTTCCCGGTTCCGGAAAGCATGGACGGGGAGGGCAGCCCAGCTGATCTTCCTGAACCGGACCTGCTTCAATGGCCTCTTCCGGGTGAACGCACAGGGGGAGTTCAATGTCCCGTTTGGCTCCTATAAAAAACCGGCCATCCTGAATGCCACCGTATTACGGGCTGATTCGGCTCTTCTTAAGAATACTGAGATTCACCAGGGAGATTTCACCACGGCCGGTCCCTATATCTCCGGGGATTCGTTTGTCTATTTCGATCCCCCTTACCGGCCGCTCAACCCGACCTCATCCTTCACCGGGTACGCCAAAGATGGGTTCAGCGATGATGAGCAGCGGCGACTTGCCCGGTTCTTTACCGAATGTCATGCGACGGGCGGAAAGCTGATGCTCAGCAACTCAGATCCTAGAAACAGCAATCCCGATGATCACTTCTTTGATTCCCTCTATGCGGATTATCGGATTGAACGGGTCCCGGCGAAGCGGTACATCAACCGGGATGGAACGAAGCGGGGAGCAATTCACGAGATCATCGTGACCAATTATTAGGCCTCATTGTTTCACCGAATGATCCGTTCCAGGCCTCCCTCCTCACAGCCTCTTGATGTTCGATACCCCGGATGCACCAATCAGCCCGATTCCCACGATCCCGATCACTGCGGCAGGTCCGGGCTCAATGAGACCAAAAAAAAGGAGTGCAGCCGCAGTTAATGCGATACATAACCCGGCAAGAAACAGGATTTTGTTCATAGAGTACCGGAATATGCACCTGAATATTAATACCCTCCCGCAGCAAAGTCTCCCGAAACAGCATCCGGACAGAGAATATCCAGGGGTCATCATATGCGAAAGCCGGTAACACCAGGAGATGCGGGTGCTCCGTCCGAACCGATCCATATCAGGGATCAGGGAAGTTTCGCAATCGGTGGATCCGTGATACAACATCCCGGCAGGTTCGATCCTTTGAAAAGGACACCGGACGGGCAGACACTTCACGGGGATCATGCGTATGTACAATATCAGATCCCCTCCCATGCATCCCATATCCCGCTCGTGTTTCTGCATGGTGCCGGGCAGTTCTCGAGATGCTGGGGGAGCACTCCTGACGGACGGGAAGGGTTCCAGAGCATCTTCCTGCGGCGGGGATTTCCCGTATATCTCATCGATCAGCCCCGCCGGGGCGGTGCAGGGCAGAGCACGCTGCCCGGTGTCATTCCCGCAACACCCGATGATCAGTACTGGTTTTCCCTGTTTCGGCTCGGCATCTGGCCGGACTTCTTCCCGGGTGTCCGGTTCCCCCGCGATGCGGAATCCCTCAACCAGTTCTTCCGCCAGATAACCCCGGACACCGGCCCCTTCGATGCCGGTCTTATCGCGGATGCGGTCGTGGCAGTATTCGGGAGGATCGGCCCGGGAGTGTTCGTCACCCACTCCCAGGGAGGGGGCCCGGGCTGGATCACGGCGATCAGGAGCCGGAATGTTCGTGCCATCGTTTCGTACGAGCCCGGGAGCGGTTTTGTCTTCCCTGAAGGGGAAATCCCTTCCCCCATGCCGAGCTCAGGGGGAACGCTCGAAGCGTCCGGGGTGCCCCTGCGGGATTTCCTGCAGTTGACAACGATCCCGATCGTTCTCTATTACGGCGACAACATCCCGGAACAGCCCTCAGCCAACCCGGGCCAGGACAGCTGGCGTGTCCGTCTTGCAATGGCACGACGCTGGGTGGAAGCGGTAAACCGGAAGGGAGGTCAGGCCCGTCTTGTTCACCTGCCCGATATCGGCATTCGCGGCAACACGCACTTCCCTTTCTCGGATCTCAACAACACCGAGATCGCCGATCTTTTCTCCAGGTTCCTTGCAGAGTCGGGCCTGTGATCCAATTCTTCCCCTGCCTGCCGTCCTCTTCACGGTGCTCCCTCCCTCCTTCTCCACCTCACTTTCACCTTTCGCACAGCCTCAGCTTATTCCCTCCAAAAGAGACCGTTCCTTTGTCTCACCTTACCGGACAGCATGAGGTGATGACACGCCCGCGGAATTGCGGTAAATGCCTGGCCGGTCCAGGTGCTGATGGACCGGCTCTTCTCTTATATTCGACAGGGATGGTGACTGATAGTGTTGACAAGCATACGGGTAACCTGCAAGCGATGCAGTCATGAGTGGACGTACATGGGCACAAAACTAGCCCTCATTCCGACATCGAGGAGACCCGTTCGCATTCAATGCCCCCGCTGCGGATCGAGCATAAGAATAAACCCCAGAGAGCCGATCAAAAGGTAAGGGTGGGATGAGCTATCGGATTAATCGACTGGCTGAAGGCACTCTTTACCCCGGATGCTGCTCCCCGGTCCGCAAAAGAACGACGAAGAGCGGAAGATGAGGAAGAAGAGGAGATTGAAGAGCTGATTGCTATTGATATCATCTGATGGAGAACATCCGCCGCCCCATTGGTTCTGGTCACCGGTTGAAAAGATTGTTTTTGGTAGTTTGTGGCCGACTGTGCGGCGGCGTTACAGGATTTATCGGCAATCCCCCCGACGGTTCGGTTCTGATCGTTGCCGAAGAGGAGGACGATCCGTTTGAAATATTTGTGCACCTGATCCAGGCAGATGGCGATCCCGTTATCCGCATCGACATCCTGGATATCACGAAGAGCCTGTAGACGGGGGAGTTCCGCGGCTTTGAGATACGGTGATGACAGGCAGCCCGGAACAACTGATCAGCTATCACTGGTGATGGAGTACTTTTTCCCTTCTTCTCCCCCACACTCGCGGTAATGGATTCGTAGCATGCCTGTCGAGATGGAAGAGATTTACCGGAAGATACCTCCTGAGAAGATCCCCTGGAACATTGAGACACCTCCTGACATCCTCGTCCGGCTGGTCCGGAACAGAAGGCTTGTCCCCTGCCGGACGATCGAATTCGGCTGTGGTGCCGGCAATTATGCCGTCTGGCTTGCAAAGCAGGGATTCGATGTCACCGGCATTGATATCTCCCCTTCGGCGATCGATCTTGCCCGGGAAAATGCCAGGAGAGAGGGAGTCCGGTGCACCTTCCTCGTTGCCGACGTACTCGGCGACCTTCCGGAAGTGAAGGGTCTTTTTGACTTTGCGTTTGACTGGGAGCTCCTCCATCATATTTATCCTGAGGACCGCCCCCGGTACGTTGCCAATGTCGTCCGGCTGCTTCGGCCCGGCGCCAGGTATCTCTCGGTCTGTTTTCATGATAACGACCCCCAGTTTGGCGGTTCCGGGAAATACCGGACGACGCAGATCGGGACGGTGCTCTACTTCTCTTCAGAAGAGGAACTGCGGGACCTGTTCGCGCCTTCCTTTACGATCCTTGCACTCCGGGCGGTTACCCTCCGGGGAAAATGGGGTGATCATGTCGCGAACTGTGCATTCATGGAGAAGTGAACAGAGCGGGTTTTTGGAAGCGATGTCGGATACCCATCTGTCATCTTCAAGTAGCTCCGGGTGATACTACGAGCATATATGCCGCCCAGGTCTCCCAATTTCCTCCCCGGTCCAGAGCCCCATGAGGACCGTCTGAAGAACTTCGCGATAGAGGTCCCCGAATGGTACAACTTCGGGTACGATGTCGTTGATGCGTGGGCAGAACAAGAGCCGGACAAGCTGGCGTTGCTCTGGGTGAACCAGCAGAGAGTGGAGCGGCGATATACGTTCCGGGATATGAAACAGGAATCCGATCGGGCGGCACGGTTCCTGCAGGACAGTACGATCTCACGAGGGGACCGGGTCTTTCTGATGCTCCCGCGGATCCCGGAATGGTGGATCCTCGTGGTTGCCCTGATCAAGCTCGGGGCAGTCTTCACTCCCGCGCCGACCCTGCTGACCCCCCATGACATCGCTTACCGTCTCAAAATAGGCAGGTTTGCGCTGGTCATCACCGATCAGGAGAACGCACCTAAGGTACAGGAAGCCCTCAAAGAGGAACCATCAAAACCAGTCTGTATGGTGGTACAGGGTACCCTCTCCGGCTGGATCAGCTATCCTCCTGATACCACCCCCGATTCACCGGAGCAAGAAAGACCCCTGCCGGCAGGAAAGACCCGTTCTTCCGACCCCCTCCTGATCTTCTTCACGTCGGGAACCACCGGCAACCCCAAGATGGTGCTCCATGATCACCGCTACCCGCTTGGCCATCGTGTCACCGCACGGTTATGGCAGGACCTGAACCCATCCGATCTCCATTTCACCATCGCCGACACCGGCTGGGCAAAGAGTGCGTGGGGGAACCTGTTTGGCCAGTGGATCGAGGGGGCAGCCGTCTTTGTGTATGATATCCGGGGAAAATTCGATGCAGCAGAGATACCCCCGCTCCTTGAGCAGTATGGGATCACCACCTTCTGCTGCCCGCCCACCATCTACCGGATGCTCATCCTCCTGGACCTCTCGCAGTACAACCTCTCACGGCTCCGCCACTGCGTGAGCGCCGGTGAACCCCTGAACCCCGAGGTGATCCGGGTCTGGAAAGAGAAGACCGGCCTCCTGATCTACGAGGGGTACGGCCAGACAGAGACCGTGCTCTGCATCGGTGCATTCCCCTGCCACGAAAGCCCTCCCGGCTCCATGGGAACACCTGCTCCCGGCTGGCACATCAAACTCCATGACCGGCATGGTAACCCGGTGGGCACGAACCGCGAAGGAAGGATAGCGATCTCCGTCAATCCCCGGCCGGTCGGGTTGTTCTCAGGATATATTGAGAACGAGGCTGCCAACCGGAAGTCCTTTGTGAAAGGCTGGTATTATACCGATGACAAGGCAGCCATGGACGAAGACGGCAATTTCTGGTACATCGGCAGGGATGATGATGTCATCAAGGCGTCAGGGTATCGTATCGGGCCGTTTGAGGTCGAGAGTGCCCTGCTTGAGCATCCCGCGGTTGCGGAAGCAGCGGTGGTGGGTTCCCCTGATCCCATCCGGGGGCTGATCGTGAAAGCCTTTGTGGTACTCAAACCCGGTGTCCAACCCTCCCCCTGGCTCGTGGCTGACCTGCAGGAGCATGTGAAGAGGGTAACAGCCCCTTACAAGTACCCCCGGGCAATCGAATTTGTGGAATCCCTCCCAAAGACCCATTCGGGAAAGATACGGAGGAATGAGCTTCGCGAACGGGAGGCAGCGAAGGTCAGAAGGGAAGAGCAGCATCCCTGAGATGATACGTACAGAAGCCCTCGCCCCCTCCATCGTGCCGAAAAAGAGATCGTCCGTGTGCATCCTCGCCGATCCCATCTGCGATGAGGTTCCTCGAGGTTCCTGAAAGGTGCTCCTGCAAGGGATACATTTCTATCAAGGCCGTCCGACCGGAAGGAGGTAGAGCGGAATTTCACGTTCCGGCAGGTTCAGAATTGTTCGGACCTCATCCTCATCAAATGCCCCGATTGTCACCGTACCGAGATCGAGGGCAACTGCCTGGAGGCAGACATTCTGGGCAGCATGCCCCGCCTCCATGAAGACATACTGCATCCCCCGTTCACCGTACCTGGCCGTTGTCCGTTCAGGAACAGCGGAGAAAACAATCACCACTGGAGCGTCTTTCACCGCAGACTGCCGGAGAGCAGCATCACTCAGTTGATCCGATACCTCACCTTCGGATAAGAGACGGAGCTGATGATCGGTGGGAAGATAATGATATATTCCCGGGGAAAGACGGTCAACACTCTTTACGACAAGGTACAGCTCAAGGGGGTAGAGGGCACCAGCTGAGGGGGCGGTCCGAAACCCATTCGGATCCGTTATTCCCTGGGCGGCCCACAGCAGTTGGCCGGCTTCCGGGAGCGTGAGCGGAGCATCGCTATACGTCCGAACCGATCGGCGTGTGAGCAGGGCGGCTTCTACCGAGGTCTGGCTCTGTATCCGGGGAGAGGGGAGAGAAATGGTTGATCCTTCCGCAGATACTGATTCCTGTACAGGAGGAGGAATCACCTTATTTCCCGTACACCCGGACAAGAGGAGCATTGAGAGAATGAACAGGCTCCCTGCAATTGACATGGGTTTCATCGCATTTTCCCATGGTGCATATCAGAAGGGGGATAATTATCTTTTGTCATACTGGAGAGGATGTGGTGGATGCCTGGGTAGCCACTGGAAAAAAATCGGGAAATGCCTGAATCCTCTTCTATTCAATCAGTCTCTTCACTTCTTCCCGTGGGATAGCCACATAGGTCTCCACATCCATGAGTTCCACCCGTTTCATGGCTGCTTTCATCGCCTCTTTTTCATCAGGGGCTTCATACACCGCCACGGCATCGTATTTCCCGAGAGTCCAGTAAATAGCATGGAATTTGAACCCTTTCTGGGAATCTGCGTCGATTAATTTCTGCGTCTCGATCATAAACGCCTTGTCCGGCTTCTTTTTGAATTTCAGCAGTGCAACAAAATGCATCGGTCATCACTCCTTCTCCCTTTTCAGGGCATGCTAACATATGAGATTGACTATTAAAAGGTACCTGAAAACATCCGGGGAAGATGGGACATGACTGCACTATTCCTATTGGAAAGGACACGGAACTCATATTGGAAAGGACATGGAACACGTCTCTTCTTTGTGCCACCTTGCCCATTCAGGAGAATGGGGAGGTAAAGAATATCATGAGGATGATCACTGATGATCAGTGGAGAGACGATGCGTGGACATGGTGATACGAACAACCCTTTTGGAATCAGACCAGCGGACCCCCCATAAGGCGGGCAGACTGGTGGCACATAAGGTGAGATCATGAAATGGACACAACGAGAAGTACGCACGAGCGCCAGGATCCAGCTGCTGGACATTACCGGGGTGGTCGCCTCTGAGCTGGAAAAGAACGGCGTGAAAACCGGCGTCTGCCACGTGTATGTACCCCATACGACTGCCGGCCTTACGATAAACGAGAACGCCGACCCTGACGTCGCCCGCGATATCCTCACGACCCTCAACAGGCTGGTGCCGGCAACGGGCGACTATCGCCATGCCGAGGGCAATTCCGATGCCCATGTCAAGGCATCGCTCATGGGCTTTTCCGCAATCGTCCCGGTAGCCGATGGCCACCTGGGCCTCGGAACCTGGCAGGCCGTGTACTTCTGCGAGTTTGACGGTCCCCGTCATCGCCACGTGATGATCGGGATCAGTGGCGAGTAGAAGGGGATGAACCTCACCATCATCGATGATTTAAAAAACCCGGATGAATACTGGATCATGCCTCCGCTCAAAAAAGCGTTGTCACCGGAACAACAGAACAAATTACTAAGTGTAGTAAAAGCCCGTTTTGAGAAGAACATGGAACGGCATAAAGGGCTTTTCTGGAAGAATGTCCAGGCACGGCTGGAAGCACTTCCCGAAAAATTGTGGTCGCTCCATGAAATGGAACGAACGGGAGGGGAGCCAGAGGTGGTCGGTCGAGATACAAAAACCGGAGAATACCTTTTTTATGATTGTTCGCCGGAGAGTCCCAAAGGCCGCAGGAACGTGTGTTACGATCGTGAAGGCCAGGAGGCCAGGAAGACCAATACCCCAGACAATAACGCGATTGACATGGCAGCCGCCATGGGCATTGAATTGTTAACGGAAGAGCAATACCGGGCATTGCAGGACCTGGGTAATTTTGACACGAAAACGTCGAGCTGGATAAAGACCCCTCCCGCGATCAGACAACTCGGCGGGGCCCTCTTTGCCCATCGCCGGTACGGCAGGGTCTTTCTCTTCCACAACAGTGCGCCATCGTACTATGCCGCAAGGGGATTTCGTGGCTCGCTCCGAGTCTGAAATGGTGGGCTTTCTCGCTCTCGCCCGGTTTGGGAGGGGACCCCCACGCCTTCCCTCACCCCATGCCATGGATTAAAAGAATTTTGCCTCATAAAAAAATCCCAGATCCTCCCGGACGACCTTCAGTTGCCCGAGTGCTTCAGAATACCCGTGACGAATGGCACCATCAGATAATACCGCAATCAGGTGATCCGTCAGGTCCAGGTATTCGGAGAGGAACTGCTGCCCCTGATCACGGGCATCGATCAGGTTATCCATCCGGTCACAGAGCTTGACAAGGATCGCCTGGCCTGGAGCATGGAGAATCCGGTCCAGCGTGTCGGCAAACCGCTCCCGTTTCCCGGGAATTGCCGGATTCTTGGTAAGGGCCAGGACGATGGCGTAGATTTCATGCAGGTTATTCTCGGGAAGACACGTCTCTTCCAGTGCTTCACGGACCATCGCATCCCCCTCGATATGGTCCTCGATCACGTCATGGAGCCAGGCCGCAATGATGCCGACATGGTTCCCCCCGTAATGGGCGACGCACTTCGCCACCCGCTCAGGATGGACAATGAAGGGAGTTTTCCCGTCCTTCCTGGTCTGACCCTCGTGGGCTTCGGTTGCTGCTCTCGAGACGATTGCTATCGCTTTCTCATCCATGCCCTCCATTGAGAACTCACCCCTCAATACCACCCTATCATCACCATCATCATTGAAGGTTTCGGGGGGTGGTTCCTTCCTGACCGGACCATGGGATCGAGAAGGGAATTTTTTTTGTGTTCCCCAGACCTTACTCCCGCGTCCTGAACCAGATCGCCCGGTCATGAATGATGTCCTCGTAATCGGCACCAGAGGCAGTGGCCGGATTGAGGTATGCCCGGTAGCCGATGATGATCGGGTCGGTAAGGTTGAGACAATAGCCGGGGCTTGCGCACGGATGTTCCGAAGTCGCGGTCGGCACAACGACAAAGTACTGGTCATGCTTGTCGTTCGGCGGCTGGCGCAGCACCTTCACCGCGTACAGGTAGGGCGCCATCGGGTCCCCGGGGATGTATTCCTCTGCACTCCCGGTGAATTCGTGGTTGGTCATGCTCGCCACCCCGTTCCAGCTCCGGTCGCCACACCCGAACACGTACTGCCACGGTTTGTCCTCGCACGAACTGGTGACCCAGTCTCCGTACACCCCGAAATTGGAATAGGTAGCCAGGCCGGTCGCTGCATGGTTGACCCCGTAGACCACCACCATATCATCGTTCCCCAGCGTGAAATTCGCAGCCTCGCCGGAAAGCGATGTCCGCAGGTAGGGCGTGTCGGAGGCTTCCCCGGCAACGAACTTGTGGTAGAGGGGCGAGGCGGGATCAGTCTCCTCCAGCACCTCCCGTGATTCAGCAAACCAGCGGATGGATTCATAGGATTCGTAGTGGACATGGGGCGTCTGGGCGAGGATGGCATGTTCCAGTCGCTCCAGCCCAGCGTTCAGGTCAGGATAGAGCTCGCTCTCGCTCTTCCATCTGCGGACCCGCTGCTCGGGCGTGGGGAACGGATCCAGCGTCACTGCCTCTTCGGGCGTAACCCGCCATACTCTGGCATAGTGGTCGTCATTGAGGTAATGGTTCCCCTCGGCCTTGCTGACGAAGTTGGCCGTGCGCATCAGGATGATGAACGAATCGGCGAGCGGGATCTCGGGATAGACCCCGAGATTCAGCAGCCCGGAAGGAATGACATAGGGATTGATCATTGATTCGGGATAACCGGCCTCCTGGGCAAGTTCCGACACGCGCTCATAGACGCCCCTGTCAGCCGTGAAGATCACTATCGTCTGTTTGCGGAAGGGGGTGCCGTTCCCCTGGGTCTTGATCAGGGCGCTGTTGAGCGGATCGTTCACGGCGGCGACCATCCAGTCCCCTTTGGGAATGAGGCTATCCTTGTGCCGGACCCAGAGGAAGACCGTGAAGCTGAAGTAGTCGCACGCTGGCGGTGTCGGCCCCAGGTAGACAACCGCCTCGTCAGGTTTGAGCCGAAAGATCGTGAACCCCCCCTCGAAAGGAAGTTCCTCGCCGAAAGGGGAGATCGGCACCATCAGCACCTTATAGGGTTGGCCTGCATTGTTGCCGTTGGCCGAATCACCGATGCCGGAGTCCAGCAGGTCGACGATCGGATCGATGGGTGTCATCTGGCCGCTGGTGATAATAAATCCGTTCTCCTCCAGGGTTGCCCGAAAGGACGCCGCCCTGCCGTGGTCCTCGTCGCTGGCGCCTGGTGAGTCCGGCACGGTGCTCTTCAACGGCTGGGCGGAACCAGACGGCGAAATGAGGGTTGATTTCACTGGTGCGGATGCTGCAGGGAGAACAAGTGCTCCCACAAGACACAGGATAAGAACGAATGCTAATTTTTTATTCATGGTTCATGAGATATTTTCATGAACTATAAATTCTCCTTTCTCTCTCAGCACATTACAGCGACTTGTGCGATCAAAGAATGATCATCCTCGTTATCACCTTCACCCCGCATTCTTCCCTTTTTTATAGCATCATCCCCTACCCCTGATCAGGAGCCAGTCGCATGCTACCCCGGGTCATCCTTCACGTTGCCACCAGCCTCGATGGCCGGATCACGAACTTCCCTGCGAATCTCGACCAGTATTATGCCCTTGCGGCGACCTGGAAGCCGGATGCCATCCTGTTCGGCAGCGAGACGGTCCTTGCCGCTGTCCGCGAGAACCCGTCGCTCGAAGTGCCACAGGAACACGAGGATCTGTTCACTCCGCGGGAGGGAGCAGAGGATACCCGGCCGCTCCTGGTGATCGCTGACAGCCGGGGGAGAGTCCGGTGCTGGGACGCCATCCGGACCTGGCCGTACATGCGGGACCTCCGTGCGTTCTGCTCCGCTGCAACTCCGAAGGAGTATCTCGATTACCTGGCAGAACGGAGGATCGACGCCATCATTGCCGGGACGGACCGTATCGATATGCGTGAGGCATTGGACCAGCTGAACCGGAGAGATGGCGTCGAAACGGTCCGCGTCGATTCAGGGGGGACCCTCAACAGTGTCCTCCTTCACGCAGGAGTGGTGGAGGAAGTGAGCGTGCTTGTCCACCCCTTCCTGGCCGGGGGGAAGCCGGACCCGACCATGTTCGACCCGGTGAAGGCAGGATTCCCGGATCTCCAGGTCCCCCTGCGGCTCATCCGGACCGAAGTCGTGGGAGATGGCCTGGTCTGGGCGAGATATTCCTGTGAGAATACCTCATGAGCATTCCTATGAGAATACCTCATGAAATGTGATCCCGAGCAGGTGCGAAAAAGGATTCTGATGAGTTCCGGAAAGGCCCCGCCGTCAGGTGAGGCCGTCTCCTTTCACAGCAACCTTGTTGATGAGGGCACTGATATCAGGCATCTGAGCCCATGATATCAACAGAGGTAAAATCCATGCAAGGAACTCTTTTGTGGTCTCCGCAGCCGATATTCCCATAATAACAGCGGCAACTACCAGAAAAAAAGAAAGAAATTGTCTCATTGTATCGTTCCTCCTTATCTGCTATTGCTCCTCCTTTTGGGTAAGAGGTAAGAAGGACAGGAATCAGGATCGATGATAATTTTTTTGAACCACTTCCCTTGATCGTTCGCACGAAGGACCATATCTTGGAGCGGGAGGTTCGTACTGATAACCCGTGCCGGATTCCTTTGAACGTTCAGGGAAGAGAGCAATGGGAGCGATACGTATGCATTCATTCCTTGTAGTGACGGTTTTTCTGTACAGGGTAAGAAGATCGTGAGGAAGCACTGGAAGAGGAAATGTATTCATCATCGGGCGTGGATAGGAAAAAGTGAATCCTCTTCATGGGGCTTCTTCACTTCTTCACGGGGGATCGCCATATTGGTCTCCAGACCCTTAGTCCATCTGGGTGATCTGTATCAGGTTACCGCAGGTATCATCGAAGATGACAATAGTCGAGCCGGGTGTCTTCATCGGCTCCATGGTGAATTTCACGCCAAGGTTCTGGAGTCTGTGGTACTCCTTCTGCAGATCATCCACAAAGAACATCGCTGCGGGAATGCCCTGGCTGAAGATCGATTCCTGGTAGGATTTAGCTGCCGGGTTTTCATTGGGTTCAAGCAGTAACTGGGGACCATCCGGCTCTTCTGCTGAGACAACGGTCAGCCACCGGTAGTTCCCTGCTGAAATATCCGTTTTCTTCACAAAGCCAAGGACTCCGGTATAAAATCTGAGAGCCTTATCCTGGTCGTCCACGAATACACTGGTCAGTTTGATCTTCATGGCCGAATACCTGCATGCAATACACTTATGCCTATCGTGGAATTCCAGCAGATGAAACAACGCCCGATCATGTGCAACCTGATCAGGGACCTGGATAATACCCTCAATTCCTTCGCAGTTCTCCAAGAATATCCCGCCTCCCAACCCGGCACACCTTCACCCCTTTTCCCAGGAGCTTATCCTTCCTGATCCGTAGAGAGGCGAATAAACGTACCCGCGAGTGATTCAGTATGCCGCTTGTAATGGCAGTAGGGGGGATATTCCTGGGCCCCTGCCGCTCCTCCCGGAAGAAAGACAGGGTATTACAGGAGCGAAAAAAGGATTTTTGGACGTCTTCAGATCACGTGCGGGAGGACGTCTTCAAAGACCCTGAGACCCGCCTCACAATCCGCACTGAAATTTCCGAAGATGAGGTGATCGAATCCCAGCCGTCTCCACTCTTCGATTCGCTGGATGATATCTTCGGCGCTGTGCCAGAGCTCCATCTGGGATCCCTCACCAGCGACCTCGATCTTCGCCTCCGAGGCAGAGACCTTCATCGCTTCAGGATCCACCCGATGGTCCGGGTCGTAAAAATACAGAACCGCGAGGGCTCGTTCCATGGTCTTTGGATCTTTTCCCGCCTTTCGTGCTCCGGCCTCGAAGTTCGGGAAGATCACGTCCCTGACGACGGAGGGGTTCCTTGCAACAGTGATCAAGTGATCGCCCAGGAGCCCCGCCATCGTTGATGCCCGTGGACCGATTGCGCTGAAATACACGGGGATCGGCTGCTCCGGTCTGGTGAACAGGGAGGCGTTCGTGAGGGTGTAATAGGAGCCGGTAAAACTGGCAGGCACGGTGCTCGTCCAGAGCTTCGACATAACGGAAAGTGCCTCTTCGAGCATCTCAAGCCGTTTTCCCGGATGGGGCCATTCCCCTCGCACCACTGCCATCTCGTTCAGCTCTTCCCCTGAACCGACCCCTATCCCCACCCGTCCCGGGTACATCGCCCCCATGGTGGCAAAGGCATGCGCCACAACGGCAGGGTTATACCGCATGATCGGGGCAGTGACCGCAGTGGCAAAGAATACCCGGTCCGTGGCCTGGAGGGCAGAGCTCATCCAGGTCCACGCAAATCCGCATTCGGTCATATGAGGCACGGGCAGGAAGTGATCATCGACCCAGATGGTATCAAATCCCAGCTGTTCAGCAAGTATTGCATGGTGTAGTGCATCGGTCGGCCGGGACCGTTCGATACTCGGGCTGTATCCAATTTTGCATCGCATGGAGATCCTCGTTCAATGATATCCACAGGAGGTAAAAAGCTTCTCGTTGTTTTGGATGGACGAAAATTCCCCTCCCGGCCTTTTGGAGGATTCCGGTTTGAAGACCTCGGTGCAATTTCCAGGAAAAATTATTCACTGCCGCCTAAGGCTTGACCGGGGATCTCCAGAAGAGATTTTTTTTTTCCTCCCCGGTGTCGATCACTTCCTGCGAATCTTTTTCAGGGAGAAAAAAATTGGGATACTACGGCTGGCGGTCTCCCGTGGGAATCAGATCAGGACACCGTCAGGACCTTCTCCTCCGAGAGAGTGCAGTTGAGGGCGGTATCCCAGGCAGCAATCTGATACTGCACCTTCATATTCCTGTACTGCTCAAGGCTGACCGAAACACTCCCTTCCGTCAGGTTATCAAAGAGGCGCCGGACAACCGTACCGTTGATTAGGAGATCGATCCTCGCGAGCGGGTGATTGCAGGGCGTCGGCTCCGATGCCGTGTAACGGAACACATACCGCTGATCCGCCGTGCTGCAGGAAACGCTCACCCTTTCAGGGGCATTGAAATCCTCGTGGGTCCTCGCATTCCCTATCCCCGCCTGGAGCGGATAGCTCCCCGGGCCGCAGCCAGGGTAGGTCTCCCGCAGCCATCTCTTGTGGTGTTTGAAAGCATCGAAGCCTTTCAGGTCGATATAGGCCGGCTTGTTGATCCCGATCCCATCCCTGAATGCCGATTCAAGGAGGGGAATCGAGTCCAGCTGGAATCCGGCAAGCAGCGTCTCCACCGTATCGATGGCAACCGATTCCTTCGAACAGAGGATCGCATTCATGAGGATGAAATCGGTTCTGGCATCAGGATCATCGACATTGTTTGTCGGGCCAGACCGGTTCGCCGTAAGCGCATCCATGATCACCAGATCGAATCCCCGGGTACGGTTCATGGCACACAGGTAATCAAGAAACAGGCGGATATCGCCGGTACCGAATCCATATCCTGCATGCTCCTGTTTCTCGAGGAGGCCGAGCATCGTTTCCCAGTGGAGTTTGAGCGCTCCGGTCATGCCGCAGAACCCATGGCTTTTCAGTATCGGGATCCCGATATACACGTCGCAATAGTCTGCCTCTCCCCGGGCCTGTTCTTTTGTCCGGAGGAACTTGGGAAACCACACCTCGCTCCTCCCC
>MVZQ01000003.1 GCA_002068435.1 Euryarchaeota archaeon ADurb.BinA087 | reverse complement strand
TGGTGAACTGCTCATGCTTGGTGCATATATCACGTTTACCTTTTATGCCGTCTCCGGATTCAACCCCTACGTGCTACTTGCAGCCTCCCTCCCCATCCTGATCCTTATCGGAGTCATCATCGAACGCACGTGTTTCCGCCCTATTCTCGGTACAGGAAAACTGAACGAGATCTTTATCTCAATTGGTCTTATTTACATCATCCAGAATGCTGCGGCGATGATATGGTCCGATGAATGGCGGACCATCCACAGCCCCTTTGAACACATAACTCTGAGGATGTTCGGGGTGAATCTGCCCCTCGATTACCTCATCATTGTGATCACCACCATATCAATCCTGATTGTCCTCTTCCTCTTTATGCAAAGGACCCGGTTGGGGAAGGCGATGAGGGCTACGAGCCAGAACAGGAAGGGTGCAATGCTGATGGGGATCAATGTCGAGAGGATGGATATGCTCGCCTTTGGGATCGGTGCCGGCCTTGCCGGCGCCGCAGGAACCCTCTGGGTGGTGAGCGGCCAGGTCTTCAACCCGTATATGGGATCTATCCCGGCAGTCAAAGCGTTCGCTATTGTGATCATTGGCGGTCTTGGAAGTATCCCGGGTGCCATCATTGGCGGCCTTATCTATGGGATCGCAGAAAACTTCGCAATTCTTACCCTTGGGGGAGCATGGAAAGATGCCATCTCATTCATAATTCTGATCCTTGTTCTCATCGTGAGGCCTACCGGAATATTCGGGGAGTCGGCAGAATGATCGACATGAACAAGACCCTTGGCATCGGGTCGAAGAAGGCAAGGCTGATCGGGGTCATCCTGCTCCTGATACTTGCATTCACCCTGCCGCTCATTTTCGGAATGAACCTCTATCTCCTTACGGTTCTCATCCTGATGGTCATCTTCATCATCTATGCATCTTCCTGGAATTTTCTCACCTATACCGGGCAGGGATCTCTTGGTCATGCTGCCTTCTTCGGGCTTGGCGGGTATGCCTCTGCGATAGTGGCAACTGCCAGCGGACTCTCCCCCTTCATCACTATTTTTATTGGAGGAGGCATGGCAGCGCTGGTCGGACTCTTCATCGGGATTATCTGTGTTAGATTAAAAGAGTGGTTCCTCGCCATGGTGACGTTTGGATTTGCTATTATTATCCAGACCCTGATGGTAAGTCAATTCGCCGAAATCAGTGGAGGCTGGGATGGAATTGCTGCCCCAAGACTTGTCCCATCGAGCATTCCCAATTATCAGCTTATCGAATACTACTCCATCGTCCTTATCGCGGTCTTTGTTATCCTGCTCTTCTATTTCATTCTGAAGTCAAAGATAGGTCTTGCGTTTGCCGCAATAAGGGAAAACGAGATAGAAGCCCGGGCTGCCGGGATCGATCCGGTCAAGTACCGTTTATTTGCCTTTCTGGTAAGTGCATACTTTTCGGGGGTGGCCGGAGCACTTGAGATCCATAACCTGGGATATATCACTCCGGAAATTTTTGGCGTGGATATCTCATTCTGGCCGATCATCTACTCGATTTCCGGCGGGCTGGGGACCCTTGCCGGCCCTATTATCGGAACCATATTTATCACCATCATCTGGGACGGTCTCCAGTCATTTGGGCTCACCTACCTTCGGTTTGTGATCATCGGGCTTCTTCTGGTCCTGATCATCATTTTCCTGCCGAAAGGGCTCATCTCACTGCCTGATAAGATCAAAGGATACCTTGAAAAAAGGCAAAAAAAAGCCCAATAATCTTAATTACTCTTTTTTAAAACCAACAAGAGCCACAGGAAGGAAGTCTTCCGTTTATTTTTGATCCCGGCTCATCGTGTGCAGTTAAACAGGACGATGTGATGAGGATATGATCGTTTTTCTATCAATTCGGCAAAAGTGGGCGGAGTGGATAGAGGGGACATCTCCTGCTAAGTTCCGAGGTATGCTGCCTGAACCTGGTCATCGTGCAGAAGGTCAGAGGATGACCCCTCCTTCACAATTCTCCCTGTCTCAAGAATATATCCACGATGGGACATTTCCAGCGCATGCTGAACATTCTGCTCAACAAGCAGAATAGACAGACCTTCCTGGTTCAGCTTCTTGATTGCATCGAGCACCGAAGATACAATAAGGGGAGAAAGGCCGAGAGACGGTTCGTCAAGCACAAGCATGGACGGTTTGGGAATAAGGGCGCGGGCAATTGCCAGCATCTGCTGTTCACCCCCTGAAAGGGTTCCTGCCAGCTGTTTCTTTCGTTCGTTGAGAATGGGAAAGAACTTAAAAATTTCTTCCGGAGCGACGATCCCCTCTCTCTTCGAAAATCCCCCAAGCTCGAGATTCTCTTCCACAGTCATCTTTGGGAAGAGTTCACGTTTTTCAGGTACCAGAGCAAGCCCACGTTTTACCATCTCAAATGCAGGAAGTCCGGTAATGTCGGTGCCCTCAAAAAAAATCTGCCCTTTCCGATCCTTTATCAATCCAAAGACACTCTGGACCAGGGTAGTTTTCCCTGCACCGTTGGCTCCGAGGAGCGTCACTATCTCCCCCTGATTTATAAAAAGAGAGACATCCCACAATACCTGAAGACCAGAGTAAAAGACCGAGAGCTGCCTGATCTCGAGCAGCGGGGTTTCTGCCCTGCTCATATATATCGTTCGCCAAGATACGAGTCGATAACTCGCTGGTTCCTCACCACTTCATCCGGGCTCCCCTCTGCGATTTTCTCTCCCCGGTCGAGGACGACCATCCTGTCTGAAACTCCCAGGATGACCCGCATAACGTGTTCAATCATTACGATCGTGATCCCGTCGTCACGGATGGATTTTATGAGAGAAACTGCTTCCGTACTTTCGTTTGGATTGAGTCCGGTCATCATTTCATCAAGAAGTATCAACTTGGGCCGCGAAGCAAGTGCCCGGGCAAGCTGGGTTCTCCGAAGTTCGATTACGTTCAGGCTTGAGAGGGGCATGTCAATCCTTTCTAGGGGAAAACCAATCCGGCCGAGTAATTCTTCTGCCTCTTTTGCAGCTCCACTCATATTGGCCTTGTGCCCGTTTCCGAACAGAGATCCGATCATCACACTCTCCCTGGCAGTGAGACCGGGAAAAGAGAGGGTATGCTGGAACGTTTTCGCAATCCCCCTGCGGCAGATCTTGTCCATTGAGAGTCTTGAAATCTCCTCTCCGCGATATTGAACAGATCCCTTATCCGGCCGGTATATGCCGGAAATTATATTGAGAAGGGTTGTTTTCCCCGCACCGTTTGGTCCGACAAGCCCGAGGATCTCGCCCTCATGGATATCGAGATCAATGCCGTTCACTGCAACAAGACCTCCAAATTTTTTGGTTACCCCCTCCAGCTTGAGCACTTTTATTTCACCTCTCTGGTATTCCAGCTGCAAACTATGCTACTTGTTAGCAAGTAACAATAATAAAAGTATCCATCGTTAACGGAGAGAGGAGCGGGTTATGGACCGGTTGAAAAGGATCAGAGGGGAATGTATATGATGTGTTATGTCATGATGGTGATGATAGAGATCAATGGTTTTTCCGGACTATCGGCGAGCCTCCATGAACAGGATCATCATCTGTAGTTCAAATGAAGGAGGTATATCAACAATGAGAGAATTCACCAGTACCCTGAGGGAGAATGATCTGTTTCCATGCCGGAAGAGATTAGGGACCTGATCGAGAAGATTAATCAGGAGGGGATAAAGGCTGCCGAAGAGAAGGCTAACATTATTGAGTTTGAGGCAAGGCAGAGAGCAGATGCCATTCTCTCCCAGGCACAGGCTGAAGCTGACAGGATAATCGCTGCAGCAGATCAAAGAATCAGGCTAGAAGAGAAGAGGGAGAGGGCCCTCCTTGCCCAGGCTGGGAGGGATCTTCTTCTCTCGCTCCGGCAGGAGATAAATGCCATGCTCGGGCGGATTGTGGTCTCTGACATCCGCGAGGCTCTCACTCCGGAGTTACTCTCCCGGCTTTTATCCGAGATAATCAGGAATTATCCCAAAATGGAGCGAGGCAACATTATCATTTCACTCAAAAAGAACGATTTGGATCTCCTGGAACAACAGTATCTCCAGAAACTACAGCTTGAGGCAGCAAGGGGAATAACCTTGCAGCCCGGTGAAGAGATCCAGGGCGGGTTTACTATCAGCTTCGACAGTGGAAAATCCTGCTATGATTTCACCGATAAAGCACTCGCGGGATACATCATATCCTACCTCAAACCCAAATTAAAAAGGATTCTCGAGGGATCAATAGAGGAATGACATAAGATGGGAGAGTTTTACCCGTACCTTATCGCAAGCCTGCCAACGCTGCATTTTGGAATGAAACCACCATTTTCATTTGAACAGTTCCTTGAAACATGCCACCGGCTCATCCCGGAAAAAGACTTTCAGATCTTACGTAACCTGCCACGGCCTGAAAATTACTCAGAAGAAGGCAGGAAGCATAGGTTCGTTGAACGATGGATCAAGTTCGATACTACCCTCCGGAACGAGACGGCCAGGATGCGGGCGGGCAGGCGCCATATCGAGGCTGCACCCTATCTCCGTCCTGATACCTATACTGGACCGTCTCTCGCGCCAGTCGTCTCAGCAGCCACCATGAGCCCTTCATTGCTTGATGGTGAAAAGGTATTGGACGAGACACGCTGGAAAATGCTGGATGAACTCGCAATTGCCCACTATTTTGATCTGGACGCTCTGATAACCTATGCCTATAAACTGTTGATTCTCCATCGTTGGGAGAGGATACGAAGTGCCGATGCATCCCTTCTGTTACGCGAAGCACTGGAGCAGGAGGCGGTGTGAATGACAGCGTTGTCATCGGGTCGAATCGTGCGAATAAATGGTAACATGGTTACCGTCACGTTTGATACTCCCGTCATGCAAAACGAGGTAGCCTATATCCGGCACGGACAGGAGCGTCTCAAATCTGAAGTGATCCGCATACGTGGTAATCTGGCTGAGATGCAGGTCTATGAGGCGACCACAGGTTTAAAGATCGGGGAGGAGGTTGAGTTTACCGGGGAACTCCTGTCGATCGAGCTCGGCCCGGGAATGCTTGGCCAAATCTACGATGGCCTCCAGAATCCTCTACCGGAGATTGCGGAGCAATGCGGTTTTTTTCTTCAGAGAGGGGTTTATATAAAGGCACTTTCCGAATCGAAGACCTGGGATTTTACTCCTGAAAAAAAACCCGGTGACAGCGTAAGAGCGGGAGATAAAATTGGATATGTTGAGGAGAAAATTTTCCGCCACTTCTGCATGGTCCCTTTCACATTGACGGGAAACTATGAGATTATATCGATTGAGAATGCCGGCAGGTTCACGATACGCCAGGCGGTCGCCCAGATAATGGACCAGAACGGAAAAATATACCCTGTGTTTTTGAGCCAGACATGGCCTGTGAAGATCCCGATCCAAGCTTACACTGAGCGACTGAAGCCTGAGGAACCCCTGGTTACCAAGATGCGCCTGATTGATTCCCTCTTCCCGGTTTCCAGGGGAGGGACGTACTGTATCCCGGGTCCTTTCGGCGCCGGAAAAACTGTCTTACAGCAGTTGATCAGCCGTCACGCCGAGGTAGATATCGTGATTATCGCCGCCTGCGGTGAACGGGCGGGTGAGATTGTTGAGACATTACGGACGTTTCCTTCTATTATCGATCCAAGGACCAGCCGTCCTTTGAGCGATCGCACGGTCATTATCTGTAATACGAGCTCAATGCCGGTTGCAGCGAGGGAATCGAGCGTTTATACGGCGGTCACCATCGCTGAATACTATCGCCAGATGGGACTCCACGTGCTTCTGCTTGCAGATTCAACTTCCCGATGGGCCCAGGCCATGCGTGAGATGTCAGGGAGACTGGAAGAGATCCCTGGAGAGGAGGCGTTCCCTGCATATCTGGAGTCGCGAATCGCCTCGTTCTATGAGAGGGCAGGACTGGTTCGTTTACACGACGGCTCTTTAGGCTCGGTGACAATTGGGGGGGCTGTCAGCCCTGCGGGGGGTAACTTCGAAGAACCGGTGACCCAGGCAACATTAAAAGTAGTTGGTGCTTTCCTTGGCCTCTCCCGCAGTCGTTCCGATGCCAGACGGTATCCGGCCATAGATCCACTCATCAGCTGGAGCAAATACAGAAGTATCATCGAAGAGGGACAGAGAGAGAGGGGGCAGGGGATCCTGCTCAAAGGCAACGATATCGCCCAGATGATGAAAGTTGTCGGTGAAGAAGGAACATCACTCCAGGATTACATGGATTTTCTCAAAGCCGAATTCTTCGATTTTGTCTATCTCCAGCAGAATGCCTTTGATCCGGTTGATGAAGCCACCGTGAAAGAACGGCAGATCTATATATTTGACTTTATTCACCGCATTATTGAATCAGAATTTGTTTTTGAACGTAAAGATGAAGCACTCCATTTTTTCCAGCAGTTGAGACAGCTCTTCCGGGGATGGAACTCAATCTCCTGGCAGAGTGATGAATTTAAAAAGACCGAGCAAGAGATCAGGGCATTTCTCCTCGTTCGCACAAGGGAGGGGAAGCATGCATAAGATCTATACAAGCATAAACCAGATTGTCGGCGATGTTATTGCCGTGGATGCAGAAGATGTTGGCAATACGGAGCTTGCCGAGGTGACAACCCGGCGGGGAACGTCCCTTGCCCAGGTTATTCGCCTTGACGGGAACAAAGCATTCTTACAGGTCTTTGCAGGCAGCAGAGGAATTTCAACAGGAGACCGGGTAAGGTTTCTGGGGCATCCGATGCGTATTGCTACCGGTGATTTGCTCCTTGGCCGGGTGTTTAACGGAAGCGGTCGCCCCCTCGATAATGGTCCTGATCTTTCCGAGAACCTTGTCGATATCGGCGGGCCGCCGGTCAATCCCGTGAAACGGATCATTCCAAACAAGATGATTCGGACCGGCATACCCATGATCGATGTGTTCAATTCACTCGTGGAATCCCAGAAACTCCCGATATTTTCCATCGCCGGGGAGCCTTACAATGAGCTTCTCGCACGAATCGGGACCCAGGCGGAGGTTGACATCATTATTCTTGGGGGAATGGGATTGAAATACGACGATTATCTCTTCTTCCGTGACACTCTTGAAGAGCATGGTGCACTCTCCCATTCAATCGTGTTTATGCATACTGCAGCCGATCCCGTTGTTGAGTGTCTGCTGGTCCCCGATATCAGCCTTGCCGTTGCAGAAAATTTTGCTCTTGAAGGAAAAAGGGTCCTTGTACTTCTGACGGACATGAGCAATTTCTGCGATGCATTAAAGGAGATTGCCATCACAATGCAGCAGATTCCTTCAAACCGCGGATATCCCGGGGACCTGTACAGTCTCCTTGCATCCCGGTATGAGAAGGCGGTGGATTTCGAGACCGCGGGCTCGATCACGATTCTCGCGGTGACCACAATGCCGGGAGATGATGTTACCCATCCGATTCCGGACAACACCGGGTATATCACGGAAGGACAGTTTTATCTCAAGAATGGTGCTATCGAGCCATTCGGATCATTGAGCCGGTTGAAGCAGCTCGTGAATGCCAAAACAAGGGATGACCACCGGACGATCATGGATACCATGATCCAACTCTTTGCCGATTACCGTGAAACACAGGAAAAACAGTCAATGGGATTCCAGATGAGTGCCTGGGATATGAAGCTTCTCAAATATGGACAACTCTTCGAGGAAAAAATGATGTCCCTTAAGGTGAATATCCCCCTCGAGAAAGCGCTCGACCTCGGCTGGGAGATTCTGCATGATTGCTTCTTGCCAGAAGAGACAGGGATTAAGAGATCCATAATCGATCAATATTGGCCGAAAAAACTATGAAAATAAAATTTACCCAGGGTGAACTGAAAAAACAGAGGGATGCACTGCGGCAGTATGAGAGGTACCTGCCCACCCTGCAGCTCAAAAAGCAGCAGATCCAGCTCGAAATTCTTCAACAGCAGAGTACTCTCCGGGGGAGGGAAAAAACACTGTCTGAAAAGATACGATCGGCAGAGGAATGGTCAGCGCTCCTTCATGAGGCCCCTGGAATAAGAATGTGGTTGAAGCCCGAAAGAATAGTCACTGGCAAGAGGAATATTGCCGGGGTCGATATACCCATCTTTGAAAATGTTTATTTTGAACCGGCTGAGTATGACTTGTTCCTGATGCCTCTCTGGCTGGATGCAGGATTGGATGCCCTGAAAGAACTCACCTCTCTGCAGGAAGAGATACAGGTAATCAAGCGAGGAATATCTGTCCTGAACCATGAACTGCGAATCACAACCCAACGTGTCAACCTGTTCGAGAAGGTAAAGATACCCGAGGCAAAGGAAGCAATACGCCTCATCAAGATATACATCGGCGATCAGATGACCAATGCGGTTGGCCGGAGTAAAATTGCTAAAAATAAGATCGAACAATCGGGCTTTGAGGAGATAGCCCTATGATTGTTCCGATGAAAAAAGTCACTATTATTTTCCAGACAGGGGATGCGGACGCGACCGTCGCTACCGTGCGTAAACTGGGGGTTATGCAGGTAGAACACCAGAACATTCCTGAAGGGGGTAAAATCTCGGCACTCCTGGAAAAAGTTGCCCTGATCAATTCCTCAGTTGATGTCCTGAACCAGCTGCCCATATCCGAGAGAAAAAATCAGCCGCAAAGCCCAATAACCGGTGACTGGAGGGAGGTTGCCGGGAGTATCATCGAAACCGGCCGGAAGCAGGAACAACTGGAACTCTCCATAAGGAACATCATCGGTAAGATGAACGAATGGGAACGATGGGGTGATATTAATCACGCCGAGGTCCGCTCATTGGCTCAGAACGGCATTCACCTGAAATTATACCAGGTACCGGTAAGAGAACTGGGAAATTTCCCTGACGATATCGTAGTGAAGACGATATATATTGCCGGGGACATCGCCCATGTGGTGGCGATTTCGCGACGGCAGTTTGAATGCGGATTCAAGGAGGTAACCCCCCCGGAGCAGGGCTTGTCCCGGCTTAAGGAGCGACTTGCCGAACATACCAGGAGTATGGAGATTATTAAATCCGGGATCCTTTATTCAGCCGGATTTTATGATGACCTTCTGGACATTAAAAAAAGACTGGAGAAAGAGATAGAGTTTCAAGAGGTTCTGGCCGGAATGGGCAAGGATGGGGCACTCAGCTATATCACGGGATATGTCCCGTCTGACTTAGAAGATTCCCTGATAGTAGAAGCAAGGAAAAACGGATGGGGAATACTCATCGTCGAACCGTCCGAGGGTGACAATGTGCCCACACTCCTTCGCAATCCAAGGTGGGTTGAAATGATAAATCCAATCCTGGGACTACTAGGACTTACCCCGGGCTATCATGAACTGGATGTCAGCATGGTATTCCTCATTTTCTTCAGCATATTCTTCGGGATCCTGATTGGTGATGCTGGTTATGGACTAGCGTACATCGTTTTGACAGTTCTCCTGTCGTTCTGGCTGAAGAGAAAGATGATGATGAATAAAGAGATGAGAACGGCTGTCCTGCTCTTCTACCTCCTGGGTTTAAGCGCCGTTACCTGGGGCCTCCTAACCGGTACTTTTTTCGGGCAGTGGGGACTTCCCGCTCTCGTTCCCCAACTCAATGATGCTGCATTTGTGACAAAATTCTGTTTCTTCCTTGGGGCATTGCACCTGTCAATTGCCCATTGCTGGCGGGCACTCCTGAAATTCCCATCGCTGAAAGCACTCGCTGACGTTGGCTATATCAGCATTCTCTGGACTGCGTTTTTCCTGGCCAACACGTTGATTCTGGGAGATCCATTCCCGGATTTCGGGATATGGCTGGCCGTTGCGGGAGTGATCCTTGTAATTCTCTTCACCAACCCCAAAAGATCAAATATTCTCCGTGGTATTGGGGAAGGGATGGGAACGATCGCATTGAGCTTTATGAACAACATCACTGATGTGATCTCATATATACGTCTTTTTGCGGTGGGAATGGCGACACTGGCAGTTGCCAATACAACAAATTATCTTGCATCCGGATTCGGGAGTGGCGTCATTGCAGTTCTGGCAGGTGCCGTAATTCTTTTATCCGGTCATAGCTTAAACCTCATCCTGGGACTGATGTCAGTCCTCGTGCACGGTGTCAGGCTCAATGTGCTTGAATTTTCGGGGCATGCGAACATAACATGGAGTGGAACTTCATTCGAACCGCTCAAAGAATGACAGGGAAGATATCATGACGATGGATCTGGGTTTGGGCCTGGTGCTCGGCTTGTCAGCGCTGGGATCTGCCGCTGGATCAGGTACTGCGGGAATGGCCGCGATTGGCGCCTGGAAAAAGAATTACATCCAGAATAAGCCCGCTGCGTTTATGTTAGTTGCTTTTGCTGCCGCACCGCTCACGCAGACGATTTATGGATTTATCGTTATGAATTCGATGGTCGATCTTGCGATACAGGGGAATGACTTGTGGGGTATCGGAGCATTCTGCGGAGCTGCTATAGGCCTGTCAGCCTATTTCCAGGGTAAGTGCGGAGCATGCGCATGTGACGCAATGGGAGAGACAGGGAAAGGATTCGGCAACCTCATGATCATCCTTGGTCTGGCAGAGACGGTTGCCTTGCTTGTGATGGCATTCACCCTTGGTATCTTTGGCCGACTGGCAGCGATTTGATTCAGGTGAACGGGCCAGGAACAAGCTCCCTCTCACCACAACGAATCTTTTTTCCAAGAAATGATCAAAGAGACAAATCCTGCCAATCAGGCAACATCATACCGATACTGGTTGTTCTCCGGGAGTGCCTGATTCTCCCTTTTTGATTTCGTTGTACGGACGATGATAACCGGCTGCCTGGCATTCATGGCCACATCATAGGCGGTACTTCCCAGAAGAAGTTCCCTGAACCACCCTTTTCCGAGTGAACTGATCCAGATGACTGAGACCCCCTCCTCATCCGCAATCCTTGTTATTTCCGATCCAGGATTCCCTCTCTTCACAAGTATACGGACGTTCACACCCGCCCTGGAGAGGTCTTTCCCAATCTCTGCGAGCTTTCTGCTTGCTTCCTCAACAGAGGTCTCCAGTTCAGTTTCAGACTCACCATGGGAGACTACATGAAAGAGAATGACCTGTCCAACCCCGTTCGTCGTTTTAAGAAGAGTTATTGCACGATCGGAGCAGACTGAGAAATCGATCGGGCAGAGAATCCGTGAAAAGATCATCGGACACCACATATCATATGCCGTTTGTTGCAGACCATCCATTATCTTATGGCGCATGACAAGGACGGTGATCTTACTCCTCCGGACGATCGCAACCGATACACTGCCAAGAAGGATACCTTCCACGATACTGTTACCCCGGGCACCAACAACGATCAGGGTTACCCCGTTCTCTTCGGCAGTTTCGATGATTGCGCCGGGAACATCAGATGATGTTTTCACCCGGGTTGTTACCTTGAGCCTTTTATTCAGGGATTCGAGACGGTGCTTCTCTTCCTTGAGGAGATTTCTCTCATCCGGGGTAAGTGTTTCATTAATTTCCCCTCCCCCCCTTGGATTCCTCGCTTCTTCAAGGACATGGAGCACTATGACCTCAGCGACACCGGGAAATCCTGCGATACAATCGAGGGTCTTCTTCGCGTATTCAGAAAAATCAGTTGCAAATAATAGTTTGTGGAACATTCCGGGGACCCCTCAATCTCGTCTATACGGAAATGAATGGCATGATATTTAAATAATGTGAGAATCCGGATGGATACTGCGTAACGATACCGACACCGTTACCTCTGATACTTCTTTAAAATAAGTTACCAGGGAAAAATATATCATCTGTTAAATTAAGGATTCAGCGATCCCGCTAACGGATTGCGGGGAATTTGAATGCCACTTTCGCAAAATGAAATGATTGAGAGACTGAAAATATCGGCGATGAGACGCTGCGAAGAGCGAATAGCAAATGCAGGGAAAGGGTCCGCCTTCAGGAGTGATAGCCCGATCCCACAGTTCGGAGTTTCATCACTCCTGAAAAGCAGACATGGTCTGTAAATAATCACCATTAGTTAAGAAGGAGAGCTTGTGGTGACATCCAAGGTCCGTAACGAGGAATAAGTATGCCTGTTGAAAAGTCCCTATTAGCGAAAATCCGGGAAAAGGAACTGGAGGTAAGCGTTAAGATCGACGATGCTCGGGTGGGAGCTGATCGTATGATCGACCAGGCCAGGAAAGATTCCCTCGAGATAGTTACCTCATCAGAAAAGGAGGGGAAGAAGGCAGCTGATGAATTCCTGGAGAACGAGATGATACGGGTTCAGGCAGAAGCAGATCAGATCAGGACCAAGGCCAGGGAAGAGGTTGAATCGGTCCGGCAACGAGGAAAGAAGAATTTACCGAGAGCGGTTGAGAGAATCGCTTCAATAATCCTTTCAGGGTAGAATGCAATGCTCCAGAAAATGGTGAAGATACAGGTACTGGGTCCCAAAAAAGACCTTCCTAATGTGCTGGATGTACTGTACGCCAAGGGGACTGTGCATATCGAGGATGCGTCTGTACCGGTTACCCCGGGGGAAATCACTCTGAAAAAAATGACAGCAGAACAGGTTGGAGATATCGCGGTTGCGCATTCAAAGATCGGGGGCATTCTGCTTACTCTTCCCAAGATCAAGACGGATGAGAAGACAGTAGCGTCTTTCTATTCAAGTCTGAAAGCGATAAGCCATGAAAATCTTCTCGCTCGTGCTAGTACCGTCATCAGCGAGCTCGAAACAGCCACAAAAACTCTCGCAAAAGAGAAGAGCGATCTCGAGCTTGCCCTCATCAACCTCGGTCGTTACGAGAAAATTATCGACAAAATCCGGCCCCTTGAGACCAGCATGCCCAAACTGGAGGGTTTTGAAGTCACAGTTCTTCTTATCCAGAAGGAGTTCAAGGACGTCATCGATATCATCCGGAATGCCCTTGCCGAGATTACAAAACGGCAGTTTGAATTGATGTCCGCTGAACTGGATGAAACCACCATCGCCGCGGTCACTATATTCAATAAAAGGTATTCGGAACAGGTCCACTCTTATTTCTTCAATCAGAATGTGAATGAGGTCCGGCTACCCCCGGAGTATCTGGGAAAACCTTTCAATGAGATTTTTAACCTCATCGAAGAGAGAAAAATATCTTCCACTCAGGAAATTTCCCGGCTGAATGCTGAACTGGAAAAAATTTCGTCAACTTCGTACACAGAGCTCAGCGCATTACATCGGATCCTTGGTGAGAGAACCGAAGAACTGAGTATCTTTTCGAAGATCGGCCAAACCGAATATACCTTTGTACTAGCAGGATGGATACCAAAGAAATCCCTCAAAGAGACGAAGGATGCCCTCAAGGACACATTTGAGGGGAGGGTAATTGTTCATGAACTTGTTCTTACCCCAAATGAGATGGCAGAGGCCCCGACATTTTATGATAACCCCAGTTTTGTCAAACCGTTCGAATTCCTCATGCGGGTTGTCAGTCCTGCCAAATCCACTGAATTTGACCCGAGTCCCATCATGGCGATTTTTCTTCCGCTATTCTTTGGAATTATGGTCGGGGACATCGGATACGGGCTGATAATACTTGCTTTTGCCATCATAATGAAGTGGAAATTCGCCGATCGCGAGTGGCTTCAGCACTTAATGAACGTCCTGATAATGGGTGCACTATGGGCGATCTTCTTTGGATGGTTATATGGGGAATTTTTCGGCGATTTAGGCGAACATATGGGATGGATCGAGCCAAAGACATTCTTTGGTGTCACTTGGAACCGGATGGAAGCGATAGTCCCCTTCCTGATCCTTTCAATTGCAATAGGTGTCTTCCATGTATTCCTCGGGCTGATTCTGGGAATAGTGAACTCCTATACCGAGTTAAGTTGTAAAAGACACGTAGACAAGGCAAAGAAACATATCTGTGAAAAAACGGGTATGATGATCGTAATAACCGGTCTCATATTGGTGATTGCCGGCGTGGCAATGACGCTGCCCACAGCTTTAATTACAACGGGAGCGGTCCTCATCATCATCGCCATCCCCCTCATAATTATCGGTGGTGGTGCTTTTGGAACGTTTGAGATCATGAGTACGGTAACAAACATCCTCTCCTACTCCCGTATCATGGCAATCGGTATGGCATCGGTCATCCTCGCGGTGGTTGCTAACAAACTTGGAGGCATGATGGAGGTTGCCATCGTCGGGGTAATCATCGCGGTACTTCTTCATACGCTCAATCTCGTCCTTGCCATGTTCAGTCCGTTCCTTCACTCACTCCGTCTGCACCTTGTCGAGTTTGACTCGAAGTTTTACGAGGGCGGGGGCAAGCTCTATAAACCCTTCAAAAAGGAGGAGGGGGGGAAATCTGTTTGAAGCAAAAAGATGTCCGCAAGCTAACGGTATCATTTATCGAGAAGAGAGGAGAGGAGAGGAGAGGAGTTGTCAATGTAATTGAAGTATTTTGAGAGGTGTTCTCAACGCCCTTCAACATTGAGTGAGGTTGAAGGTAATGTATGGTTATGAGGAAAAACGATGTGCCGCCTGTGCAGGGGCGGCGCTTTGGATGGAGGCTGATGTGAATGGTTGATTTCGGAATCCCCATTGGGGCAGGCATCGCATTCGGGCTTGGAGCGCTCGGTACCGGGATTGCACAGTCAAGAATTGGCGCAGCGGGAGCGGGAACGATTGCAGAAAAACCGGAAATGTTCGGACTGATGATTATTCTGGTGGCAATTCCCGAGACTCTCGTTATTCTTGGTTTTGTCGTTGCATCCATGATCATGATCATGCTGGTGTGAACCTGCGACATAATCCGGGAATAATTTGGCGAAGAAATTCCACTGGAACGTCGGAAAGAACAGGTGTAATATGGCAATTGACGATCTGATCAAGGCTGTTGAAGTGAGTGGTCAGGAACGAATTCTGGAGATTCAGGAACGCTCAAAGGCCGAGGCAGATGAAATTATCAAAGATGCACAGGCAAAGGACCAGCCAATCAAAAAACGGCTCCTGGAAGAGGCAACCCAATCGGTAGCGATTCAGAGAAATAAGATCCTCTCAGAAGTTCGGGAAAAGAGCCGCATGGAGTTTATAAAAGCCAAAAATGAGATTTTTGAGAGAGTCTTTGATGAAGCCGTCCGGAATCTGGAATCGTCTCGCGAACATCCGAGATACAAAGAGATCCTGAAATCTCTGCTCAATGAAGCCATCGATGATCTCGGGACTGATGGCGTTATTTTCCATATCGATAAAAGGGATGAGGCTCTCTTCAAGGATATCCTGAACGAGATGAAAGTCTCCGGCGATATTATTACCGATCTGACCTCTGCCGGAGGGTTGAATGCTTACAGCCGTGATGGACGCTTTGTGATATTCAATACTCTTGAATCCCGGCTTAAAAAAGCGAAGGAGATCTATCGACCCGAGATTTTCTCCGTCTTATTCGGTGAGTGATATGGAGTATGCGTACGTCAATGCACGGATTAAGGCCATGAAGAGCCGCCTGCTTGATCCTTCGCTCCTTGAACAACTGATTAACAAACCTGATGTCGATTCTCTGATATCCGAGCTTGAAAAAACTGCGTACAGGGAGGAACTGGAAAAGGCAGGGGTGTTGTATTCCGGAATCAATCGCATTGAAGTCGCGATACGAAAAGACCTTGTTAAAACGTTCAGGACTATCCTGACGCTTATCAAGGGAGGTGAGACGGAGACCTATCTCACCATCATCCTCAACCGCTGGGATGTCCAAAATATCAAGACCATCATCAGGGGAAAGAAAATACAAGAAAATCCCGCTGAGATCCTCGAATGCCTGATCCCTGCAGGAGAACTTGACGAGGCTGCCCTCACCGAGCTGGTGAAGCAAGTCGATGTCAAGGCAGTAATCGATCTGCTCGCAACCTGGGGTATTGTATATGCACGCCCCCTTACCCAACATTTCAAGGAATTCACTGACTCAGGGGACATGCAGGTACTGGAATACGCACTCGACACCTTTTACTATCAGGACGCGCTGGCAAAGCTGAAAACCGCTGAATCCGATGACGCGAGGATTCTCAAGAATATCCTTGTCACCGAGATTGATATCAACAACATAAAAACTGTGCTCCGTTCGGTACGTGATAGGATCGATACTGAGGAGGTGAAAAGGTATTTCGTGCAGGGGAGCCCCGACTTTGATACCGAAAAACTTCTTTCTATGATGAAAGCGGGGACAATCGAAGGTGTGCTGAAACAGCTCGAGCATACCCCCTACCAGTTCATCGCAAAGATCCCTCCTGAATACATTGCCGCAGAGAAGATATCTGCCTTTGAAAAAGAACTGGAACGATATCTTGTAAAAAAGGCAGTAGGTCAATTCATGGGAGATCCTCTCTCCATTGCCATACCGATTGCCTATATCTGGGCAAAATTTACCGAGGTTACGAATATCAGAGTTATTGCCCGCTGTAAGGTCACAGAGGTACCAGAAAAAGAGCTCAGGGAGGCGCTCATCAGTGTATAAGTTCATTGTGGTAACCGATCCTGACACTGCTCCCGGATTCCGGCTTGCCGGCATCGATGTGATGGAGATCCAGAATTCCGAGGAGGTTCGTGCGTTGCTCCCTTCTCTCCTCCTGAAAGACGATACAGGGATTATAGCGATCAATGAGGATTACATGATGTCACTGGACGAGAAGATGATGGAGAAGATCGAGAAATCCTACCGGCCCATCATCATCCCAATCCCTTCCAGAGCAAGGAGACTCGACCGGACCAGTTACATCGAGGGGCTGCTGAGAAGAGCAATCGGGTACAATATCGTGCTGAGGAAGTGACTGTATGATTATTGGTGGTATATCCAGAATTTCGGGTCCTGTTGTCCTCTCTGAAGGGATGCGGGGATCCCGGATGTATGATATAGTGAAGGTTGGGGAGCAAAAACTGAATGGCGAGATCATACGGCTTGATGGTGATCAGGCTGTCATCCAGGTTTACGAAGATACATCCGGCTTGCAGGTAGGCGAGAAGGTCACCAATACCGGGCTGCCACTCTCGGTCGAGCTTGGACCGGGTCTTCTCTCCTCTATCTATGACGGTATTCAACGACCACTCCCCCTTCTTGCAGAGAAGAGCGGAAGTTTTATCTCGAGGGGTGTAACCCTGCCAGGACTCTCTCACGAAACGAAGTGGGAGTTTAAACCACAGGTGAAGAAGGGTGACCATGTATCCGGAGGTGACGTTATTGGAACAGTTACAGAATACCATCTCGAACACCGGATCATGATACCGCCCTTTGTGTCCGCTACCGTTGAAGATATTTTCAGTGGCAATTTCACAATTGATGAACCAGTCTGTACTCTCGATAACAGTGTTCAGATACCGATGCTCCAGACCTGGCCGGTGCGAAAGGGGAGACCCTACCAGAGGAAGATGGATCCTGATACGCTACTTGTTACCGGTCAGAGGGTATTTGACACACTTTTCCCTGTAACAAAGGGTGGGACAGCGATGATTCCTGGCGGATTCGGCACTGGAAAAACTGTTGCAGAGCAAACGCTTGCCAAATGGTCCGATACCCAGATTGTTGTTTATATCGGATGCGGAGAGCGGGGCAACGAGATGACCGATGTACTCACTGAATTCCCGGAGCTCCTCGATCCGAGAACAAAACGCCCCCTGATACAGCGGACAATTCTGATCGCTAACACCTCCAATATGCCGGTTGCTGCACGTGAAGCCTCCATCTATACCGGGATTACCCTTGCCGAATACTACCGTGACATGGGGTACGATGTCGCACTTATGGCCGACTCTACTTCACGGTGGGGCGAGGCATTGCGTGAGGTTTCGGGCCGGCTCGAAGAGATGCCGGGTGAAGAAGGATATCCAGCATACCTGGCAACACGTCTTGCAGCATTCTACGAGAGGGCAGGACGCGTGGTCTGCCTCGGTTCGGATGAGCGAAAGGGATCGGTTACAGTGGTTGGTGCAGTCTCACCTCCGGGGGGAGATTTCTCGGAGCCGATCACCCAGAACACCCTGCGTATCGCAGGAACCTTCTGGGCTCTCGATACGAACCTTGCATACCGCAGGCACTTCCCCTCTGTGAACTGGATTAAAAGCTATTCCCTCTATCTGGACCAGATAAAGGAATGGTTTGCGACAAGCGGTTTTTCTGACTGGAAAGATCTCAGAGCACGTGCAATGTACCTTCTCCAGAAAGAGGTTGAACTGCAGGAGATTGTGCAACTTGTCGGTCCGGATGCCCTCCCCGAAAGTGAAAAGGCAATTCTTGAGATTACCCGTATGATTCGCGAAGACTTCCTCCAGCAGAGTGCTTATCACGAAGTCGATTCCTTCTGCTCTCTCGAAAAACAATACTGGATGCTCCGGGTGATTCTCTCCTTCTATGACCGGCTGGACCTCGCGATGGGGAAAGGTGTCCCCCTTGCCAAACTCCTTAAACTTCCCGTGAAAACCGAGATCGGACGGATGAAGGAGCTCACCGATATCGACAAAATCAAGGATCTGATCACCCAGTTTGACGGAGCTATTGGTAAGCTGGAGGCAGAGCGATGAACAGAGTCCCACTCTTTACCAAAGAGGCCAGAGCAATCAGCTATGTTTCAGGCCCGTTGATATTTATCCAGAACGTCAAAGGTGTCTCATATGGTGAAATTGTGCGGATCATCCTTCCCACCGGAGAAGAACGAACCGGGCAGGTGCTGGATATTTCGAAAGATATCGCAGTAACCCAAGTATATGAAGGCACGAGCGGGATCGATAACAAAGATACACGAGTCCGCTTTACTGGGGAGCCTCCGAAAGTCAAGGTATCCATAGAGATGCTTGGGAGGATATTCAATGGTGTGGGAAAACCGCGTGACGGAGGACCCGAGATCATTGAAGAGGCAAACCTCGACATCAATGGAATGCCTATCAATCCGTCAGCCCGCGACAAGCCTGCTGATTTCATCCAGACCGGGATGTCAACCATTGATGGTCTGAATACCCTTGTCCGAGGCCAGAAACTGCCTATCTTCTCTGGCGCAGGTCTCCCTGCAAACAAGCTTGCTGCCCAGATCGCAAGACAGGCAAAGGTTCTTGGGGAGGAAGAGAAGTTTGCAGTGATATTCGTTGCAATGGGAATTACCTACAAGGAAGCTTCATTCTTCATGAGGGATTTTGAGAAGACCGGGGCACTTGAAAGGGTTGTATTTTTCATGAACCTTGCCGATGACCCGACCATCGAGAGGATTGCGACTCCTCGGTGTGCACTCACCGCTGCAGAATTCCTGGCTTATGAGCATGATCTTCATGTCCTTGTTATTTTGACCGACATGATCAATTATTGTGAAGCATTGCGCGAAATCTCGACAGCGCGGGAGGAGGTGCCAGGCCGGAGAGGATATCCTGGTTACATGTATACCGATCTTGCATCCATCTACGAACGTGCCGGAAGGGTGAAGGGCAAAAAAGGATCCATCACTCAAATCCCGATTCTCACCATGCCTGATGATGATATCACGCATCCCGTACCAGATCTTACCGGATACATCACCGAAGGACAGATCGTTCTCTCGCGTGACCTGTTCCGCAGGGGCGCTGATCCCCCGGTCGACACCCTACCGTGCCTTTCACGTCTTATGAACCTCGGAATCGGACCGGGAAAAACCCGGGAGGACCATCGGAACGTAGCTGACCAGCTCTATGCCTCCTATGCTTATGGGAGGGATCTGAGGCGCCTGGTCGCAATTGTCGGAGAAGAGGCACTTACCGACCTTGACAAAAGATACCTGAAATTTGCCGATGAATTCGAGCGCCAGTTCATTACCCAGGGCGATGAGAACCGGAGTATCGAACGAACCCTTGAGATCGGATGGCAGCTGTTTACTCTTCTCCCTGAAGAGGAATTGAAACGCATCAAACGTGAATTCATCCAGAAATATCATCCAGCCTCTAAAAAGGGATAGACATGGAACAGATTAATCCCACCCGGATGGAGCTCATAAAGAAGAATGCCCAGATCAAACTGGCAGAGCAGGGCCGTGATCTTCTTCGAGAGAAGATGGATGCACTCATACAGGAATTTTTCAATGTCATGGAATCTGTATCCGAGTCACGGGTCGAGCTGGAAAAGATCTCAGATGCTGCCCAGCACTCCCTGCTCATTGCTCAGGCAATCGACGATCCCGTAACCCTTAAATCTGCCTCGTTTGCTACCAGGCGGGGGATCACTCTTGACATCAAGGGAAAAAATGTGATGGGGGTTCCTGTCCCTATCATCGAGAAGAAACGATTTGTAAAAAGTCTCCTGGATCGCGGTTACAGTATTCTTGGAGTGAGTGGTCGGATTGACGAAGCTGCAGAGAAATTCGAGGCAGAGCTGGATCTCATCATAACCCTTGCTGAAACTGAGACCTCACTCCGGAGACTTGGGAGTGAGATCCAGATGACCCGGCGAAGGGTGAATGCGCTTGAACAAGTCCTCATCCCGGAGCTGAAACGACAGGCAAAATATATTGAGATCACCATTGATGAGCGGGATCGGGAGGATTTATACAGGCTTAAAAAAGTGAAGAAGATTATCGAACGGAAAAAGAAAGTCGTGAAAGCGGCCTGAAAATTATAAAATTCTTGTTAATATCGTTCTTGTTTCGTTCACGGCAGTCTCTTCCATCCGCTTCTTGCCTTTGACCTCTTTTCCTATTTTGATGATGGCATCGATATCCTCCCGGCCGAGCCTGGAGAAAGTGCAACGCCCCCAGCTCCTGCGATCCATAGAGATCCATGTTTCACCAAGCATATACTTCAGCATATCAATGTCCGAAACGGAATAGAGTTTCCAATCTTGCCCGATCGACTGTCTTATTTTATCCATCGCTGTCTCGACGGCCATCTCCTTGTGAATCTGGAAAACCCTTCGCCCCCTCTCATCATCAGTCACATCAGGCATAGAAATCCACTTACCCTACAGGTGTCGGAAGAACTTAAATTTTTTTGTGATAGTCAGTATTCGGTTCCATATGCATGATACTGATCTTAATTATAAGGAATAATCTATCGAGAATAACCGCAAGGGTCGTAAAATGTGCAAAGTTCCTTAAACTAGAAATGATTAAAGATTCCCTCTGTTGCCTTTTCTGGCAATCCGGTCGTAAATACACATAAGATGTTCCGTACTTTTATCCAAGCTTGACTTTCCTGATCTCATTGTCTGTATCATCATTGTTAACTCTCTGTATGCCCTCATGTCAGGATACTCCTTTTTTATGTATGTTGTTCCTCAACTCCAATTAACTAAAATGATAAAAACAAATTGGAATATATGTATATGCCATGCATTCGGAAATGCAAACCTAGCTGTGTACTCAAAAAAAACTACATGATTCCTTCGAAGGACACATGCATACGAGATGAAAATGCCGGAGGCATTTTAATATAAAAAAGATTTATTATCCCTTTTTTACCAGGATCGGCATACTTTGTTCCGCAGAAGACTTGCCGCTGATGATATTATCCTGGCTATCCCTTCCAAAGCGGATAAGTTCACGCAATTCGATACCGGAAAGCCGGGTAAAGGAGATCTGTTCCCAGGTATCCCGATCCATGAATGTCCATACATTTCCTAGAACCTGCTTGAGTGCTTCTATATCGCTTTGGGTATAAAGACCCCATTCGGATCCCTGTGCCTGCCTGATCTTCTCGATGGCTTTTTCAACCTCCTTCTCTTTCTGCATCTTGAAGAAACGTCGTCCTATCTCGGTTTTTGATACTTCGGGCATGGTCCAGTCCCTCCCTCTCGGATAAGGCTGAATTGTCTGTTCCAGTATAAAAAAGTGCGTCGGGAGGAGCCCCGGAAGTTCCCGACTGAACCATTTAAGGATTTATACTGCCAAATCAGAAAAAGGAACTCATTTGTTAGTTTAGAATGATTAATGATGTAAGAATTTCAAATCTGATGGAATAGATGGTTTTACGATGATAGAACTGGCTTTCCTCATTCTGTTCCCGGCCATTGTCGCATTTCTCCTGCTTGCATTAAAAAACGGGCAGGTCCAGAATGCAGTGGTAAAAATTGCAGCCGGACTTATTGGACTCGCAACCATCATCCTGCTTATCACCTATTTCAGCTCAGGACTGGTGCTATTCACTGTGCCGTTTGATGCGGCAGCAGAGATCATGTCTGTTATCTCCTTGCTCATTGCGGGATTCATTTTGTATCTGGGCATAAAGCAGAGAAAATACCTCGCCGTTATCCTCATTACAATCCAGACCCTCATGTTTATTGGGATAGAAGGCTGGCTTGCAAAGGACGTGCAACAGGTCTACAATCTTTTCATTGACCAGTTCTCGCTTATTATGGCCGCGATTGTAGGCATTATCGGTACGCTCATCTGCGTATATGCTCTTGCCTATATGGAGACGTACCATACACAGCATCCCGAGATACAGGATCGCCGGAATATCTTTTTCTTCATGGTGTTTGTGTTTCTTGCTGCAATGTTCGGTCTCATCTTCTCCAATAACCTTCTCTGGGTCTATTTCTTCTGGGAGATCACCACTCTGGCATCCTTCATCCTGATAGGGTACGCTAAGACATCGGAATCTACCAACAATGCATTCCTTGCCCTGGAAATGAACCTTCTTGGCGGAATCGCATTTGCCGGAGCTATCATCTATCTCCTCATTGCCGATCCAACCGGGAGCCTTCTCGGCATCGAACAGCTGCTGAGCTCCGGCCAGGCGTTCGCTCTAGTTCCCGCCGTCCTCCTCAGTTTTGCAGGAATTACCAAGGCTGCCCTCATGCCCTTCTCATCGTGGCTTGTCGGGGCAATGGTTGCACCTACCCCGGTCTCTGCCCTCCTTCATTCCAGCACCATGGTCAAAGCCGGAGTCTATATCATCGTACGGTTTGCTCCCGTCCTCTCGGGGACCACAGAAGGACTGATCATCGGACTTGTAGGGGGTTTTACCTTCCTGCTTGGTTCAGCGATTGCCATCTCGCAGAGTAATGCAAAGAAGGTGCTTGCCTACTCGACCATAGCAAATCTCGGCTTGATTGTTGCATGTGCCGGAGTCGGGACCTATAAACTGGTCTGGGCTGCAATTCTCCTCATCATCTTCCATGCCATAGCAAAGTCACTCCTCTTCCTCTGCGTTGGAACAGTGGAACATCAGATCGGGAGCAGGAATATCGAGGACATGTCCGGGCTTATCGTCCGGATGCCGAAAGTTGCTGTGATGATGCTGGTCGGGATCGCGGGGATGTTCCTTGCTCCGTTCGGAATGCTGATCTCAAAGTGGGTGGCGATCGAGGCATTCATCGAAGCACAATTTGGCCTGATCTTCGTGGCAATCCTTGCTTTCGGCGGATCAATAACGGTATTTTTCTGGTCTAAATGGATGGGAAAGATCATATCTGTCGACCCCCATGTGTCGAGAGAGGAGGACTCCCTGAAAAGTGAAAAGAAGGGAGTGCTCTATATCCTGGCAGGACTCACTGTTCTGATCTGCCTGATCTTCCCACTGATATCATCATCCCTGATTGAACCATTCGTTCTCTCGGTATATGGTCAGACCGCCCGACTCTCGCAGGACAATATCATCATCATGGCAATGATGCTCTTTCTCCTGATGATTATGCCATTTTCAATGTTGCTTCCCCGGAACGGAGCCAGAAAAGTACCCCCTTACATGGGGGGCCGTCCCGCTAGTAGTGATATGAAGTTTCTCGGATCCATGGGAGTGACGAGGGATGTCACCCTGTCCAACTACTACCTGAACGATCTCTTCGGGGAGAACCGCCTTCTGATGGCCGGAACTGCACTTGGGTTCGGGCTTATCCTGCTGGCAATGATCGTCCTGGTGGGGATGATACTATGATGTCTCCTGTTTATGGCCTGATATATATCCTGCTCGCTCCCATTGCCGGGGGGTTAGTGGCAGGTATTGACAGGAAGATCACCGCACGCATGCAGGGGCGGGTAGGACCCCCGCTGCTTCAGCCGTTTTATGATGTTGGGAAACTTTTTGAGAAGGAGAACCTCGTTGTCACGAGGAGCCAGGATCTGTATGCGCTCTGTTACCTCGTCTTTATGCTCGTTGCGGGAGCGCTGTTCTTTGCAGGTGGGGATCTGCTCCTTGTCATATTTGCCTTCACCCTGTCCCATATTTTCCTGGTACTGGGGGCCTATGCTTCTAGTTCCCCCTACAGTTTCATCGGAGCCGAGCGTGAACTGATCCAGATCATAGCCTATGAACCAATGATCATCCTTTCGGCTGTTGGGATGTATATGGTGACGGCAAGCTTTTTTGTGAGTGATATTGTAGTCTCTTCCATCCCGATTGTCCTCTACCTGCCTGGTGTCTTTATCGGATTTTTGATGGTCCTGACGATCAAACTTCGAAAATCTCCCTTCGATCTCTCCACCTCCCATCATGCTCACCAGGAGATTGTCAAAGGAGTGACGACCGAGTTCACCGGTCCAAATCTCGGAAAAATTGAGATAGCCCACTGGTATGAATATGTATTTTTGCTCGGGTTTATCTTCCTGTTCTTCGCGTTCAGTATTCCGATCGCCCTGCTTGCCATAGCTGTCGCATACCTGTTGGAGATCCTGATTGACAACACCTTCAGTCGGGTGAAATGGCAGTTTACCCTGAGAAGTGCGTGGATCATTGCCGGTATGCTGGGGCTCATCAATCTCGCAGTCCTTTACTACCTTTCTGGAGGGCTCCAGGCATGACCTATCTGAAACGTTCCCCCTGGATCATTCACTACGACGCATCAAGCTGCAATGGCTGCGATATCGAAGTCCTTGCCTGCCTCACCCCGATGTATGACGTCGAGCGGTTCGGTATCGTGAACACCGGCAATCCCAAGCATGCCGACATTTTCGTGGTTACCGGGAGCATCAACGAGCAGAACAGAGAAGTCGTAAAAAATATCTATGAGCAGATGCCGGATCCCAAAGTCGTCGTCGCGGTGGGAATCTGTGCAGCATCGGGCGGGGTATTCCGTGAATGTTACAATGTCACGGGAGGCATCGACAAAATAATTCCTGTCGATGTCTATGTCCCCGGCTGTGCCGCCCGGCCTGAATCTATCATTGATGGAATTGTCAAATCGCTCAGTATTCTTGAGGAGAAACGAACCAAAATGAACACTCCTGCTGCCAAAAAGGATGCCCTCGGCGGAGGGATCCAATGAAAATCGAAGAGCAGCCCACTACGGTCATTGCCGTTGCACACCTGATCGGCAAGGTAGAACAATTCCGCAAGGGGGGTTACCGGCTGGTCCAGATGAATGCGACCAAAGTAGGGGATGAGTTTGAGATCAATTATAGTTTTGAGAAGGATTACCTGTTTGAAAATCTCCGACTCATCATATCTGTCGACACCGAAGTACCGAGCATCAGCGGGATGTACTGGGGAGCGTTTGTGTATGAGAATGAGATGCATGACCTCTTTGGAATTGCAGTAAAAGGGATGAACATTGATTTCAACGGGAATTTTATCAGGACGAAAGTCCGCTATCCGTTCCGCAATCCAACGTTTCAGGGGGAGGGTCCATGTCAAAGAAAATAGTGGTCCCATTCGGGCCCCAGCATCCTGTTTTGCCGGAACCAATACACCTGGATCTCGTGCTTGAAGACGAAACAGTCGTGGATGTCGTACCCTCTATCGGATACATCCACCGGGGCCTCGAGACCCTTGTCGCAAAAAGAGAATTTACCGAGTACGTATACATTGCAGAGCGCACCTGCGGAATATGCAGTTTCATCCATGGCATGACCTATTGCCAGGGAGTTGAACAGATCATGGACCTTGAAGTCCCGGCCAGGGCTCATTATCTTCGGACTATCTGGTCTGAATACTCAAGGCTCCATTCACATCTTCTCTGGCTCGGACTCTTCGCTGATGCGATGGGTTTTGAAAACCTCTTTATGAATTCCTGGCGCCTCAGGGAATTTGTTCTGGATGTTTTGGAAGAGACCACAGGAGGAAGGGTGATTCAGGGCAGTTGTAAGGTTGGCGGAGTCCGCAGGGACATAAGCAACGAGAAGCTTTCAGCAATGGCCGCGGACCTTAAGGGGTTCGAGACCGAACTTGTTGATCTGTCGGAGGTATTCCTGCATGATGATTCACTCAAATCACGGTTGGTCGGTGTTGGCACTCTGTCACGGACTGATGCATACGATCTTGGTGCAGCAGGCCCTGCCGCGAGGGGAAGCGGTGTAGCGATCGATCTCAGGAAAACAGGGTATGCGGCTTACCGGGAACTTCGGTTTGAACCAGCAACCGAGTCAGCAGGGGATTGTTATGCCCGTTGCGCTGTCAGGATCCGTGAACTCTTCAGTTCTATCGATCTGATCCGGCAGGCTGTGGAAAAGATACCAGAAGGGGAGATTGAGGTGAAAGTGAAAGGGACCCCTGACGGGGAGTACTTCTCTCGGTCCGAACAGCCGCGGGGCGAACTGGTTCATTATCTGAAAGGAAATGGCACAAAACATCTTGTTCGCTCGCGGATACGGACCCCCACCCTCACCAATGTACCTCCTCTTGTGAAAATGCTTCAGGGGTGCGAACTGGCTGATGTTCCTGTGATTGTGCTCAGCATCGATCCCTGTATCGGATGCATGGAGCGGTGAGTACGATGGGATATTTTGAGATGGCAAAAACAGCGATAAAGACCGTGATGAGCAAGCCGGCAACGCTGATGTATCCTGCGCGGCCGGGTAAAATGACGATCCTCTCACGGGGGCATGTGGTGATCGATGTCTCCCGGTGTATCTCCTGCGGGATGTGCATGAAGAAATGTCCCGCGGAGGCACTCTGCGTTGATAAGGAAGCAAAGACATGGACGATTGATCGGCTCCGTTGCGTGGTCTGCAACTCCTGTATTGAAGTCTGCCCTGTTCATTGCCTCACCATGGAGGGGCATTATTCATCTGCCGTCCTCACCCATAGCGGATTGGAAACGTTCACCATCACGTATGTCAAGCCGGAACGCCCAAAGAAGAGTGAACCTGGAGAGCCTGCCGAAGCGTGAGAAGTGGTTGAGCGATTTTTTTTATGATACTCAGGTAGCGGTATATATCCTTCATCTGTCAGAGGAGATTCAGATACTTTCTTGAAAGGAGATCGGCAGCCCATACCGGCTCCGGAAGGCGATGTATTCGCGTTGTCTCGAGCACCATCCGACAGGCGAAATGAAGAGTAGTCTGATATCCCGCTGAAACATATACCGAAGGTGACCCCTTCCGTGTCCTCAACGCCATCCCTGTCACCTCTCCTCCCATGAGAATTTCTTGGGGCATAGCTCGCTCATTTCCCGGATGCTTCACCTTGTCACAGTGCATGGGGCGTTTTGCAATCCCGATGGTGGGTATCCCGAGAATCGCCCCTGCGTGACAGGCATACCCATACCGTTGCGGATGGGCGTATCCATGGCCGTCTACCATAAGGAGATCCGGGACTAATCCAATTTTCTCGTACGCTGCTATTATCAGAGGGAGTTCCCTGAATGCAAACAATCCCGGGATATAAGGAAACTGTACAGCCCGTTTCGCATATCCATGTCCAATGATTGTGAGGGAAGGATAGGCGTATAGCACAACAACTCCGATTCCATATCCTTCCCCATACGCAGCATCCGCGCCTGCTATTGTACGGATCGGATGAGGATTTTGAGAAGAACCTCCACAATCATAACGTTCTTTCATCAGCTTCTGTACAGACCGGGCTGACTCCTCAATGTCAGGGATATCTTTCAGGTATGATTTCATGTCAATCCTGATTTACCTGTTCTTTTCCTGGTTTGTTCTAAAGATATTTTGAGGCTGGGGAAAAAAATACTGGTATTCTGATGCTCTCACAAAATCGATTGGATGAACCAGCAGGTTATATGATTGAATAAACTATGCGGAGAATGTTTTTGATTGAGCAGGACGACTTACTATAGAAGAGGCAGGCTTGATGGTCGACCAGCACGAAGAGTTTAAGACTATTGTGCTTGAGCAGGCGCCAGATTATTATAACGAACTGTCTGAATATCTTGAAGTTCTTTCAAATAGTCAACGCCTGAAGATATTGAAAATCCTCGAACGCCGGCCAAAAGATGTGCGGATGATTGCATCTGAGATCAATACAAGCTATGAGAATACAAAGAAACATCTGGATAAGCTGATCAGCATGGGGCTTATCCGGAAGGAGGTGGGACTCGGACAGCAGACTTCCAAGGGGGTTCATCCTGTATGGAAATATTCACTTGTTCCAGGGGCAATGGAAGCTATTGTCCGGAACCTGGGTATCTTCTCCAATCTCCGGATAAATATTGATGATGCCGGGCTGAAGAAAAAACTGGAGGAAGTAAGGGACGCGGTAGAGGATGAGATTGCCGGGCATAAACCGATGGCTATCCTACTCGGAGGACCTGACGATGGGAAACTTTATATTCTCGAGGATCGTGAATCCCGGGTAGGAAGGGTTGATCCTTCGTATCAGCCGGTTGAGGGTGATGTCGTACTTTCATCCGAATATTCTTCGGTGAGTCGAATTTCAAAGCCACATGCTATCATTAAAATGGAGGGTACGAATTTTATCTTTGAAGACCGGGGAAGCGCAGGAGGATCGTTTCTGAACAGTACCGAGTTGCAAAAAAAGCAACCAGCAATCCTTCATGATGGCGATCTCGTTGAGCTTGCAAAGGGTGCAAAAGGTGCCCGGCTCCTGATCATACTGCCAGACAGCGATTAACATCTCTCAAAGAATCCGCTATGAAGTCTACGCCGGCATTGCTTCTTGTTCTTGTTATTATTCTTACCGGATTGTTCATTGGAACAGCTTCGGCTGCCGATTATTACGTGATCATTGCAAATGCCGGAAGCGGTGGCTCGATTGTTCCGGCTGATGAAGTTCTTGTCGCGGCAGGCGGCACCCAGATTTTTACCATCATCCCGGATACCAGTTACGAAATAGCAGATGTGGTTGTCAACGGAGTCTCTATCGGTGCAAGGTCTGTGTATACATTTTACAATGTGAATTCTAATCACGTCATCAGTGCACGATTCTCCCCCCTTACTGGGGCTCTCTCGATCAGTTCAGATCCGGCAGGTGCGAGTGTCTATATCGACAGCCAGTATGTGGGAAGGACCAAGGCGCGGGATGCTCTTATCATAGACAATATACCGGTCGGCACGAGGACGGTCGAGCTCATATTAAAAGGGTATACTCCATGGAGTACTCAGATTATGGTGAACAAGGGGGAGGTTTCTGCTATACCAATGGTTGCTCTGACTCCGATAACCCCGCCTCCTACCACGATACCGACTACCACTGTTCCAACCACGACAATACCGACCACGACCGTACCAACCACGACGATACCGACCACTACTATTCCAACCACGACGATACCGACTACCACTGTTCCAACCACGACGATACCGACCACCACTGTTCCAACCACGACGATACCGACTACCACTGTTCCAACCACGACGATACCGACCACTACTGTTCCAACCACGACGATACCGACTACCACTGTTCCAACCACGACGATACCGACCACGACCGTACCAACCACGACCGTTCCAACCACGACGATACCGACCACGACCGTTCCGACGACCACGACTACAATTCAAACGACAACAAGTGCCTCCCCCACAAAGACAACAACGACCGTGCCTACCACCATACCGACTACCGTTCCCGGCACTTCTTCTACTTCTGTTGCAACCACTACCCCGTCAGCTTCTCCCTCTCCCATGACCACACTTACTACAAACACGCCAGGAACCTCAGGAGAAGTAACGACTGTTCCCTCTCTGAATGAAACGAATATCCTCATGCCAAACTCCGATCAGACAACGGATCCTGTCACCATTGAAATAAATGGGACCGGCAGAGGAAACAACACCGCACTCTCTTACTTCCCCACGATTCCCGGGAAGCTGAACCCTTTTATCGTCATTCTTCTTAGCGGGGGGCTTTGTCTTGTTCCCCTGATAACTGATACCGTCATCCAACCCAGGCCACCCGTTCAGTTCCGAACACAGAGGAAAATGACTACAGGATTATTCTACTTGGGGATTGTTGCGGGAATTATCGGAGCAGGCTTCTATACTTATCATTCCGGCTTACTGAGTAACACTATTCCTCCTTTCATCTCGATTCTGCTTCCTGTTTCAGCATATCTGGTGATATCTGGGCTTGTTCTTACTGTCGGAACCCTCCTGTCAAGGTCATTGAAATACACGATCTCTGGCCATCTCCTCCTCTCACTTATGGGGGTATTTATTGCAGCACTTGCCCTGATCGCCACGAAAGTGGAGTACCGGCTGCCGTTACTTATCATATTTTCCTGTGCACTGGCAGGAGCTGTGGTGTCACGCCGGGAATCCAGGGACCTTCGTGCCATGCCTGTTGCTGAAAATCCCGTATTACCAACAGAAACAATCATTGCTCCACGGTCTCCGACAATTCCAACGTCCTTTCCCAAAGAACTTCTTGAAAAATACAGTGATCCCCAGCTTATCGGGATGGGGGGAGTTGCACGCGTCTTTAAGGCAATAAATAATCAGACCGGGGACGAGGTTGCCCTTAAAATACCCGTCCAGTTCAATGAGACTTCAGGAAAGAGTTTCATGAAAGAGATCAAGGCATGGGAAGATCTCTCCCATGAAAACATTGTTAAAATTCACGAAGTCAATATTCTCCCCGTCCCTTATGTCGAGATGGAGTATCTCGGTTCTTCCCTTGCAGACCTCCAGAAGCCTCTCGCGCCAGGTGATGCCGCGAGGATAATCCGCGATATTGCAAATGGCCTTTCATACGCTCACTCCCAGGGGATTATCCACCGGGATATCAAGCCCCAGAATATTCTCATGACCGAAGCTGGTATCCCCCGGATCACCGATTGGGGCATGAGCAAGGTGATGGGGACGGGCATGCTGCCTACCATCACCGGATTCTCGCTTTCGTATGCAGCGCCCGAACAGATAACCCCGGGCAAGTTTGGCGATACTGACCAGAGAACAGATATTTACCAGTTGGGCGTGGTTTTTTACGAGCTGCTCACTGCGGAATTACCCTTCGAAGGGGATGACATCTCACGGGTGAGCGTTCGAATCCTCAATGACACACCTCCCCCTCCCTCGGATCTCAATCCGGCTGCGAGGTTATTTGATGGTATCGTCGCAAAATGCCTCGAAAAAGATCCGGCCGATCGATACCAGTCCATCAAAGGACTGATGGATGATATCGAACAGATTCTGGTTACCCAGATCGATATCGAACGGTACGAGATTTTTGAGTAGTGCCCCCGCTGTGCTTGCAGGAAAAGGTTGGTAAGCGTCAGTCATATTCAGAAAAGAGAGGTTACACTGCCAGAAAAGGCCCTTTTTCATTCTCCCCCCCCGAAGGGCTCTCGAGTCCCGGGGAAGGAACCTGCTTCAGTCCTCACCGGTACGTAATGTATTTTCACACAAAATTCACCCGCAAGGACGCGCGGCTCCTGAAAACAATAATAAATGACTGATTGAGACATAAAACAGGAGAGGGGAAGCAATTTTCAAATAATAGGGGTAACCACCGAATATGCACCCCGTCTCCATTCCGTTACCATCAGTGAGGTCGATCTGCAAATGATGGGAGTGGCACGAGAGTATCACAATTGTTCGTCCTGATTAGCCCTGTTTCTCACTGCAACGAGGCTCCTCCCGATTGCTTTGAAGGCATTCTCGATGTCATCATAATTGGGGATATGATTGTTGCGGAGGACTCCCAGGCCGCCTTTCATCGATTCACCCCCTATCATGCATCCAATCACCACATTCTCTGTATGAGCGGAGAATCGTGTAATCTCAAGGGCGAGCTGGGTAGGATCGAGCACTGCGGAAGGGACGGCGATGATCATGGCGATATCCCATTCATTCTGAAACCTGATCAGAATATCAAAGACCCGGGCGAAGCGGTCCGCTCCTCCATCTCCAATGATATCAAGAGGATTATCCCGGTTCCATAATTTGGGGAGAAACCGGTCCAGTTCCTGGAGAAGACCTGGAGATGGCGAAGGGAGCATGACGCCAAACCATTCTGCATAATCGGATGCCAGAACGCCAAATCCACCTGCAGTCGTGATCACAACAGCACGGTTCCCTTTCGGATAACCTTCAGACACCAGCAGTTCCGCTACATCAAATGCCTCCCGCAACGAAAAAACAGGTATTGCCCCGGCTTGTGTCAACGCTGCCTGATACACTTCATAATCTCCGGCAAGAGAGCCGGTATGGGAAGCGGCGGCTTTTTTCCCATGCTTCGAAGAACCTGACTTGAGCGTGATCACCGGGATTGACTTTGTTGTTTCCTTCAGTTCATGGAGAAACGACACACCATCTTTTATCTCCTCAATATACAGGATGATCGCCCTTGTTTCAGGCTCGGCTGCTGCAAACCTGATGAAATCAATAAAGCCGAGATCGACCTGGTTTCCAACACTGAATATCACAGAAAAGCCAATCTCTTCCGGGACACTCCAGTCAACAATGGTGGTAATGACCGCTCCGCTTTGTGAAATAAATCCAATATTTCCTTTCCGGGGGGTGGTCGGGTCAAACGTTGTATTGATCTTGAGGTGAGGGAGCACGATACCGAGGCAGTTTGGTCCCACGATACGCATACCCGCTTTCCGGGCGGTATCCCTGATCTTCTCTTCCATCCGTCTTCCTTCCTCCCCCAGTTCCCGGAAACCTGATGAGATGATGATGGCAAGCTTCGTACCATGTACAGCCAGCTCCTCAATAACACCAGGTACAGCGATTGAAGGAACGGCAATGACGGCAGCATCAACTTCGTCAGGGATAGCGGAAACGCTTTGATATGCAGGACGCCCGAGTAGCTCCCCAAGGTTCGGATTCACTGGGAAGAGCTTCCCGGGAAACGGAAGGAGATTTCTGAATACGGCATACCCGATCTTCTTTGGATCCGCTGAGGCACCAATGACAGCAATCGATCGGGGATGGAACAGGTCTGGATCGAGGATTGTCTTCTCCATAATGGAAGAATCCCTGCCGCTTTCCCGGTATATTCGGGCATCGACTGCACAGGCACCATGTTCATAGAGGATCAGCGGATTGATATCGAATTCACTGATCTGCCCGCTCTCAAACATCCTCGCGGCATTTTCAAGACAGCGGATCAGTTCTTCTTCATCAAGAGGGGGTTTTCCCCGGTATCCCCTGATGAGGGGATAACTCCGGAGCTGCCGGATCATATCAGTGATATGCGCTCTACTCGCCGGGAGCACCCGGAGTGAAAAATCCCTGAACAGTTCAATAGTCGTTCCCCCAAGTCCACAGGAAAGCACGCGGCCAAAGGCAGGATCGGTCTTACCTCCGATAAAAAGTTCAAGGCCTTTTGACAATTCCTTCTCAACAATGATACCAGAAATGGACGCATCCGGCCGTTGAGCGCTCACATTCCTGAAGATGCCATTGAATGCCTCCTCAAGTCCTTCCTCCGTCTTGATTCCGGCGACCACTCCTCCGGCATCGCTTTTATGGACAATAGACGGGGAGACAACCTTGAGCACAACAGGATATCCTATCCAAGCAGCTGCCGCCCGTGCTTCCTGGATGTTTTGTGTTACGGCGTGATCAGGTACGGGAATGCCGAATTCCTGAAGGAATCGATATCCTTCATCCTCTGAAAGCATATATTTCTGTGCCATTCATCCACCAGATCCAGAAGGAGGAGTGGGCAAGTCAGCCCATAATGGTTCCTTATTTATGCCGGTACTCTTCCCAAAAGATAATCCCCGGTCAATCCTATCTTTTTGCATGATCCGGGAGGGTGTTTTAGAAAAATTTGAATCCTATGCAAGGTTCCATCACGAGTTCTCCCTCCGTGAATTCAGGGACAGCTATTGTCCGGGAGAAGAGCTTGGTCCTCTTTTGGTAGCACTGCTCCCCACGCTCTCCCGTCTTTCTCTTGGATGGCGTGGAACCGGTCGTGATTATTGGATATTTGGAATTTCTCACCGAAAGCCACTCATCCTCTCTCCCTCCTTTGCCTTGTCCTTGAGTGGACAAATCAGGCAGGGACTTGAATCTGAAAAACTGCAGGAGCTTACGCAGCACTACATTGAGTATAAAACGGGAAAATCCTGGGATGACCCCCTGGTCCTACAGAGAATCAGGACCGGGATCATGCAACAGAAAGGTCAGTACTGGAGCGAGAAGGATTCACGGAGGATTGGGTACCGGAAAGGGTATGCGGTCCTTGCATACCTGGCTTACCATGCGCCAGTGTATTTCACACAATTCCAGCATGCATTCCTGATGCTTATAAAAGACGGGCTTATCCCGAATAGTGCGAGGGTGCTTGATATAGGTTCAGGACCGGGGGTGGTTTCACTTGCGATTTCTGCCATCTCCCGTGCCATTCCAGCATTTTCAGCTGAACTCTTTGCTCTTGAACGATCTGAAGAGTTCCAGGAATGCTACCGATACTTTATTTCTCAGTTCCCAGACAATGAATCCGGGATCACGGCATATCCGGTGATAAACGGGGATCTTCGAGATATCAAGACACTCCTGCTCCCCTCTTCTGTTGATCTGATTGTGCTTCAGAACGTGACTAATGAGCTGGTGCAGGAGACTCCCGAACAGCGGTCGGAATATTTGAAACAAGCTTCCAGGATCCTCGCACCAAAGGGATGCATGATTATTATCGAGCCAGCCGAACTGAGAAACTCCACCGAACTCAGGAAGATGGTACAAGCGGCAACCGGCCCTGATCTCCATGTACACAGCCCCTGTACATCCATCGGGAAACGCCGTTGTGCTGCAGAACAGTGCTGGAGTTTTGTCCAAAAACCTTCAATCCCCCCGACCCGCCTCATGCAGGCTCTGGCTGGTGACCATGATGCGTTCCGGTTCCTGAATACCGATATAAAGTTCAGCTATGCGGTTCTTGTAAAAGATGACAGAACACGACATTGTTTTTCACCAGAGAGCGTTTCATCATTCACCCGGTTGTCTTCTCTTTCGCGCATGCTCGGGAGAAAAGTACGTGTTATCGGAGCCTTGATGTCTGGGGACCTTGGAGACAGGAGAAACCATGTCTTCCTCTTCTGTGATGGTACTTCGCGCCAATCGGTCTATGCCATCCTCCCGCATTTTCATGTTTCACCGATGAATCAGGAACTACTCACGCTGCCATATTCAAGCATTCTCGAGATCACCGATGCACATGTCAGATTCAATAAGAAATACAGTTCCTGGAACATTTTTTTAACCCGGAATTCGTGTGTCACTCCGGTGTGCAGAGCATCCGACTGAATCCAGGTGATGCAGATGTGCCAATAGCCTCAAAAAGGTACAGCACAAACCATCTACTATCAGGATCTGGTCAGGAGGGGGAGGGAAGATCCCAACCGGACATCTTGTGATAACCCGGGGAATATTATGAACCATATCATCTCAATACGAGATCTCGAGCGGACGGATATCGATTGTCTTCTTGATAAGGCTGCGCTCATCCAGGCGAACTGTTATGATGAAAATTCGCTCAAGGGCAAGATCCTTGCCCTGCTCTTCTTTGAACCCAGTACCCGCACAAGGATGTCATTTGATGCTGCAATGGCACGGCTGGGAGGAACTTCGATCGGGGTGGATAGTGTTGAGGCAAGCTCTGTTGCTAAAGGTGAGACACTTGCCGATACCATCCGGGTGGTGAGTGGTTATGCAGACGCTATCGTGCTCCGGCATCCGAAGGAAGGCGCTGCCCGTCTTGCCAGTGAATTCTCATCAGTTCCTATCATCAATGCCGGGGATGGCGCAGGGCAGCATCCTTCTCAGACGCTTCTTGACCTCTACACCATCAGGCAATCCATGCCGCTTGAAGGAATAAAGGTCGGACTTCTCGGCGACCTCCGGTATGGCAGGACCGCCCACTCCCTGGCATACGCACTTTCATTGTATCATGCAACACTGTATACCCTCTCTCCAAAAGGACTTGAGCTGCCCTGTGCGATAACAGAAGAACTGACTGAAGGAGGAACCGAGATCTTCGAACATGATGATGTCAGCACTATCATCCGTGACCTCGATGTCCTCTATGTCACGAGGATCCAGCGCGAACGATTTCCAGACTCTGCTTCCTATTTCAGGGTCGCTTCAAGCTACCGTATAACCCCTGAGCTGCTTTCCGGGGTGAAAGAACGACTAATTGTATTACACCCTCTGCCGCGTCTCGATGAGATCGATCCCCGGGTTGACCTTCTCCCTCATGCCCGGTACTTTGAACAATCGAGAAACGGAATACCGGTCAGGATGGCAATGTTACAGAAGGTGATATCCTGACACGGAGAGATGCCCGGGATGGTCTCCTCATCAGCCCCATCCGGGATGGGACTGTGATTGATCATATCACGGGAGGGGAAGCACTCAATGTCCTCAAGATCATCGGGATAACCGGATTCACCACCGAGTCAATATCTGTTGCAACCAATGTAAAGAGCAGTAAAATGGGCAGGAAGGATATCGTGAAGATTGAGAACCGGGAACTTCGCAAGGAAGAAGTTGACCGAATCGCACTGATAGCCCCGCATGCCACGATAAGCATCATCCGGAATTTTGAGGTGTACGAGAAGAAAGGAGTAGAAATACCCCATTATCTGATCGGGGTTGTCCGCTGCCCGAATCCCGGGTGTATCTCCAATACCAACGAGCCAGTCCCTTCCCAGTTTGAGGTATCTCACAAAGGGCTCCATTGCCTCTACTGTGACTGGATGATCACAAACGACATCAAGAACTACATTTTATGAGTGCGAGTACAATGGAACGAATATTCAGCAGTATCTGCCTTTTTTTATTGGTGATTCACGCATGTGGAACGACATCAGCCGATACCTTTGCGGCAATCGATCATTACAACAGGGCGGTCGGCTATGCATACGAAGGAGAGTACCTGCTGGCATTGAACGAGACTGATCGAGCCCTCGCAGATAATCCTGAATTCAGTCTTGCACACATCACCCGGGCCGGGATTCTCAATTCACTGGGCAGGTATAATGAATCCCTTGCTGCTTCGGATCAAGCGATCGGGCTGAACCCCAACCAGTCGGGGGCATGGAACAACAGAGCATATGCCCTGATACATCTCGGGAGATACGAGGAGAGCCTCGATGCATCTGACCGAGCCATCTCACTCGATCCTGCCCTTACCGAGGCATGGATAAATAAAGGAACCGCACTGATTGCCCTTGGCAGGTATGAAGAAGCGGTTGATGCAACAAAGAAAGCTGCAGAAATTGACCCATCATCTTCAGAGGCAAAAGAGAACAAACTGATTGCAGAGGCAGCTCTCAATACCCCGCCCCCCACCTCGGCATCACTACCCGTCTTCTTTCTTCCGGTGGCATGTCTGTTCGGAGCAGGACTCTGGGCATTGACAACTAAGGCCAGAATATAATCCGGTCACCATTTTATAATCCGGTCACCATTTATTCCTAAAAAGGAGATGCTTGGAGTATCAGATATCTGTTCCTTAACAGCAGGTATAAATATTGATCAGATTGGAGTGGTTCAATCCTTCAACCTCAAGGATATCCTGCGGGATCGGACTTTATTCCCGCTGGCTTAATTGCGGGAAAGGAGATTTCCATGTTCATCAATCTCCCCCCGGTAAATACGGGTGCTTGATATCCAGCGGTTGTCCTCGGCAAGAACACAGGTGATCTGGTGAATATCCACCTTCCGTTTCCCGATGGTGTGGCGGAATGTATTGATCTCATGGGCAATCGGCAGGGTCTCTTCGCTCACAACAAGGGCATCAAAGTCCTCTGAGACAGCGGATCCATACCGGTCATTCAAGGGCTCAATCGCGTACTGGGTAGAAAATCCGGATGATTCGATGTATTGTTCAAGTGCGGTTTTACGAACAACATATTCTTTTACCGGGTGTGATTTCCTGCTCGCGAACTGATCGGTGGTGAGTCCGATAGTCACCTTACCCTCTTTTCCGGCAAGCTCAAACGACCGGCTAATCAGCCGTTTATGACCGTCATGAAGTGGATCGAATGTTCCCCCGACCATAACCTTCATTGTGATAGATTATAAACTTCTTGTGTTATTATGGCTATGGAGAGCGTGCGAGGGGGCAGGATCTTTATCGCACCAAATGCCACCGTTCTCGGGGATGTTTCCCTTGGTGACGAGACAGGAATCTGGCATGGTGCCGTGATCAGGGCTGACAAGGATACTATCGTAATCGGCAATAGGTCCAATATCCAGGATAACGCCGTTCTTCATACCAGTGTCGGGTATCCGGTAGTGATTGGAAACGATGTCTCGGTCGGACACGGGGCAATCCTCCATGGATGCAGGATAGCTGACCGGGTTCTGGTGGGAATGGGAGCAATCGTTTTGAACGGTGCTGAGATTGGACAGGATTCACTGCTTGGTGCCGGGACCGTGATTACCGAGGGGACAAAAATCCCGCCGGGCTCTGTTGTGGTCGGTGTCCCCGGCAAGGTTATCAAGAAGGTGTCAGATGAGCAGAGAGAACATATCGTCAGGAATGCCCGTAATTACTGGGATCTTGCAGGGAGATACCTCTGATGGGTGATGTGGTCATTATCGGGGGAGGGGTAACCGGGATTCAGGCTGCTCTCGATCTCGCCAACCATGGGGTCCGAGTGCATATCATCGAGCGTGAACCTTCACTGGGCGGTCATATGGCCCAGCTTGACAAGACCTTTCCGACAAATGACTGCTCCATGTGTATTCTCTCCCCAAAGATGCTCGATGTTTCCCGCCACCCTGGAATTGTGATTCATACCTGCAGCGAAGTCACAAGGATTGATGGGGAGAAGGGACGGTTTCTTGTCACTGTACGAAAAAATCCACGGTATATTGATGAAGAATTGTGCAACGGCTGCGGGGACTGTATCGGCATCTGTCCCGTGGAAGTGTACAACCGGTTTGATGCAGGAATAGGGATACGAAAAGCTATCTACAAACCCCACCCCCAGGCGGTCCCCGATATCGTCATCAAGGACGCTGAACATTGCATCGAGTGTGGCCTCTGTTATGACATCTGTGGAAGAGAGGCAATCCGTAAAGAGGACCATGGATCAGAATCGGTTATTGAAGCTGCGAGCATCATCATCGCATCAGGATATGATGTTTTTAATGCCGCTGAAAAAGAACAGTTTGGTTATCTTCGCTACCCTGACGTTATCACAAGCCTTGAATTTGAGCGGATGATGAATGCCAGCGGGCCTACGGGTGGTTCTGTACGGCGCTTGTCTGATGGGAAAACCCCACGGCATGTCGTTTTTATCCAGTGTGTCGGATCACGGGACATCAAGGCAGGACGCCCTTATTGTTCAGGCGTTTGCTGCATGTATGCCATGAAGAATGCCATGCTCATCCGTGAAAAATACCCTGATACTGAAGTGACAGTCCTCTACATGGACATCCGGGCATATGGCAAAGGATACGAAGAATATTTTGAGAGAGCACAACGGCTGGGAGTGCGGTTTCTCAGGGGCATGCCTGGAGAGATCATTGGAAGGGGGGGTGAGATGATCATAAGGGTGGAGAATACTGAAACCGGGAACATGGAGGAACTCCACCCTGAACTGGTCGTCCTTTCAGTCGGGATCAGTCCTTCAAGTGATTCTGTAACCATTGCTGCCCGTTGCGGAATCCCAATTGATAAAACTGGATTTTTCACCTCCGTGGATGAGAAGGTTGATTGTATCGCCACCATCAAACCCGGAATTTACATTGCCGGGGCATCTGTCTCCCCAAAGGATATCCCTGACAGTGTAACCCAGGGCCAGGCGGCCGCGATGCGTGCATTTCTCGATTGTGTGAAAGACTGCTGAAATGAAATCATTCATGACGATCTCTTGGGATGAAGAGACAAATTCAATCCTCCTTATTGACCAGACCAGCCTGCCCACCTCCTGCCGGATGATACGATGCCGGACGGTTAATCGTCTTATTACCGCGATCCGGAGGCTCGAGGTGAGAGGAGCACCAGCCCTGGGGATTGCGGGGGCGTATGGTGTCGCACTTGCGGCCTTTTCAATCAAGCTGACCAGCTTTTCCGGATATTCTCGCCGGGTAAAAGAGGTGGGCTATGCTATCGGGAATGCTCGTCCTACTGCGGTGAACCTGTCGTGGGGTGTACACAGGGTTCTTGCAAAAGCAGAAGAGCAGGCGGCCTCGATCGAGGAGTATCGCGAGATTGCATTAGAAGAGGCACAAAACGTTGCTGAAGAGGACTCGGCAGCATGCCACGCTCTTGGGGATTATGGGGCAGCCCTCCTCCCTGATTCAGGGACTATACTGACACATTGCAATGCTGGTGCTTTGGCATGCCGGGAATGGGGAACCGCGCTGGGTATTGTTCGGTCGGCAGTGGCTTCAGGAAAGGATATCAGTGTTATCGCCTGTGAGACCCGGCCTCTCCTCCAGGGAGCCCGTCTCACCGCGTGGGAGTTGAAGAGGGACGGGATACCTGTCACCGTTATCCCAGACTCTGCAGCAGCCCATCTGATGAGGAAAGACAAGATTGACTGTATCATTGTCGGAGCCGATCGGATAACCCGTGATACCGTCTTCAACAAGGTTGGAACGTACATGCATGCTCTCTGTGCAAAGTCCCATGACCTCCCGTTTTATGTTGCAGTCCCTTCATCAACCTTTGACAGCATTCATGCCGGGAGCGAGATTGAAATCGAAGAGCGTGAACGCGATGAAGTGGCTCGCTTTTCGGGCAAGATAACAGTTCCGGATGGCGTTTCTGTCATAAATCCTGCTTTCGATGCGACACCGCTCTCTCTCGTATCTGCTCTTGTCACTGAAAAAGGGATTATCAGGCCGGCGTCAGATTGGATGCAGACTGGAAAGATACACAGGATTATATAAAATCCCGGGATACCTTGAATCCAGATGGCCATTGAGAACTCGATCCTCAATCAATTCATATTCCTGATCGGCGAGATTACTCTCTTGTTCATTCTTGGGAGCATCGTTTTTGCAATACTGATGGTCACCCTAGCCCTGATCTCGATCAGGAGAGGAAAAATATATTTTCCCTCGCTTATCAAGTCCGGAGTGGTCCTTGTTGAAGGGCTGATGAAAGCGCTCTTCCGGTTATTCGGACTGGAAGACCAGCAGGTGAATTCTTTTTTTATCGAGCTTCATAACTCAATGAACAAGAGAGCATTTGAGGCAGTCCCGGTCCGTGATCGGGCAATATTCCTTCCT
>MVZQ01000002.1 GCA_002068435.1 Euryarchaeota archaeon ADurb.BinA087 | reverse complement strand
TCTCACCAAGGTAGTCGCCTCTCCGCTCTTTTTCAATGACACTCCGGTAAATCTTTCCCGTGGTGATGTTGTGCATGGATGAGAGATCGATATCAAGAAACCGCTCATAATTCCCGAGATCAAGGTCAACTTCACCGCCATCGGAGAGCACAAAAACTTCTCCGTGCTGCCCTGGATTCATTGTCCCCGCGTCTATGTTGAGGTAGGGATCGATCTTCACCGCGGTGACCGTGTAGCCCCGGTTTTTGAGGATACGCCCTATGGATGCAGCGGTGATCCCTTTACCAAGTCCACTCATCACCCCCCCTGTAACAAAAATATACTTCAAAGAAAACTACCCGCCGGATGCACTATTCTGTCTTAAATATACGCCGGATCGGGAGATATTTTTATTCCCCACACCATTCATTCCCTTTTTCTTTTGAAGAGTGGCTGGGGAAAGGCGCATGTCAGACCTTCGTGACCATGAACGTGGCTGTGCTGCGGGAGAGTATACGGTCAGATCCTTCAAGCATGACATCCCCCTCGGCAAATATAACCCTCCGGCCTTTCTTGATCACCCTGCCGGTCCCGACAAGGACTCCGCGCTGCGCCCCGCTCATGAACGTCGTGCTTTCAGAAATGGTGGCGATCCGCTCTTCCGGGAGCAGGAGAGGATAGATGGCAAGGACCATCGCTTCATCGGCGAGGGCTGTAAAGAGGCCTCCCTGCAAAAAATCCTCTCCGTTCAACATGTCAGGTCGTATCGGCATGCGGAGGGTGGCACAGCCGTTGCCGATAACCCCCAGCTCAATTCCCATGAGGGTAAAAAATGGATTGGCATCTCTTCCACAAGACCGGATTCTCTCGATATAAGGCATGGATGAGATACGTTTTTTTTGAAAACCGATAATGGTTGCCTGCAGAACCGCCGTCATCATTTAACCGTCAGGCATCCTATATACCCTTCATGGATAATGAGGAGACAACCACACTGCTGAAGGATCTGGTCTGGCTCAATGCAGTGATTGCCACGGAGCTGATCCAGATAACCGAGAATGTCTCATCAATACTTCGCCAGTCCCCTCCGCCGGAGTCCTGCATAAGGGATCATAACAGGCTGCGGGAAGAGGCGCTCAGGATCGCTGAAAAGTGCCACCCCGGGACCGGACTTCGCGAGCACCTCACCGGACACCAATAAAACAGACAACGGCGATTCTGATTGAAACCGGATTTCAGCATCATCATCCCGGCATATAATGAAGAGCACCGGATAGGGAACCTCCTCTCACAGATACCCGGCAAAGGAGGCCATTATCTTATCATCTGCGATGGCAGCGATTCCACCCCTGCAATTGTCAGGAAATGTGCCAGATCCCATCCGGAAACAGACCTTCGGTGCCTGGTATATCCCCACCGACTCGGGAAAGGAGGGGCAGTGAAAGAGGGATTTATCAACGCCGATACGGCGTATGTGGGCTTCATGGATGCCGATGCCTCGACTTCGGTTGCACAGATGGTCTCCCTCTTTGAAGAACTGGGGGATGCCGACTGTGTTGTGGGTTCACGCTGGCTCCCGGGGTCCGTTGTTCCCGAGCGCCAGGGAATTGCCCGGAGATTGGAGAGCCGGGGATTCAACCTGCTGATACGGCTGCTCTTTGGTCTCTCCCTGACAGATACACAGTGCGGGGCGAAAGTATTTAAAAAAACAGCCATCGATGCAGTGATAGGGGAAATGGCAGCGACCGGATTTGAATTCGATGTGGAATTGTTATGGCGCCTCTCGATGAAGGGGTATATCATAAAAGAGTATCCGATCACCTGGCAGAACAAGGGAGGATCCCGGGTCAGGGGGAGGGATTCCTTCCGGATGCTCAAAAGCCTGGTCTCCATCAGGTTTTCAGGGGGTATTGGAGATGGATAAGGAGTATCGGGAGGAGTCCGTCAGGCAGGCCTTCAGGCTCTTTGAAGAGGGAAAATATCCCGACTCCCTCGAGATTTGCCGTGCTGCCGGGGAGCAGGGTACCGACACCCAGATCCCCATTCTGGCAGCGAGAAACCTGTTCAATCTCGACCGGATGGACGAGGCAGAGGTACTGGTGCGGGACCTGCTCCACGGGATGCCTGATTCGTCTTACCTCCACAGTTTTCTTGGAAAGATACTGGAACGAAAACATGAAGACGCCGCGGTTGCCGAATACATCCGGGCTATCACGCTCGATCCCGGCAACCTGGAGGCACTCAGGAGCTATGCTGCCTGCCTCATGGCACAGCGCGACTACCGGCGTGCCATCCCGGTCCTTAAAAAAATTGCACAACTCTCCGGAAAAGAAGAAGACCAACGCCTGTTGATACAGGCGCTCACTTCTGCCGGCCAGGCACGGGAAGCACTTGTGGTATACCAGTCTTCCATCAGGCATACCGATGCTGACATGGACCATATCGCTGCCCTCATGGGTGCGGGTATTTTTTCCGAAGCCGCCCGCGAAGCACTGGGGGCACACCGGAAGACTGGGTCTCTTGAATCTGCCCGGCTGTACCTGCAGGCTCTTTCACGGGACTATCCCGGATCTGCGGAGCAGGAATATCGCGAATTCTTCTCAGCCCTGGGAGATACGGGAATCGGATACGATTATGCTCAACTGCTCCTCTCTGCAGGGAAGCCTGCTGATGCGCTCCAAGTAGTGAGGGATCTCCTCGATGATGACCGATCAGGTTCACACCCGCGTATACGGCTCCTCCTCTGCAGGCTGAACGCGATGGCCGGGGAGCGAGAGAAAGCCCTCGGTTGTTTTGAGTACCTGATCAGGGAGACACTGTCAGATATCGATGATCCAGGATTCCTGTCTGACCTTCTGGCCGGATACCGTGAATATCTCCTGACGTATTACCCGGTCAGGGATGCAGTCGCCCGATTCCTTCTGCAGGTATCAGCGACCCCCCATGTGGTCTGCCTCATCGAGTCTGCAAAGCTGTATGAGGATATCGGCGATCATGCCGAGGCGCAGTCATATTATTACCGGGCATATAGGAGCGATTACCTGTCCGGCGGCATTGCGTATGCCCGTTACCTTGCCAGGCAGGCTGAACGGAGGGAGGGCGAGAAGGTTCTCCTTTACATTCTGAACAATGTGCGGAAAACCAGGGATCTTGAATCGCTCGCCGGATTCATCCTCGAAGAGGAATGGAGGTTTTTCTCGCAACAGAGGATCCTTGACCGTCTCGTCAGCGTGCTTGAGGGACATATTCCGACCCTGGGTTCGGACGGATTCGAATACCTTTCGGTCGCATACCTTCTCTCTGCGAGTGAGGCGTTGAAATGCAGGGATTACCAGAGCTGCAAGGAGTACTGCCTGAGAGGCCTCGATATCGTTCCATCCGGTTCTTCTCATATAAGGCCGGAAGATTTTCTCGAGCTGATCAAAACCTGCAAAGAGCAGACGCTCTCCGACACCCCTGCCCTTACCCCGAGAAGGGCAGATCCCGTAAAAGATGAAAGGGATGAGGCACTCCAGAACTTCATAGATTCATGCGATGAACAGGAGAAGGTGATCATCGAGTTCCTCAGAACCCACCGTGAAGCGAGCGAAATGGATCTCCGTCAGCTCCTGAACACCCGGAGGGTGGTCGGAATCATGAACCGGATTATGCAGAAAGGTGCTTTATCCGGGTTTCCCATAATTGTAAAGAAGGGTTCAGGAAAAGGGGGTGAGATATATGCCTATACTGGCTGACCATGGGGACAAGAGGAAGACCGGGAGTGTCAACATTATCAATGCACTCCGGCGTGGAACGGTGCCGGCTGGCGGCCTTGAACGGATTGCGGTCGGGATTGATGTTGAGGAGGGGGTTATCGCCTCCCAGCTCGATTATGTCTCAGATGGCGGAGGAGACCTGAAGTTTATTCGCGGTGATTACGGGAGCGGCAAGACCTTTCTTGTCGCGAGAGCCCTTGAGATAGCCCGGGAGAAGAACTTTGTCACTGCCCATGTGGTGATCTCCCCAGCATCCCCCCTCTATAAGCTGAAAGGGATGTACCAGCAGATCTGCGCGACCCTCCGGACACGGGAAGAAGAGCACGCCATGAAGGCAGTAATCGACACATGGCTCTTCTCCATTGAGGAACGTCTCCTGAAAGTGAGCGACCACCCCCTTCCGGAAGACAGTCTCGAGATTGCCACACTCAAGGAGATAGAAACCGCTCTTGCCGGGATATCAGAGATGAATTCGTCCCTTGCTGCGGCTCTCCGGACCTACTACCGGGCAAACAATGCAGGCGATTTCCAGACGGCGCAGTCTGCTATCGGCTGGATCTCTGCAGAGCCGAACATCGGCAGGGATTTCAAGGCCAAGGCAGGGATAAAGGGTGATGTCGATGAGACGTTTGCGCTCGTCTTCCTCCGTGCACTCGTCCGGATCATCGTGAACGCCGGTTATGCGGGGCTTGCGGTCGCAATCGACGAGCTTGAGACGACGCAGACGCTCCCGAGGAATCAGCGTGAGAAGGGATATACCACCCTCCGGTTGATCATTGATTCCCTTGATCGTGGCGAGATGCCCTACTGTTACTTCTTCTTCACCGGTACTCCGGCCTTTTTTGAAGGACCGAGGGGTATTCGTTCGATCCCGCCTCTCGCTGACCGGATCGGTGTTACTGAGAGCGGTGAATTCAGAAATCCCCGCCAGCCCCAGATCTCGCTCTCCAAGTTCGATGCAAAGAAACTCGAGCAGGTGGCCTCAAAGGTTATTACCATCTATTCAGAGGCGTATGGCGAGGTTGACCGAACCAGGGTCTCACACCGGTTCATCAGGGCCATGATCAACAGGCTTACGGGGAAATTCGGGGGGCGGATCGATGTCATTCCCCGGATATTCCTCAAAGAGCTGGTCGATGTGCTGGACAAATGCGAACTGTATGAGGAGTATGATCCCTGGGAGAGCTACCAGTTCGACGCCAGGCACCTGAAAGGGGAACTTCGGGAGGAAGAAGAAGCGGTGATGGTGGTTGAGTTCTGAAGAAACCCGAAAATACACCTGATAACATCATCTTATCAACAGCAGAGCCTGAAGTACTTTGTGAATCCTTTCCAAGAGGGGGTGCCGGTTTTCCACCTCTGAGCAAGTGATATTTTTGGGATTCCTCCACTATTCAGAAGATTCCTTTCCTACCCTTGACTGGTGAACATCATCGGTTATTTCTGCTGTTCCCCATTTATTTTCGAAAAATTGTAAATAGTACCTCGAATCGCATTCACGAGCGAAATCTTGAACCCGGAATGACAAGAGACACTTCTCTGTGCAGGGAAGGCAGTATCTGGTTCTCCTCTCAGTGCTCGTGTCCGCGCTCCTGATCCAGGGCTGTACAGCAGATCACCTAACCATCTCGGCACTTCCAGAGTTATCCGCGATCGGTGAACGGCTCGAACTGAACGGGAGCACTGATGCAAAGGGCACTATCGCAGTATTCCTGCTGGTGTCCGGACCAAGTCTTGACAAACGCGGGGTCTGTCTGGAGAACCTGAATCTCCCCGCGGGTCATGGGTACTTCACCTCGGCATACGTGAACCCCGATGGAACCTGGCGATATATCTGGGACACCAATTACCTTGCAGGCAGGCTGATCCCCGGGACCTATACCGTATATGTTGTGAACCTCCCTCTCGGCCTTCCTCATTCAGGATCGGTATCTTTTGCTAAGACCAACGTAACATTCACCCGGATGTCAGATCCGGGACTCGGGACCGATGTGATTCCACTCTGCCTGGCAGGAATGTTAGGTGCAGGTCTCATCCTGGTTCGCAGGAGAAAAGGATAATTCTCATGTAATTAGCCAAAACCGAGTGTCGGAGATAAGAGTACGATAATAGGACAGAAAAACATCCTCTTCATCCTGTTCTCTCTCCTTTCTGATTGAAAAGAGAGATTGGATGATTAAGGGAGATGGATTACCTGGTATAATCAATTGATAATACAATTGGTTTACTGATCCCTAAGCAATAACAATATTCATTTATTCCCAATCGAAAAGTTAACCCGAACGCCTATGGCATTGAAGAAGCAGATCAGCATTTTCATAATCCTTACTCTCTTGGTTGTTGGCTTTGCAACCTTTGCAGGCTGCACAACAACCGAGCCGGGCAGTGGCACTCCTACCGTGACCCCTACCCCCAGTGAGACTGGCAATATGACCACTGTTCCGACAACTCCCGTCGGACCAAAAACAAAAGTGCTCCTTGCAACCACAACGAGTCTCTACGATACGGGGCTCCTTGACTACCTGAAACCGAAGTTTGAGGAGCAGTATAACGCCGAACTCCTGATCACCTCACAGGGTACCGGGAAGGCCATCGAAGTCGCAAAGAAAGGCGATTGTGATATCCTGGCCGTCCACTCTCCCTCACAGGAGGTTACCTACATGGAGGATGGTGCCGGGTTGAACAGGCGTTGCTTTGCCTACAACTACTTTATCATTGTCGGGCCTGAAAGTGATCCCGCCGGTGTGAAGGGAATGACCCCCGAGCAGGCATTCACGACCATCCTTACCAAGGGGAAGGCAAACACCCCCGGTGTGATGTTCGTTTCGCGTGGTGACAATTCGGGGACTCATTCTGCTGAAAAGGCCGTCTGGGCCTCTGCAAAGTACAATTATACCAAGGATGTCCAGAAATCAGGCAACTGGTATATCGAGGCTGGCAGAGGGATGGGCGAGACGCTCCAGCTCGCATCAGAGAAAGGAGCCTACACCCTGACCGATGAAGGGACCTATCTTGCCTACCAGGGCGATCTCGACTTGCAACCTGTTGTGAGTGAAGGCGCTATCCTGCTCAACGTCTATTCCGTAATCACGGTATACAACGACAAGACGACAACAGAAAAGATCGAGATGGCGAACAACTTCGTGAACTTCCTGATCTCACCACAGACCCAGGCCGATATTGAGAATTATGGCAAGGATAAGTACGGGAAGAACCTCTTCTCTGCAATGAACGGTGACTGCGCCAAGTTCAACTGTGTCTGTACCGGAGAAGCAACCGCAATCGAACCGATGACGGTCTTCAATGCCGGAAGCCTCAATGCACCCTTCGCAAAGATTGAGACGGCATATGAGAGCCAGTTCCCGCTGGTCGATGCCCAGCTCTTTGGGGGAGGCAGTGTCACCATGATCGAGAAGATCACAAAACAGGGCAAGAAGGCAGATGTGCTCGCTTCAGCCGATGCCTACCTCATCCCGACCCTGATGTACCCGACCTACGCCGATTACTATGTGACGTTTGCAAAGAACCACATGGTCGTGGTGTATACCAACCAGAGCAAGTACAACGATCAGATCACTGCTGACAATTGGTACGAGATCCTGAACACCCCGGATGTCAAGTACGTGATCAGCGATCCAAACACCGATCCTGCGGGATACCGTGCGGTCATGTCGGTACAGCTTGCGGAGCGCGTCTATGGCGTTGACACGATCTTTTCGAGCCTCCTTGCTTCTCACAGCAAGATGACGAGGACATTCTCTGATGGGAAGTACACCATTGATGTGACCAAGCCCACCCCTGATGGAAAGCTCGTGATTGGAAAATCCGGTCCTGATGTGGTTGCCATCTTAAAAGAGGGGAAGGCTGACTATGCGATCGAATACAGCAGCGTAGCAATCCAGAACGGTCTGCCGTATATCGAACTCCCAGTGGGAATGGACCTCTCCGCCCAGGAGAACGCGGATTCGTACGCAACAGTCAAAGTAAAACGTGTCAGCGGAACCACTACTGCAACGGAGACAGGTACACCTATCATCTATGCTGTTACCGTTCCAAAGAATGCTCGGAGCCCGGACCTTGGACTCGAATTCATCAAGATCCTGATCAGCCAGACAGGCCAGGATATCCTCACCGCTGACGGCCAGGAAGTCATCAGTCCGCCACTCGGTTATGGGAATGTCCCGGCAGCATTAAAGGAGAGCGGCGTGGTGATGGCCTAGATATCTTCTTTTTTTGTTTTACCCTGTTTTGCAGTAATCAAGGTTACTTTACAAGCAGTACAGGTTTTTTAGTTGGCAAGATGGAGATTCGCTGAATAGTGAGGGATTTTGAGGGGAGGGTGCTATTGCTGTCGATCGAATCCGGGATTGCAAAAACAGAGCGATCCGATCGGTCAGATTCACGTGATTGCACCCATCGTTGGCATGGGAGGTCGTGTGTGCCTTCAAATCAGCCATTTCGGGTTGCGAAGGGCGGATGCCATACCTCATTCCACCTGATCACCGGTTATGAAGGTGAGATACGATGAGACAAAAGATCTGGTTCGAACCTATCGGTATTATCCATACCCCTTTTGCGGAACCGACAGGAATGCCCATCCAGCCGGACGGGGGCAGAGAGATAACAGGCACCGTCGAAATTTACCCCGAATTTGCTGATGGGCTGATGGATATCGAGGGATTCTCGCGTATCATGCTCATCTACCATTTTCACCGTTCCAGGACGTGCCGACTTCAGCTGGTACCTTTTCTTGACACCCGCCCGCACGGAGTCTTTTCTACAAGGGCACCCAATCGTCCCAACCCGATTGGGATATCCATCGTCTCCCTCATGGGAAGGGAAGGAACCTGCCTGCAGATCAGCGGAGTGGACATGCTCGATGAGACTCCCCTGCTTGACATAAAGCCCTACCTTCCCGAATGTGATGCCTTCTGCTCGGAACGGACCGGGTGGTTTCCATCGGAGGGAGCCCATTTCACCACCACCCGGTCTGATGACCGGTTCTCGGGAACGAAGAGTGATTAAATGAATTCAATTAATTTTTGAATTTCATAAAATAATTTTATATATTTCCTCTTCATATCCATTAATGGTCATGCATCCCAGGAACATGTGTGACCCTGTACATCGCTCTGTGATAACACCAGGAGTCATGCCGGAACCCCCATGTCCATGGTCAATATGAGTGGGATTCTTCCGGCACACCTATCACCTGTTTTTTTCTCCGATCTGTTTCATGAGATAAGGAATACCATATGCAAGGCACATTCCTGCGATAAAGGCCACGGTCATTGAGGCGACTAACGAGAGGACTGCCGTGGTGATGGTTACGAGGTAGGAACTGGTCTTCACCCCGTGCCGTGCCAGTTCTATCGCGACAAAGATCAGGAGGGCAGCATAGAACCCGGGTGAGATCAGTCCGAGCCATGCAGTGCTTGCAAAGAGCAGTGCAGCCCCGATAAGGATGATTCCTGCATAGATGTTCGCCCCCCCGGTCCTTGCCCCGAACCGGTACTGTCCTGCCATCCCCCCGGCGCCGTGGCACATGGGCATCCCCCCAAAGGGAATCGAGGTGAGGTTCATGAGCCCGATGGTGAGGGAGAGCTTTTTTGGCCGGATATCCGCAGAAAAAAGGTCCTTTGCGAGGAGCGAGGTCGCGAGAATTGCATTGGTAATGGTAAGGATAGCCTGGGGAAGAACCAGGTCGGCAAGTGAAGCGATTATTTCAGACCAGGAAGGGACGGCAATGAGGGTGAGGGAGAGGGTACTGATGGGGGGGAAGCCCTGTATGATTATGCCGGCAACAATCGCGACGGCAATCACGGCAATGGATGAGAGGTCCGGGACACGGAAGTGGGTTGCTACGAGAAATCCCGCTATGATGATGAGGGCACCGAGCAGGAAAAACCCGGGATCGGGAAGAATGTACCCTGCAGCGGTCCTGAGGAGGAGGAGGGCCAGTCCCAGCTGGATACCACGGACCACGGGGAGCGGAATGTATCGTTCAATTATTTCAAGAATATTGGTACATCCGAAGATGAGGAAGATTCCCCCAAGGATGAGCCCGGCAGCGGCGATCTCTCCTCCCGACATCCCCGCAGCAACTGCGATGACGGCAATCGCCTTCATCGGCTCCACCGGAACGGGGTACCGGTAATAATACCCTGTTACGATGAACCAGATCCCAAGAAAAAGGAGAACAGGACCGATCCCAAGGGCACCGGTTGCGGCAAGGGCGAGGGAGAGAGGGAGGATGGTCCCGAAATCGCCAAGGCTGCCAGCCAGTTCACCGATACCAAACCGGAGCGGGGGTCTGGAATCCTTGGGCATGATCTTCTGTCAGTCAGAGGATGGACTCATTCAGCACGGATTATCGTACCGATCCGTTCACCTGCAATAGCTCGCCTTACATTTCCTGGCCCGAATCCATTGACGATCTTCACTTCCCGGATGTGCTTGGCATTCATCATCAGCTCGACCACTTTCGGTTCGAGGACCATATCCTCCATCTCCATGGCCAGGAGTTCGCCTGCGGTGATATCCGGTATCCGGGTCGCATCCTTATCCGTGAAAGGATTAGCGGTAAAAAGTCCGTCAACGTTCTTTACGAGTATCAGGTTCTTTGCCCCGAGAACCTCGGCAGCAAGGAACGCTCCGGTATCGGTCCGGTGCGGGGGGATCGAACCGATCGCAGCCGGTTGTTCATACAGGCCGTAGGGAGGGGTGCCATGAATCACGGGAAGTACGCCAAGGTTCATCAGCATCGGCAGTTCCAGGAGGTCTGCCGTATGGATCCGCGTACCGTGATATGGGGAGAGCAGGATTGATACCATGATCGCGTTCTGCTCGCTGATCTTTCCGGCAAGCTCTGCAAGGACCCCGGTCGGCATCCCGAGGTCAAGTCCGAGATCAAGAATATGGCGCACCCTGACCCCGCCCCCAGTCACCACAAGGATCTGGTGTTCCCGTGATAGTTCTCCAATCTCGGTCAGAAGGGGTATTAAAACGTCCTTTCCATAATCGATGATCCCATGACCCCCGATCTTTACCACATTCAGATCGGGCATCATCCTGAGGAGGCTCCTGCCTTCGTATCTTTTCAGCAACCCCTTCCGTACCAATGACTCTCCCTGGAGCTTACTGGCGACTTCGAACCGGTCCCGTTTCATGCAGTATCCCATAGATTTATATCATCAATGGTTAATACAGTATACTGTAAACCAGTTGGTATAACAGATGCTCTGGTTAACCAACGCTGGCAGGTGAATCGTAATGAAGATGAAGATCTATGTCAGGGAACGGATGAAAGTCCGCGAAGGGGTCAAGCAGCCGATGTTCCGGATTGTTGCAATCACTGGCGGAACCGTCCAGATCGAGCTGACCCACTTCAGGAAGTTTGAGATCGAGCAGATCGCAAAGGATGTCGGGGCAGAAGTCATTTACTTCGAAGAGATACCCGATGACGCGAAGGAGAAACAGAAACACTGATCATTCTACCTTTCTCATTTTCAAGATTTTCGAACCAGAACGCTGGTACTCCACTATGTGATAGGCATTTCCTTGCCCCGATAAAACAAGAGTATCGGTATTGAATCCTTGCAGTAAGAGTCGATACGATGGTCCGATCTCTGTTCACATTCTTTATTCTGTTCCAGGATCGACAATCCCTTCCCGTAATAAAGCACTTCCCTGGAAGGATTCAGCGGTACATTCCTCGACCTTTCCGGTACAAGACGTAGTATACCACTCCTCAAGAGAACTCCTGAATTCCTGAGACTGGATGATCTGCAGGAGGACTTGTATTCTCTCATCCTCAAGTGACTCCCTCCGGGCAACCAGAACATGGAATTCATGGGTGAGGGGAACAAACGCCAGTCCTGCTTCCTTTGCATGGACTGCCGAGCTGATTCCTGCATCCGCAATACCAGTTTTCACCGCCGATATCACTGCATGCTCTGTTTTTACCGCAGTGCTGTTCATTACCATCTGGTCGTGACCAATTTCCTTTGCAGCAATCAGCCTATCAATCAGAATTCTTCCGGTTGAACCTTTGGGAGAATGTACCACCCGAAGATGATCAAGGTCGGCAATACCTGCACCGGTATGCGAGACGATACCGACCGGTATCTTTCCAAGATGAATAACGACGGCATGAGTATCGTTCCATGGATACCCTGCCCCGATGTCCCCATACAGATCCGGAATAGTAAGGGCAACAAGATGACAGGAATTTTTCCGGAGTGCAAGGAGTGCCCGCGAAGAGAGGTCATCAAAGGTCTGCAGCATAACGGAATGGTTCGCAAGGGCATAGGCAAGCTGCCGGGTGCCAGGATTTTTTGCCCCGATACAAAGAAGAGTGCGCTCAATCTGGTGAGGAAGAGAGGTGCAATGGATGTCGACCCACGCACCAGCCTCCCATCCTTCACTGGCAAGGGGGATATGGAGATAGCCGTTCGCCCGGATCAGGTTCATCTGGAGACCTGAACCGCGGGGATGGGGAAAGATCCAGGACGTGCCGTTGACTGCTCCAGCCGATACCGGTACATACTCATCGAACCCGAGATCGGAGGGCATGTCCCGTGCGAGCCTTCCCCTGATAATCCATTCGTCGAGGGGGGCAAGCCCCCACGAGACGAGGAACGGAGCAACGATCTCGCGGAGCACGGTCTGGGAGCCCACAGGATATCCTGGTAACCCCACTACTGGCTTTCCCCTGATTGCTCCGAGCATTGCCGGTTTTCCTGGCAATATTGCGACTCCGTGAAAGAGAAGCCTGCCCAGCTGCATGATGGTCTCGGCCGAATAATCATGTCTTCCCGCCGAGGTCCCTGAGGATATGAGTACAAGATCGTTTTCAAAAACCGCTTTTTCCAGCGCCTGTGCGATCTGAAGAGGATTATCACGCACAAGCGGATAGGTTGTGCAGAGAGCGCCGAGGCGAGAGAGGAATGAGGCAGCAAAGAGACTGTTGGTCTCGATCACCTGGCCGGGTCCTGGTACCGTTCCAATCGGAACCAGCTCATTGCCAGTGGGGAGAATGCCGACACGCACGATTCTTACGGTAACGGTATCATATCCATAGGTCGCAAGGGCACTGATATCAGAGAATCGGATCTGGTGACCCCGTGGGATGATCAGGTCCCCTTTCGTGATATCCTGGCCGGGAGGACGGATATGCTGCCCCGGACGGGCTGCTTTCCGGACAATACAGGAGGATTCCTCCAGGCTGACATCCTCAATCATGATGACTGCATCGTAGTCCGGAGGGATCATGTTCCCCGTATCTACCCTGACAAAGTCGGTGAGAGCGAGGGGACGCTGCTCTCCTGCCCCTATGGTGGTACTGCTCTTCACCGCTATACCATCCATCTCGGCAATGGAAGAATCCGGTACAGTATACCGGGCATAGACCGGTTCTGATGCAACCCTCCCTTCTGATTCGGCGATAGGGATGGTCATGGATCCTCCTGATGGAGGGAAGGTTGTCTTCATTATGGTGAGGGCATCACCGAGGGTCCGGAGGGTAAGGTAACGCTTCTTCATCATCTCCAACCTTCATGGTGGGATATGGGTTCACAGGCATGGAACATCGTCCCGGATCCGTACTGAAAGGTATTCAATGTTTACTTGTTTGATATGTAAATTATTTAGTATTAACCTTCAGGGAGAATAAGCCACTGGCAGCTGCGGAATGTACGGAAGGAATATCGACGTATAACCATATCCTGGAATTCGAGCGATATTCCACGGTCTGATTGCCGGTAAACTGGTCTTTTCTCACCGCACCTGCAGAGGTTAGACAATATTCTCCGTGGAATCCGAGTGCTTCCCAGATGAGATCCTCGCGCTACCGTTCCATTGATAGCTATCAATCTTCTCTCCAACGGTCAGGATTCCTTGCAGAGAAGATACTGTCCCTCCCGGGCTGGTAGGGATTCTGGTGGATCACAGGGGTATCATCGATGAGATCGAGGAACAAGACACCAAGTATACGATCTTCTCTTATTTCCGCGATTTTTACCATGGTGAGCGAGAGGGGATTTGGTCTTGAAGGAGATCGGAGTGAAAATACCCCCTTTACCGGAAGATCCGGTGAGATCTTTCTTGGGACGGCCAGTGGTATGGTACGGTCCGCCCGGTGCCTCCATCAGTAAACAATAAGAGGGGAATGTCCATCCATCCCTTCGAGGGGATCGGCATCGGGGGAAGAGTTCAATCTCCCTATCTACACCAAGTGATGGCATCTCTTTGGGGGAGCGGACCGGTGAGTGGCTCACCCACCATCTGGACCAGGTGCATCTCACTCATCCCAGATACTCCAGACTCTTCTGGGTTATTGCCGCTGTGGAGAGCTAAGATCTTTTTGATAATACGCATTCGGGCCACAGCCAATGCAGACCCCCTTATCCAGCAGGTCAGAAGGAACCAACTCACCACAGACACGGCATGTTCCCGATTGCCACTTCTGCTTGGGAGTCACCTTCACACGGACTTTTTCAGGAGAGAGGATATCACGACCTGCCCTGAATATCTCATCGATCAGGGGTACTGCCTTTGCCCTCTGATTGAACGCAGGGTCGTTGGAAAACCAGGCCTTGATGAGGGGATACTTTTCCAATTTCCCGGGATCGATAAAGATTCTGAAACCATCCGTGAAGGGTTCTGTGGAGGGACGGTTCAGGGTCAATGCAAATCTTCCCATGGGAATGATCCGGAGCCGGTGGTTCCCTGAGGTGCAATGGAGGATGACCTGCAGGGGATCGGGGGCACATTTCTGAGTTTCGCAGACTGAATACAATTTTTCACCAGGAACAGCACCGAGAAGTTCCACCGCATAATCGACCATGAAGACTCCGATAAGGAGACCTGGTGCAGGATAGGTATGGAATTCGATGCAACGCTTGAAATAGTCCTGTAAACGCGGTGAGATGGCGTGAGAGTCCATCAGGGGTTGTATCTCGCTCTCAATCTTTGACATGATAACTTTATTATCTTATTATTATTGCCATATCAATCATATGATATGAACAAATTTGCGCGCTTTTCCAATTTAATACCACACACTGTAGTAGGGTTAAGAAATAATATTTAATTAAATTGGCCAATTGTTAATTATAATTGTTTATATTTTATATACCTTCAAGCCCTGCTTATTCTATTGTACAGCAATTTATCGAGGACCCCAGGAATCAAGATTTCCGGAACGATTTCTATGACTAATGCCAAACCAGAAACCCTGAAATATGTGCCCACAACATGCCCCTACTGTGGAGTAGGGTGCGGGCTGAACCTCATCGTTAAAGATGGGAAAGCAGTTGGCGTCGCCCCCTGGCAGAGGAGTCCTATCAACGAAGGAAAACTCTGCCCGAAAGGCATGACCTGCTGGGAGTTCATCCACAGCCCCGACCGGTTGACCAAACCGTTGATCAAAAAGAACGGGAAGTTCGAAGAGGCAAGCTGGGACGAGGCGCTTGACCTGGTAGCAAAGAAATTCAAAGAGACCTCCGACAAGTTCGGCCCGAAGTCCCTAGGATTCCAGGTCTCCTGCCGGACGCCGAATGAAGAATGCTACATCATGCAGAAGCTTGCCCGGGTGGGATTTAAGACCAACAATGTCGACAACTGCGCCCGCATCTGCCACGGCCCTTCCGTCGCAGGACTCTCGCTCTCGTTTGGGTCCGGTGCTGCAACCAATCCATTCGAGGATGTCCTGAACTCTGACTTCATTCTTATATGGGGTTCGAACGCGGTGGAAGCACACCCACTCGCCGGCCGGCGTATTGCCCAGGCGAAGATGAAAGGGATTCCTATCATGGTCGTCGATCCCAGATACAGTCCTACTGCAAGGCTGGCTGATGACTGGATCCGGTTCAACCCCTCGACTCACATTGCCCTTATCAACTCGATAATGTACTGGATTATCAAGGAGAACCTCCACGACAAGGAGTTTATCGAGAAACGGACCAAGGGATTCGAGGACCTGAAAAAGACCGTCGAGAACTACGCGGATGTTGAGAAGATCACCGGGGTTCCTGTAGAGACGGTGAAGGACATGGCACGGAAGTACGCTTCTGCAAAGAATGGCGTCATCATCTACTGCCTTGGCATCACCGAACTCACGACCGGGACCGACAACGTCCGGTCGCTCGGGAACCTCTCGATGCTCTGCGGGAACATCGGGCGCCCTGGTGTCGGTGTCAATCCACTCCGTGGCCAGAACAACGTGCAGGGTGCCTGCGACATGGGGGCCTACCCGAATGTCTACTCAGGATACCAGAAGTGCGAGCTCCCGGAGATGCGGAAGAAGATGGAGGATGCCTGGGGCATGCCGGCCGGATCGCTGCCGGAGTGGTACGGGTCGACCCTGACTGAGCAGATCTCCCAGTGTGGCGATCCAATCAAGGCAATGTATATCTTCGCCCTGAATCCGGCAGTCTCCTACCCGGACTCGAACCATGTAAAACGGTCTCTCGATAAGCTCGACTTCCTGGTCGTACAGGATATCTTTTTCACCGAGACCTGCGAGTATGCGGACGTAATCCTCCCCGGAGCATCCTTTGCAGAGAAGGATGGGACATTCACCAGCGGGGAGCGGAGGATCAACAGGGTCCGGAAAGCCGTCAATCCCCCTGGCGAAGCAAAGGAGGACTGGGAGATCTTCGTCCTGCTTGCAAAGAAACTCGGGCTGAAAGGATTCGACTTCAAATCTCCCCAGGAGATCTGGGATGACGTGCGGTCGGTCACTCCGTCCATGTTCGGTGCTACCAATGCACGGATCGACATCCCAGGATCTGTCCACTGGCCTTGCCCGACTGTTGAGCACCCCGGGACACCTATCCTGCACAAAGAAAAATTTGCTTCACCTGACGGCCTTGGCACCTTCTTTGGTATCGAATACCGCCCACCCGCTGAGGTAGCAGATGCGGAATACCCGTTTACCCTGATGACCGGACGGTTGATCTTCCATTACCACACGAGGACCCAGACCGACCGTGCAAAGGTGCTCCATTACGAGGTGCCAGAGAACTTCGTCCAGATCAATACCGAGGATGCGAAGAGACTCGGGATTAATGAGGGTGACCATATCAAGGTGCGCAGTCGCAGGGGAGAGACCACGCCACTTGCCCGGGTTACGGATGAGGTAGCCCCCGGTGTGCTCTATATGGCCATGCACTTCCCGAATGGTGCAAACAACCTCACCAACACGGCCCTTGATCCGATGTCCAAGATGCCCGAGCTGAAGCACTGTGCCGTTGCTGTTGAGAAGATTGCGGAGGCGAAGTAGGCATGTCAAAGAAAGGTGACATGTATTATGCATGGACCACCGATGCTGACCTCGCAAAGAAGGCGGAGTGCGGGGGAGCAGTGAGCGGCCTCCTGAAGTATGCGCTCGAGAAAAAGATCGTCGATGGAGTTTTCGCCGTCACACGGGGGCAGGATATCTACGATGCAGTCCCGGTGATCATCACCGATCCCAAAGATATCGATAAAACCGCCGGTTCACTCCATTGTGGAACACTCCTTCTGTCCAAGCTCGTCAAGAAGTACCTGGACGGTGCCACTAACCAGAAGATCGCAATGACGGTCAAGGGCTGCGATATGATGGGGCTCTACGAGCTGGCGAAGCGCCAGCAGGTTAACCTTGACAACATCATCATGATCGGGGTGAACTGCGGGGGCACGGTCTCCCCGGTCACGGCCCGGAAGATGATCGCCGAAAAGTTCGGAGTGGACCCGGACACGGTCCACAAGGAAGAGATCGACAAGGGCCAGTTCATCATCGAGTACGAGGGAGGCCACAAGGGCATCTCCATTGACGAACTCGAAGAGCAGGGTTACGGGCGGAGGAGCAACTGCCGCCGGTGCAAGTTGAAGGTGACCCGCCAGGCAGACCTTGCCTGCGGAAACTGGGGTGTCATCGGGGACAAGGCAGGGAAAGCAACGTTTGTCGAAGTCTGTAGTGCCAAGGGAGCTGACCTCCTTGACGGAGCCGTCAAGGCAGGGGTAATCAAGACCGAAGCCCCGAACCCGAAGGGGCTTGAGATCCGCGCCAAAGTCGAGAATGCAATGTACAAGCTGAGCGACAAGTGGCGGAAAAAGGACTTTGAAGGCCTGGGAGAAGGCAGGGAGCGGCTGAAGAAGATCGTGAAGGAGACGTCACGATGTATCAAGTGTTATGCCTGCATCGAGAACTGCCCGATCTGCTACTGCGTCGAATGCAGCACGAAAAAGCCGTACCTCGTGAAGCCAGGGGAAGTCCCACCGAATTTCATGTTCCATCTGATCAGGTTTGCACACATCGCCGACTCATGCGTGAACTGTGGCCAGTGCCAGGAACTCTGTGCGATGGATATCCCCAATGCCTTGTTCATGCATGCCCAGCAGGTCGAACTTGAGAAGATGTTTGGGCATGTCCCGGGCGTTGACATGTCGCTTCCCCTCCTTGCGCTTGTCGAAGAACGCGAGGAGCGTGACCGGCTTTCAGCAACCGGAAGCGACCAGATCTTTGATATCTTCAAATAATGGTACTCCATACAATCCTTTTTCTTGAAAATACCGGTTTAATCGTCTATATCACCTTATTCTTATTATTCAAGAAAGAGATCGTGAGATCTGGGATATTTTTAAAAAGTGGGGCGGTCTCGTTTATGTACGATCTCTCTCATGTTCACGAGAGGACATCATAATAGGACTGTGAACCGCACCCCTTGCAGTGATCCCCTTCCAGAGCAATATCCGGGACCATCTCTCCGCAGTCGTTGCACATGACTGACCTCCACGAACTCTTTGGGGGCACCCTGACAATAACGCGCTGGTACGAGAGGATATCACGGCCGGCTTTCAGAATTTCATCGATAAGCGGGTAGATCATCGTCCCACTGTCAAACCCGGGACTATGGGTATACCATGCGTTGATAATCCGGTATTTTTTCAGCTTTTGAGCGTCAACAAAGACTCTTATGCCTTCGATCGCATCTTTATCGGAGGTTCGGTTCATCGTCAGGGCAAATTTTCCTATCGGGACCACCTGGAGGCGGTGATTTCCAAAGGTACAGCCCGCCACAACCTGAACAGGATCGGGAATGCACTTGTACGTCTCTGCAACAGCGTAGAGTTTCTCCCCGTGGCGGGCGCCAAGGAGCTCAAGTGCGTAATCCACCATGAAGACACCAATAAAGAGGCCCGGTGCCGTGACCGTGTGAAAACTGATGCACCGGGTAAATTGTTCCTGCAGGGCAGGACTGATTCCATAGGCCTCCATACTCTCCCGCATTTCGCTGGAAGCGCGGGAGTGGCTCGGAAACTGCATAAACAGCGAATGATGCCTGCTTTTATAAGGGTTGTGTAGGTCCCATTCCCTCGTTATAGGATGGTAAGTTAATTAATATATATTTACAAATAAACTGAATTTATTAATGTTTAAATAACATGAAGGTTGAGTCATTAACTATAAACACTAGTTAATCAGAAATCCGGTATTCCGCCGGATATCTCCGTTAGAGTGGGATGAATATGAGTAATGAAGCGTTAAAGTATGTACCCACAACCTGCCCGTATTGCGGGGTTGGTTGTGGATTGAACCTTGTTGTCAGCGACGGAAAGCTGGTAGGAGTAGAACCCTACAAGCGGTCCCCGATCAATGAAGGCAAGCTCTGTCCCAAGGGAATGACCTGTTGGGAACATGTCCAGAGCCCCGACCGGCTTACGACACCAAAGATCAAGAAGAATGGCAAGTTCGTGGATGCTTCCTGGGATGAAGCCATTGACCTGATCGTCAAGAAGTTCACGGAGATTCACAAACAGCACGGGCCTAAAGCGCTTGGTTTCCAGACGTCGTGCCGTACCGTCAACGAAGACTGTTATGCCCTTCAGAAGTTTGCACGGTGTGCATTCCTCACCAACAACGTTGACAACTGCGCACGTATCTGTCACGGACCTTCCGTTGCAGGGCTCTCGCTCTCCTTCGGGTCCGGTGCAGCTACGAACCCGTTCGAGGATGTCCTCAACTCCGACCTGATCGTGATGTGGGGGTCTAATGCAGTCGAGGCTCACCCGCTTGCCGGGCGCCGCGTCATGCAGGCCAAGAAGAAGGGCATCCCGATCATCGTGGTTGACCCGCGCTACAGTGCAACGGCACGCCTTGCCGACCAGTGGATCCGGTTCAACCCGTCAACCCACATAGCGCTCGCCAATAACATGATGTACTACATCATCAAGGAAGGCCTCGAGGATAAGGAGTTCATCGCAGAACGGACGAAAGGATTCGATGACCTGAAAGCGATGGTCCAGAAGTATGCTGATGCCACGAATATCCACGGTGTCCCGCAGGAGACGGTCAAGGAGTTTGCCCGCAAGTATGCCACCGCTAAGAACGCGGTCATCATCTACTGTCTCGGCATCACCGAACTCACTACCGGAACCGATAATGTCCGTTCCATGGGTAATCTCTCGCTGGTCACCGGTAACATCGGCCGCCCGGGTGTTGGTGTCAACCCGCTCCGGGGCCAGAACAACGTGCAGGGTGCCTGCGATATGGGCGCCTATCCGAACGTCTTCGCCGGATACCAGGCAGTTGCAGTCCCTGAGAACCGTGCCAAACATGAGAAGGCCTGGCACCTGAAGGAGGGTTCACTCCCTGACTGGTACGGTTCGACCCTTACCGAGCAGATCAACGATGCCGGCACCGTTGTCAAGGCAATGTATTTCATGGGCCTGAACCCGACGGTCTCCTACCCAGATTCGAACCATGTCAAGAGGCAGCTTGAGAAACTCGACTTCTGTGTCATGCAGGATATCTTCTGGAACGAGAGCTGCGACTATGCTGATGTTGTCCTGCCAGGCACCTGTTTTGCCGAGAAGGACGGAACGTTCACCAGTGGCGAGCGGCGTGTCAACCGTGTCAGGAAGGCCGTCGACGGACCCGGTCAGTCGAAATACGACTGGGAGATTATCTCCTTGCTCGCGAAAAAGATGGGCCTCAAGGGCTTTGACTGGAAGAGTGCCAAGGACGTCTGGGACGACATGCGTGCAACCACCCCGGGTCAGTTCGGTGTGACATACGAGAAGATGGAGAAGCCCGAGTCAGTCCACTGGCCCTGCCCGACCATCGAACACCCCGGGACCCCGATCCTTCACATCGGAAAGTTCTCGGCAGCAGATGGGAAGGGTACCATGTTCGGCCTCGAGTACCGACCACCTGCGGAAGTAGCAGACGCACAATACCCGTTCTCGCTGATGACCGGGCGTGTGATCTTCCACTACCACACGAGGACACAGACCGACCGTGCCAAACAACTGCACTATGAAGTGCCCGAGTCCTACATCCAGATCAACACACAGGATGCAAAGGAGCTGGGTATCAAGGAAGGAGACAAGGTTAAGGTGACGAGCCGACGTGGGGAAACCATCACCAAGGCAAGGGTTTCAGAAGACGTTGCGCCGAAAGTACTGTACATGGCAATGCACTTCAACCAGGGGGTAAACAACCTCACCAATACCGCCCTTGATCCTCTCTCAAAGATGCCGGAGCTGAAACACTGTGCCGTGAAGGTTGAAAAGTTTACGGAGGCGAAGTAAATGGCACTCTTTGGCGGAAAAGCCGATGCAAAGAAAGGCGATATGCTCTATGCATGGACCAATGATGCGGATCTCGCGAAGAAGGCAGAATGCGGCGGTGCAGTGACCGAGCTTCTCAAGTATGCACTCGAGAGCAAGACGGTGGATGCCGTCCTTGCCGTCAAGCGCGGTGTTGACCTGTACGATGCGGTACCGACCATCGTCACCAATCCCAAGGACCTTGATGCATGTGCCGGGTCTCTCCACTGCGGTACCCTCCTCCTCTCCAAGCTGGTGATGGAATACGTACCCAAGATGTCCGGGAAGAAGCTCGGGATGGTTGTCAAGGGCTGCGACCTGATGGGCCTCCTTGAGCTTTCGAAACGCAAACTGGTCAACCTGGACAACATCCTCATGGTCGGGGTCAATTGCGGTGGATCGGTCAGTCCTGTCACTGCCCGGAAGATGATAAAGGAAAAGTTTGGCGTTGATCCAAACACGGTCACCAAGGAAGAGATCGACAAGGGCCAGTTCATCATCGAATATGAGGGAGGCCACAAGGGCATCTCCATGGATGAGCTGGAAGAGGCCGGGTACGGGCGGAGGAGCAACTGCCGCCGCTGCAAGCTGAAGGTTCCCCGCCAGGCGGACATTGCATGTGGGAACTGGGGGGTCATCGGCGACAAGGCAGGCAAGGCAACGTTTGTCGAGGTATGCTCCGACAAGGGTGCCAAACTTCTCAATGCGGCCATCAAAGCCAACAAACTCGCCACCGAACCGGCAAACCCCAAGGGCGTCGAACTCCGGTCCAAGGTAGAAAATTCGATGTATAAGCTCGGCGACAAGTGGCGGAAGAAAGATTTTGACGCCCTCGCTCCCACCCTCTGGGAGACCATTGCCAAGGAGACGGGACGTTGCATGAAGTGTTACGCCTGCATCGACCACTGCCCGGTCTGCGTCACCATTGCAGACAAGTGGAAACAGCCTGACCAGATGGTCCGCGCCGGTTTCATCCCGGCCGACCCAATGTTCCACCTGCGCCGCTTCGCGCACATCTCCGACTCCTGTATCAACTGTGGGCAGTGCGAAGAGGGTTGCCCGTCGGAGATACCGCTGGCGCTCTTCTCGCATGCGATCAGGACAGAGGCAGACAAGTTCTTTGAGCCGAAGCTCGGGAAGCCAGCCTATACCAATTAATTTTTCCTGGCGGAACGGAGCACAAATCTTAAGGAGAGATGAAAAAACCATGAAATCAGAAGATGCAAAGAAGATCATAAAAGATGCCATAGACAAAGAGATCGAGGCATATACGTTTTACCATGGCATTGCCGGCAAGGTGAAGGACAAGGTATTGAAGGACCTGTTCACCGAACTTGCCGGGGAAGAGAAGAAACACCGGGAGTTTTTGCAGGGAGTGCTTGACAAGGATGTATCAAGGATGAAATTTGATCCATCCCATGACTACAAGGTAGGAGATAACCTGCCGACCCCTGACCTGAAAGTCGACATGAAACCACTGGAAGGTCTTGTTGTGGCAATCAAGAAAGAGCTGCAGGCGATGCAGATGTACACCCAGCTTGCAAAGCTTTCCAAGGACACCGAGACGCAGTTGCTCTTTTCCCAGCTCGCAAACATGGAGCGGAGCCACAAGGCACGGCTCGAGGATATTTACACCAATATGGCGTTCCCTGAAAACGTCTGGGTGTAATACTATCCTCAACAATTTTTTTTTACGACTGATTCAGGAAAAGGAAATTTTCTTACCCCCCCGAACACCGGAATACTGGCCCTTGTCATTCTGAAACCGGTCTCGCCGGTCCCTTATGAAAACAGCGGGGTTCTCTCTTCAGTTCTCTGAAATCAGTCTGTGCCTTTTAAAGGTTTGATGAGATGCCCGTGTAATAACAAACCTGGAAGTATTGATTCGCTTTTTCTCCCCTCTCTTCCAGAACGTTCGGGATAGCCTCATGCAGCACCTCAAGCGGCGATCCCCTTCATACCATCACCCCCGGACGCAGTCCGGGAAAGATACCAGCCTTCTCCATCTTTCTCCTGCCTCTCGGTGCTCCCGGGGATCAATCTTCTTGATCGAGAATCGCTCTCATTGCGACTCCGTGGTATGAGCGCCGATTCGATCCATTCGTCTGTTCCAGATCCAGACTAGTATTTTCGAGTTCCGGTTCCACATCATCGGGCAGGTGCACCTCTGCCCACGTATGGTAATCACCTCCCATGGCTGCCCGGTGTCTGATCAGTGGCCCCGGAAGGACTGGCCCAAATCAAGGTGGCGCAGATCTATGACGATTCATGTCGTCCCCGTCATTTGAGCACTGGTATCATTTTTTAAGGAGGAGGGAATTGGAACCTTCCCCAAGAACGAATCATTCCTACAAGTGGCATGAATCCTTCCGGCACCCACAAAAAAATTGGTGCAGGAAATGACTTCCGTTTCCCCTGATCTCTTCAAGATCTCCATTCTGGATAATCCGGCCTCGTTCCATGACCCCCATCTGGTCACCAAGTGATGCAGCATCCCTGAACGAATGAGTCACGACAATACAGGGAATATTGGATGTTTTGACATACGTATGGAGGTAAGACCGCATACGCTCCTGGGCGGCTGCATCAAGGGCACTGACCGGCTCATCGAGGAGAAGCAGTGTTGGGGAGATGACAAGTGCGCGTGCAAGGGCTGTTCTTTGCCGCTCTCCCCCGGAGAGCTGGTCCCCCCGGACTCCTGAAAGGTTTTCGAGAGAGACCCTGGCGAGGAGCTCCCCAACCCGTTCACGGATCTCGGGCTCTGGTACCTTTCTTCTCCGCAGGCCAAATGCAACATTCTCAAAGACGGTCAGGTGAGGGAAGACGGCGTGGTTCTGGAAGACCAGCCCGATCTCCCTGTATTCGGCTGGTACATGGATCCCATTCATGCTGTCGTAGAGCACCTGCTCTCCGATCCTTATATGCCCTGCACCAGGTGGAAGGAGTCCGGCTATAAGATGGAGCAGGCTCGATTTCCCGGAACCGTTCTCACCTATCAGTACCATGATCTCGCCCTGCCTGACGGTGAACTCTGCTTCAAGGAGATACTCCCGCAGGTCTCTCCGAACCGCCACCTCTAACGTTCTCCATACCCCCTGAGCTTGAATTTCACGAACGCGATAATGAGAAATGAGATGATGATGAGAATAACCGAGAGCGTGATAGCTGCAGTCAGATCACCCTGCATGGCCGTATAGATGGCGAGGGGCATCGTCTGGGTCCGGCCCTGGAAATTCCCGGCAAACATGATAGTCGCACCAAATTCACCAAGTGCCCGTGCAAAGGACATGATGGCCCCCCCGATCAGGCCTGCTTTCACGAGCGGCAGGATGATGGTGAAAAAGGTTGGGACGGAGGGGGATCCGAGACTCTTAGCCGCATGTTCGTACATTGTATCAAGCTGCTCGAAACTTGCCCGAGCCTGCCTGATGTAGAACGGGATGGAAACAAATATCTGGGCAATGATTACCGCAAGGGTGGTGAAGGCGATGCTGATACCATAATCATAGAAGAAACTCCCGATCAGGCCCATCCTGCCAAATGCCAGGAGAAGGGCGAGACCCGCTACGGTTGGAGGAAGCACGAGCGGGAGGTCGATCAGGGTATCCACAATCTCGCGCCCGGGATAATGGTGGCGGGCATTGACCCATGCCACCGGAGTGCCAACAAGGATGATCACAAGCGTGGAAATACTGGCAGTAACAAGGCTGAGTACAAGGGCATTCCAAACTACCGGGTCGGAGAGCGAAGCCAGGAATTGTTCGAATGAGATTCGGAAAAAGAGTCCAAGGATCGGAGTGATGATAAAAATAACGAGCAGGGTGATCAGTACCCCTGCCCCAATGGTGAGAAAAAGAGGATTCTTCCCCTGGAAATATCTTCTTCCCATCATCCGATCCCAGAGCTCAGGGTAACGCAAATCCGTATTTCGCCAGGATTGCCCTGCCCTGTTCACCTTTCAGGTAGGCAAGGAACCCTGCTGCCTCGTCCTTGTGTGCCGATGATCCCACAATCCCTGCCGGGTACTCAGCGATAACATTGTACTGATCGGGGATGGAAATCACCAGGAACCTGTCACGGTTTTCCGGGGTAATGTCCGATTCATACACGATACCCGCATCTGCTTCACCGAGCTGGACTTTGGTGACAACCCCGGTCACCGTTGTCTCTTCTGATATGACATTGGCAAGGACCGATGCATTATAGGAGGGGCCATACGTGGAGTCGTTCCCCATCTTTTTCAGGATCTGGCGGGCATAATCCCCGACCGGGACATCTTTTGTACCGATGACAAGTCTTGTGCCAGGGCGTGTGAGATCAGCCAGGGTCGTAATATTCCCGGGGTTGGATGCCGGGGTGATGACTGCCAGCTTGTTCTTCGCAAACAAACCGATGCTGCTGTTCTCCATGAGGCCCTGATCACGGAGTGCATACAGGTGTTTCGTATTGGCTGAGAGGAACACATCAGCATAGGCGCCCTGTTCAATCTGTGTTCTCAACGCTTGCGAACCATCAAAATTGAGGACAACGTGGATACCGGGATGACTGGTCTCATAGGTCTCTGCCATGTCGGTCAATGCACCGGTGAGAGATGCGGCAGCAAAGACCGTGAGTTCGGTTTTTCCTGGTTCCGCCTGGTTTCCGGTACAGCCCGTAAGGAGGATTGCAGCAAGGAAAACTACGGTTACGGGAATGATCCATGAAAACTTCATAATACTAATGAGCGAATGAAGTATATTTAGTTGACTATTTCAATTAATTAAATAGAAATATTTATCACAATCGAAGCTTACTGGTACTATGCATCATAATTGGTGCAGGGAAGTCCAGCTTTAGAGCCGATAGAATTGTTTTCCGGTTGCCGGCAGCTCACCTGTTGCACTTCATGTCCATGGTCAATCACGTGATCTGCCGGCTCCACCCTTTGACCAGAACCCCATAAATCGTATCAACAATGGTGTGCCACATGAGTTCCACGCATGCAGATCCTGCCTGCCCTTATCCAGGCTGGGAACGGCATATATACCGGCTCCCCCGCCCAGTCAGTATGAACGATATACAGGCATTTTTAGGAGATGAGGAATTATATATCCGGGATACCGTATCAGGTCCGGTACATATCATCCATAAATACGGCCTTCTGGAGATTCACGCTCTCGTCGGCAGGAAAAGTATTGAGGTCTGGTACAATCCGGACAAGGGATCGTATGCTTCTGAATACCTTGATGCGCTCCTTTCCACGCGATTTTAGAGAGAACGAACGTGGCAAAAAGTACTTAATCGATTCCCACCATCACTTCGGAAGCTTTCATCACGGCGTATACTTTCGATCCTTCCCTGAGCTTCATTGTTTCGGCAGAGTGGGTGGTTATGGTCGACACAATCTCCAGTCCGCCCCCGACAGACATCACTACCTCTGTCGTGACCGGACCTTTCTTAATCATTTTCACCGTTCCCGGGATCTGATTGCGAGCACTGATCTTCATGAAATTCACCTTGTTTAATTGATTATCTGCACCATATAACATTAAATATTTAATCTGCCCGGGGAGGTCTACCACATTTTCTCATCACAGTGGCTGCTCAATAATCAGAGCGTAGAGGTAATACCATGAAATTCCAAAAAAAGGGGTGATTATGTATCAAATCCTGGTCGGGCCTGTTCCAGACTCTTCAGGATGGCTGCGCGAAGCAACGCCACAGGTATTGCTTTAAAGATGTTCTCTCGTCCGGGTGGAGCCCTGTGGACATGGCAAGGCTCCTCATCCAAATCCCGGCAATCGGTGCAGCCAGGGAATGGGACTTCTGTGCCTACGATCTCTTCGACAGGAACTCCGTTTATGAGCACCACATTTGATTCCTCAAATTGTTCCGGCGGGAGGATGATATTTTCGAGTTCCAGTTCCACCCCGTCAAGCAGGTGCTCCTGCCCGAGCGTGGTGATCACCTCCCAGAGATTTACCCCGGTATCGGAGCAGTGGCCGCAGAAGGACTGTCCCAGGTCAAGGTGGCGCCATTCTATGTGGAGTCTCGTTGTTTCATTCATCTGATCTACACTCCAACAGATCTATTCTTTCGGGATGTGTGTAGATACTCATCCGTGGTGGCCGTGCGAATCCCACCAGTGTCATGTTCATCCGTTCTGCCAAAGAGATTCCTGATGAGAACGGGGCATTGTTGCTGACGACAATCGGGATTCCGGCGCGGTATGCTTTTGCCACCATGTCACCGGGGAGCCTGCCGGTACAGACCAGAAAGGAATGACCAGGATCTATCCCTGACAACAGTGCTTTTCCCACCGCCTTGTCGACCGAGGTATGCCGCCCGATATCTTCAGCTGCCGAGAGGATGTGCCCCCGGTTATCAACCAGGATTGTACAATGCGTCCCTCCGGTTGACCGCCATACTGTTGCAGCCTCATGGACCTGCCTTGTCCCTTCAAAGAGGATGTTTCTCTCTATGGTAAAGCCGTCCGCAATGGCCGGACCTGACAGTTCCTGCCGGGGACTGATGCCAACTCCTGCACTCCGGATCTCGACAGCAGGTGCGTGTCCTTCCAGAGTGCACTCTTCCGCGGTAACCGAGAGGAACGGGGGATTGATATCGATCGATGTGATGCAACCAGGATTGCCTAGTATCCCTTCACAAATGAGAAAACCGACCGCAAAACTGTCCAGATCAAGCGGTGTGATCTTCAGAGTGGTAACCGGAATCCCATTGAGGGTGATGGTGACGGTGTCTTCAATACAGACTGGTACCGTTTTCCGCTCAGCAGTATCTTCGCTTATGGCGAGAATCTCATGGTCACGTGTCATGACGTTATCCGAATTCATCAGAGTAGTGCCTCGCTGTTTCATTCAACAGACCCCTTATGCAGTTGTCGTACCTCATAGCAGCCGACTGCAGGATTCAGAACCATACACTACCCCCTGGACTCGAGTTTACCATCCCTCATTTTCAGGACAAGGGAGGAACAAACACCAGGCAGGTATGATCCGAACAATAAGAATGGGGAGTGAGAATAATTAATTTCACTTATTTTGGTTGTTTATGTAATACCTCTACCTTAATTCATGAATCCATGCATACTGAAGAGATCAGAACCATGATGATGCCATTGATAAAGGAAACACGATCACCCTATCCTTTTTGTGCCAGAATGTCGATGAGTATACTACAGGATTCCGATGGCAACACTCTCAATTGAAATCATCTATGATGCCGTGCTCCGCATCCAGCTCTTCGAAGAGCACGAGATATCCGTCATCTTTTCCGAGAAGGGCGTCCGAATCAAATTACCTACCACCCGGAGACTTGCAGAGTTCCTCGCTGTTCCTCATTACTACGTTCTCCCGTATTTTGCCATGATGGAACAGGAATCCCTTGTCACCCGTGCGGAACGGGTTGGGATTATGACCACCCCTGCCGGGACCGCGCGATACCTCGCACTGATGAAAAAGTCATACCCGGCAGAAGGAGAGGCAATTCTTGGTCCGGAGGTGTACAAGGAACTCATGCACCGGGCCGGGCTCTGATCCAATCACTATATCAGTTGACATAGCAGTAAGTAAACGGATATCATTAATATTCTGCCAGAATCCAATTAGATATTTATTGAAATACCCGTCACAGCATTGTCCTGGTTCCCAACAGGGTAATTTCAGGACCGTGACCTGGCACTTTATTTCATCATAGCTCTGAGACAGCACCCCCCATGACCACTTGAGGAGTATCCCTGCATGAATGAAGTTATTGAAGGAATCATCCAGGCGGTTCAACTGATTGTATCTCTCGATGAGGAAGTTCTTGAGATCACGGCACGGTCTCTCCTTATTTCGCTCTCGGCAACCCTTATCGGTTCGGCGATTGCTATCCCCATCGGGGGATTCATCCACTTCAAAGAATTTGGCGGAAAGAGGGGGCTTGTCACCATCATCCAGGCGCTCTATGCACTTCCGACCGTGCTTGCCGGCCTCCTGGTTTTCCTGCTCCTCTCCCGTTCCGGCCCGTTCGGGTTTCTCAGGCTGATGTTCACCCCGACGGGTATGATCATTGGCCAGATCGTTCTGATTATTCCATTGATGATCGGCATGACCCTGATCGCCCTTTCAGGGGTGAGCCGGACCAAACAGGATACTGTGATATCCCTCGGCGCCTCCGAGACCCAGACCGTGATCACCATCGTCAAGGAAGCGCGGTTTGCCATTCTTGGCGGAGTGATTCTGGGATTCGGCCGGGCGATCTCCGAGGTAGGGGCTGCGATGATGATCGGGGGTAATATCAGGGGATACACCCGGGTTCTCACCACCGCCATCGCCCTTGAGACATCGATGGGGAACCTCTCCCTCTCCATTGCGCTGGGGCTGATCCTGCTTGCAATTGCCACGGTTGTGACCGGCATACTCTTCCTTGTCCAGGAGCGGTGAGATCATGATCGAATTCGAACACGTGGTGATGAATTTCGGCGAAAAAGAAGTATTGAAGGATAATTCATTTACCATACAGAAGGGCGAGATCTTCACCTTTATCGGGCCAAGTGGCTCCGGGAAGACCACGATCCTCCGCCTGATCGATATGCTGGAACGACCTACCAGCGGAACGATAGCAATTGAGGGTACCAATGTCTCCTCCCTGAAAGACCGGGACCGTATCCCCCTCCGCCGGAAGATGAGCATGGTATTCCAGAAACCGTCACCCCTCCGGGGAACCGTTTTTGACAATGTCGCTATAGGGCTTTTATTCAGGGGCACCAGTCACGATGAGATAAAGGCCAGGGTGCCGGAAGCGCTCGAGCTGGTAGGGCTCAAGGGCTACGAAGATCGGAAAGCAGGGACACTCTCCGGAGGGGAGATGCAGAGAGTTGCTATTGCACGTGCTATCTCCACGAAACCGGATATCCTGCTCCTGGATGAACCCACCGCGAACCTTGACCCCGTCTCCACCGAGAAGATTGAGAACCTCATCTTCTCACTCAAGGAACGGTTCGGGATCACCGTCGTCCTCTCGACCCATGACATGGTGCAGGGGCAGAGGCTTGCAGACCGGATTGCGGTGATCATCGATGGCAGGATCGGCCAGATCGGGACCTCAAAGGAGATCTTCTACCACCCGATGAACCGGGCGGTGGCGAACATGGTCGGGGTGGAGAATATCTTTGAGGGGGTCATCGCCAAAAATGAGGGCGGGCTCGCTTCAATTGATGTTGATGGCACTTCCATCATCGCAACAACCGCGTTTCCTCCCGGGACACCGGTGGTGCTCTACATGCGCCCTGAAGATATCACGTTCCATGTCAGGGATGGGGTGAAGAGCAGTGCCCGGAACGAATTCACCGGAACGATCACAAAGGTCCTCCCAATGGGGCCGAATGCGAGACTGAAGGTCGATGCCGGCATAACACTGACCGCAGTGATCACCCAGCGTTCATTCGAAGAACTCGACCTTGGACTCGGGAAGGAGACCCAGCTGGCTTTCAAGGCGAGCGCGATCCATGTGGTTGAGCGGTAATTGCGAGAACACTCTCTGTTTTTACGATCGGCACCCTTGTGATCTCTTCTTTTTTGCAGGATATCGTTTTACCAAGGAGTTAGATCATACCTTTTGTTCCTGGCTGAACTATAATTGAGATCCAACACCTATCCTTTCCCATAATTGTGAAAAGCATGAAAAATACCTCCTCATCCGTTCATTACAAGGCTCCGGGTTCTTGGCGCATCCTTCTTTACGATAGGTATTCCAATAATTACGGAATTACCCCAGTGAAATGGTCTTTTCTAACAAGTAGATCCAAAAAGAGGGAGAGTGGATTGTGTCCTCCCACCATCGCTTAAACGTAATTCACAGACTGTGCCACCAGTGGGTAGTCATCAGCCCAGTATGCTCCGGAGGTGAACGCGGTATCCCCGACACCATTCCCATCCGCATCAGTCCCGACATAGGAGCTGTAGTAGTTCCCAAGGTAGCTGGTGTAGGAGCTGCCATTGTAGGTGTAGGTAATCGGAGCGGTTGAATTCTCGGTGTTCCCCGTCCCGATGTCGAGGGTGCCTCCAAGGAGATTGTTCAGCCAGACGACGTTGTCATGGGTCATGTCCTTGATGCAGATGTCCTTGTCGGCATTGGCCGAGAAGGTGTTCCGGAACGCATAGTTGCCATATGCATCGTTCCGCATCGAGAGGCCGCGTTTCGAGTTGTCGTGGCAGTTGTTGTAGGAGATGGTGTTATTCGTGGATGTGCCGCCCAGGTGGATGCCGTTGTAGCCATTGGCGACGTCATTGTTCGTTATCGTGCCGGAGTCAGAATCCGTGAAGTCGATACCGCCAATATTGCTCCCGGTCGCTCCACGGACACTGAATCCGTTGATGGTGACGAAGTCGGCAGCATTCACATCAAAGACTGGCACCAGGGAGTTCGCTGCCGTCACTGTAGTGGCTGCGGCGCCGTTCTCGCTCCTAATGGTAATCCCCTTGTCGATAACCACGTTCTCGGTGTAGGAACCGTCCGAGACGATAATCTCGTCACCGGCAGTCGCGGCAGTCACTGCCGACTGGATAGTGTCATACCGGATACCGGTGTTCACATTCAGCACCGGGAGGACGGGTCCGGTCACCGTAATATAATCCGTTTTCACCTCGCTGTCGCTCCCACCGGCATTCGTCACCGTGAGGTTCACGGTGTAGGTGCCGGCAGTGTCGTAGGTGAACGACGGGTTCTGGGTGGTGTTGTCCACTGTGCCGTCGTTGTTGACATCCCATGCCCATGAGGTGATGCCGTCGCCGGTGGACTGATCCATGAACTGGACGGTCAGCGGTGCGGTACCGGACTGGACGTCGGAGGTGAAAGCAGCAACGGGTGCAGCTGAGCCTGCAGTATAACTCACAAACAGCTTTGGTCTTAACAGACTATCGCCACTGAACTCACGTGATTTGTACAATGCATAGAGAGGATCTGGCCCTGATGACTCAACCTGTTCTTTAATCAACCAACCATAATTTTGAGTGCCGGATAAAAATGCTCCGACGTCTGAACTAACATCCCAGTTAACCCATGAATCTGGAGTCGTACCGGTGTGAGCGTTTGAAGTAGATATCAGCGAAAATGAAGGTTGGTTTTGCCAACTGGCAGTACTTTCCGCCCAAGCAGAAGTCACACGGTGTACATCCTGGATTCTGTCGTCACTCGCCGCTGTCAGACTTAAAGATAATATAGCAGAATTTATTGTTACACCAGAGGGAATAGAGGAAAGGTCAAAATGGATCAGGATTCGCATATTCCTGCTCGAATCCCACGTTGCAACGAACAACTCAGGGTAAATGTCACCAGTTAAGTCTGGTGCTTGCTCATCGAGTTGATTATCGGCATCGGCAATAATTGTCACCGTTGTTAACCAGGGGGTCATTACGGTGATATAATCCGTTTTCACCTCGCTGTCACTGCCACCCGCATTCGTCACCGTGAGGTTCACGGTAAAGGTGCCGGCCGTGTCGTAGACGTGGCTCGGATTCTGCTCGGTCGAGTCAACCGTGCCGTCGTTCTCGAAGTCCCATGCCCACGCGGTGATGCCGTCACCAGTCGAGGAGTCAGTGAAGTTCACCGTGAGTGGGGCATCCCCAGAGGTCACATCAGCGGTGAAGTTTGCCGTCGGGGCTGTTGGCCCGATCCCGGAGGGGAGTAATTCAATCGATGCAATCCCCTTTACACTCATTGCACCCGTGACGTTCTGGCCAACCAGGCGAAGCGGCCAGCTCGGGTCCTCTTCAGGAATCCTTGTCCCGTTCAGGGTATTTGCAACAAGGTAGTTGTTGTTCCGGATTATCTGGTCGCTTGGAATGGTAGTGAAGGTACCATCACCTGCAGTCACTATCACATCATACCCGGCTGCTGCCAGGGTTTCGTTGAAGGCATTTGCCGAGTGCTGATCCTGGTCATCAACAAAACCGGCAAGGAACCACAGAGGCATTCCTGCCCAGGTTCTGCCCTGACTATCAGTATATTCTGCTTCGTGGTTTGCACCGAAACTGCACGTGAGTGCAGATTCAAAGTAGGTACGCGAGATATTCTGTTTCAGCCCGCCGATTTCCTCTCCGTCAAGGACAAGCGTCCAGTCAGTTGCCGGGGAAGAGTAGATCTTGATAGTCGTGATCCACTTGGCCGAGAGACCGGCAACTGACGGGTAGTTGACCCCATCTTGATAATTGTAATGCCAGTATTCCTCAGGAAGGGCTTCGTGCATGTTCCATTGCCCAGCTACATGATCTTCAGGGGTAAAGAAGAGCCGCTGCCCATCAGTGTAATTGGGGACATACTGTCCGTCAGCGTACCAGGCAATTATCGTATCGCCAAGATGGGAATAAACATGCGGATTGGGGTAGATGCAGTCGTAGGGAAGCGTGGTCTCCCAATTGTCGGTAGCAACAAACGTGATCTCGGTGCCCGGCTCCATCCCGCCCACCAGGTTGCAGAGATCCTGCACTTTTGTTCCCTTGATCGCGTTATCGATCTTGGGCGGAGTCATCCCCTTGGTCTCGGTGGGGTCCCAGAGATCGTCCGGGTCGAGGGTGAGGCCCTGGTATTGATAGTGCGTCACACCATCGCCTATGACCGGGAGGTGTGCCTCCATCCAGACATAGTCGACCGTGGTCTGGTTGATGATCGTGACCTCATCGGATGCATACTTGATGATGGTAATTTTCGGGATCTCGGTGGGTTCCTGGAAGTCGGTCAGCTCAATCTTGACCACGTTGCCAACGCTATAATGGACGGAGGGGAGACCTGCACCGACGAGGCGTAATGGATACGGTGGGTGCTCTCCATCGGCAGGAAGCGGCAGCCCGTTCATCTTGTTCGCGATGATAAAGCCGTTCGTCGTTCCTATCTCCTGACTCGTGAACTCCTTGCTGTATCCATCCCCGGCAGTAACGATCACCTTGTATCCGGCAATGGCGAGAGCATTGTTAAATCCATCCGATCCATGGGGGATCCTGTCATCGACCCACCCCATGAGACGCCAGAGGGGTATACCCTCATAGACATTCCCGTCCCCATCGGTATATGCCGCCGGATGGCAGGCGGCCCAGTCCTCAAACTCAGGCTGGGGGATGATATCACTGATCGCACCATCGAGCAGCAGGCTCCAGTTACCGGGGGGGTATGCAGGCAGGCCTTCGAGCCGGATAGCTGAGATTTTGCTCACGCTCTTCCCACCGGTGGCATTCGCGCCCACCAGGCGGAGCGGAGCTTCAGTTTCGTTCAGTGATTCGCCGTTCTTCTTGTTCGCCACGATATAGTTACTGCTCCTCGCGACATCCCCGCTCGCAAAGGTCCGATTGAATCCGTCAACGGCGATCACGCGAATGGTGTAACCTGTGGAAGCGCGGGTATCATTGAAGGTCCAGTGGGAAGCGGTCTCGGTGTCATCGACAGCCCCCAAAAGTTCCCAGAGAGGGACGCCACTCCATACATTCCCGCTGCCATCGGTATAAGTGGTGTTGTGGTGACAGGCAATGCCCTCTTCGAAGTATTGCTGCGTGATGATATCCACCACATCACCTTCCATACTGAGCGTCCATCCCTCAGGCGGCTCGGGAAGTCCAACGAGCTCGATCGAGTTGATGTTCCCTATCAGTTTCCCGGAGGTAACCGCGGGGCCGATCATCTGGAGCGGGAAGCAGGGCTTGGTGCTGTTGGGACGGAGCAGTGGCAGAGGCTCCCCGTTCAGGGTATTTGCCACGATGTAGTCATTGTTGCGGGCGATATCGGTGCTCTCGAAATTGATGGAATACCCGTCTCCCGCGGTCACCTTCACCGAGTAACCCTCTGCGGCAAGGGCGTCGTTGAAGTTGTAATGGTCCGGGCCTACGTCCGGATCATCATCTACCATGCCGACCAGCAACCAGAGTGGGACACCGCCCCACTCGTTTCCCTCGCCATCGGTCCAGAATACCTGGTGACCGGAGCTCGGGCAGGCAAGACCAGATTCGAAGTAAGCTTTTGTCACCGTCTCGACCTTTGCACCATCGAGGATGAGGTTCCAGTCAGTAGGGATTACCCCTGTCGAAGCAATTGTCATGACCGCGGCTGAGGCATTTGCCTTGACCGCGGCAAGGTTGGAAGGATCGTCAACAGTGCCATTGACAAAGTAGAATTCCACCCGGTCACCGTCATTCAGCGGAATGAGGTTCAGTCCGCCGGCAGGATTGTTATACCCATCCTTGAAGACGTCATTGACATACGCATACCAGGCCTTCCGGGGTGTCTTCTGATAGAGATAGGTATCGATGTTGTCCAGCAGCAGGACACCGTATCCCGCCCACTGCTTGTCCGTCACACCGTAGGTAAACCCGGCTGTGGTGGCGGCTACATCCAGCGCTCCCAGCGGGGTCGTCCGGTTCACGGTATACGTCAGGTTCGTATTGTAAGCGGTAACATTGAACGTCGCTCCGGGAGTGAGTGACACAGTCCCGTTAAACAGCACGTCCATGACCGGGCCTGGGGTAGTATCAGCGATGGTCAGTACTGCAGCAGAGGCGTTTGCCTTGACCGCAGCGAGATTAGCCGGGTCCGCCACAGTGCCATTGACAAAGTAGTATTCTACCCGGTCGCCGTCATTCAGCGGAATGAGGTTCAGTCCGCCGGCAGGATTGTTATACCCATCCTTGAAGACGTCATTGACATACGCATACCAGGCTTTCCTAGGCGTCTTCTGGTAAAGGTAGGTATCGATGTTGTCCAGCAGGAGTACCCCGTATCCCGACCACTGCTTGTCTGTCACGCCATAGGTGAATCCGGCCGTGGTAGCAGCCGCATCCAGGGCTCCTAAGGGGGTGGTCCGGTTCACGGTATACGTCAGGTTCGTATTGTACGCAGTAACGTTGAACGTCGCTCCGGGAGTGAGTGACACAGTCCCGTTAAACAGCACGTCCATGACCGGGCCGGATGCAATATCAGCGATGGTCAGTACTGCAGCAGAGGCATTTGCCTTGACCGCCGCCAGGTTGGCCGGGTCAGCCACAGTACCATTAACAAAGTAGTATTCCACCCGGTCGCCGTCATTCAGTGGAATGAGGTTCAGTCCGCCGGCAGGGTTGTTATATCCGTCCTTGTATACATCGTTGACGTAGGCATACCATGCCTGCCGGGGTGTCTTCTGGTAGAGATACGTATCGATGTTGTCCAGCAGCAGGACGCCATATCCCGACCACTGCTTGTCCGTCACGCCGTAGGTGAACCCGGCCGTGGTGGCAGCCACATCCAGGGCTCCTAACGGGGTGGTCCGATTCACGGTATACGTCAGGTTCGTATTGTAAGTGGTAACATTGAACGTCGCTCCGGGAGTGAGTGCCACGGTCCCGTTAAAGAGCACATCTATGGTCGGTGGCGTACCGACACTGAAGAATCCATTACTGGTATCAGTGCAGGCGGGATAGGTGGTACTCGTAACCCGTATCCGGTAATCATCACCTAGCGGAGTGCTATTGGGGAAGGTGAGGTTAAACGATCCAGCCCCGGCCGATCCGATGGGGTGGCTGGACGATATAACCGCCAGAACCGTTTCTCCCCGGAGTGCCTCGATCTTTACCGCAGAACCGGGATTGCCGAGATAGGTCCACTGGAGGGGGTGGGTAGACCCCGGCGGCCAGATCTCCCCGCCATTGGGCGAAACGACAGTGATAGCAGATCCAATCGTGAAGGGAGCGGCGCTTGTATCGCTATATGCCGGGTTGCTGGTGCTGGTAATCCTGACCTTATAGTCATCACCGAGAGGCGTGCTATAGGGAACCGGTATACTGCCAGAGCCTGAAGTGGTGGGAATGTCAGTGACTGTTTTCAGGACGGTGGAGCCTTTCAAGAATTCGATTTTTACCATGGACCCGGGGTTGCCTTCAGAGGTCCAGTTTATGAACTGTGTGGAACCCTGCGTCCAGATCTCACCACCATTTGGTGACACAATACTGATCGATGATCCGCTATCGGCACTGATGGTGAATGGTGCATTGCTGGTATCGGTATACGCCGGATTGCTGATGCTGGTCACCCGGAACCGGTAATTATCTCCGAGCGGTGTACTGAAAGGAACTGTCAGATTGAAGAACCCTGATCCTCCCGATCCGATAGAAACGCTCGGAATTGTCGCAATAACCGTTTCTCCCCGGAGTGCCTCGATCTTTACCGCAGAACCGGGATTGCCGGTATAGGTCCACTGAACGGCCTGGGCAGAACCCAGCTGCCAGACCTCGCCTCCATCAGGTGAAACTACCGTAATCGGAGAACTGATGGTGAATGGTGCATCGCTTGTATCAGTAATGGCAGGAACACTGGTGCTCGTAACCCGGATACGATAATCAGTGCCCAATGGTGTACCTGAAGGTACCGTCAGATTGAAGAAACCTGATCCTCCGGCTCCGATGGAAACACCGGGAATCGTCGCTATCACAGTTTCTCCCCGAAGCGCCTCAATTTTTACTGTTGACCCAAGGTCACCATGGTAACTCCATTGGATAGTCTGGACAGATCCCAGACTCCAGATCTCTCCACCATCAGGGGATTCCACCTTGATAGATGAAGGTGCTGGATCATCGCTGTAGATATAAATGCGATTCACATACTTGGAAGAGAGGCCGGTAGTGGTCGGATAATTTTCACCGCCTTGCTGGTAGTAGTACCAATACTCAGGCGCAGCTGCCTCATGCCAGTCCCAGTTGCCGAATGCATGGACCCCGGCCCCCCCCGGCCCAAGGGTATTGACCGAATCATCGGCAAACCAGACTAGACGCATACCATCTGAATACCCCGAGTCGGGATAATTCCCATTCATGTACCAGGTAAGGCCAATTGGACCTTCACGCGAGGAGTACCCATATACATTCTCGTAAGCGAACCATTTGGAAAAACCATCCGAGGAAAGGATCTTTGCCTGTTCGCCAGGAGCCATTCCTCCCACAAGGTCGCAGAGATCCTTGACGTTGGTACCCTTTACCGCACCCATATCCTTCTCGAGGACATTGGTATTTTCCTGAGGGTTCCACCTCAGCTCCTGTTCGAGAGTCTCGTTATCATCATCGATGAAGACCGGTCCCTGGTGGTAATAGTGGGTAACTCCATCACCCAGCACCGGGAGGTTATCCCTCATCCATTGATAGGTGATATTGGTCTCGTTCAGGACCGTTGTTCCATCGTTTGCATACCGTACAATGTGCACGGTCGTGGTCGCAGCTATCGCTGGTGTGGCAAACAGCAATACTGCAATAAAGATGAGCGAATATGCCCATATCGTCTTCTTCTTGTCCATGGTTCTACCTCGTTTGGATGAAATTTCCAAATGTACAACAAAAACAATGGAATGGTCAACAGGAGCTGTTAAAAGATTTATTATTTACTTCAGAGAATTTTAAAAAATAGTAAGTTTATAATTATTTAAAAAATAATGGCCTGCCTCTTTTTATGGACCAATTACACTTTTTTTTCACTATCCAGAGAAGAAATGAATCCTATTTTTACTTTCATGATAAAAAATGAGTTAAACGATAAATAATAAATTAATAAATGGTTTTAGTAAACACCAACTGATAAACAGTTCAATTCTCCCGGCGCGGTATGAATGGAATTTTTTTCCTCTACTTCTCGTGGGAAAATCTCGTTACACCAATCCTCCTAAAAAGTGAGTAGGTTCAATTAGTTCCCGACAGTTCGTTATCCGGCAACAATTGAAAAGACCATGTACCTCAACCCACCTGGTTGAAGAATACCACAACATCCTGAAAGCCAATCACACCATTGCCGCTGAAATCAAACGCTATTACCGGTTCTTTCTCCTTTATCCATTCAATATGAGTGAAAAACAGAACGACGTCGCCGAATCCAATCGCCCCATTTCCGTTCATATCCTCGTAGAGTCCATCCTTGTCCGGATCCGTGGGTACTGATGTCTGGCCGGGGAGTGGCAGGATAACCGGCACTGGGTCATCACTGTAAAGAGAAATGTCACTTATTGTAAACCCTGATAAACCCGTCGTTGTTGGCCATCCGCCATTGTAATAATACCAGTATTCAGGTGCTGCAGCCTCGTGCCAGTCCCAGTTCCCGAACGCATGGACACCCGTTCCGCCAGGCCCAAGGGTATTGACCGAATCATCCGCAAACCAGACCAGTCTCATTCCATCATTATACCCGGAATCAGGATATTTTCCATTCTGATACCAACACAGGACAATAGGACCTTCACGGGACGAATAATCATAGACATTTTTATACCCAAACCACATACTCCATCCGTCAGCAGCCCGTATCTTTACCTCTTCTCCTGTTGACATTCCTCCCACAAGGTCGCAGAGATCCCTGATATTAGTCCCCTTTACGGCACCCATGTCTTTATCGAGGACATTGGTGTCCTCTTCGGGATTCCACCTGAGCTGTTCCTGTACCAAAGGGTCCGGGTTATCTTTAAAGACCGGCCCCTGGTGATAGTAATGGGTCACCCCATCACCCAGAACCGGGAGGTTATTCATCATCCATTGGTAACTGACCGTTCTCTGGCTGATGACAGTCTTACCATCGTTTGCATACTTCACTATCTCTACCTGGGTGGTTGCAGCTGACACACTGGTAACGATAAAAATGAGAGACAGTATTGTCAGCAGGCATCGTCCTTTCGAATGAACCGACACTTTTTCACCTCGATTAGGAGAACATAACTCAGCCATCTGATCACAGTCCTGGTATGGGATGGAATTAGGTAATTGTTGCAGGCTTTACAATTATTTGTTTTTAAACATTCATTATTTTTAATCAAGTAAATATACCTTGATGATGATTTTGCCAGTATTCATTACCATTGATCAGTCAAACACCACCGAATAGTTCCTGGTCTGGCCCGGCTCGACAGTAACATCAAGGTATCGTTTCCCCTTGTCAAGGGTGAGCAGCACCTCCCAGACCCCGATTGGGATCCCGTCAATAGTGCAGGGTGTCACCTCTCCTGTCTTCAGACCCCGGATGGAGACCGCCGCCTTGGGGGGATCACTGGTGAGAACGATACTCCCCGAGGCGTACCACGGAAGTGAATACTTTACCTGGAAATCCCCGATGAGGCAATGGCTTTCAGCGAGGAAAATGCGCTCAGTCACCGGGATCCGGTTTTCTGCAGTGAGCGAAACCCGGTGGTAACCCTCAGATACATTGGGGATTATCGCAGGAGTCAGGAGTCCGGTGCGAATACCATCGATAAAAATTTCTGCACCGGCTGGATCGCTCGCAATCGAGAGATTGCAGACCAGGGGTGTTTTGGCCGGGACAGGAAACTGCCCGCTGTCCCGGCTGCTTTGTGGGATCGTAAATGAATAATAGGCGGCGTCCTTTATGAGGGTGACAAACGAAGGATGCTCTGCAAACTCGACCTTTTCAGGGACCCTCTTGAGCGGGTAATAGCCATTCACGGTGAACGACGTACCTTTCCAGGCCTCCCCACCGATAGTGACAGAGCGGGACGAGGCGGCATCCATCAGGTTGAACTCGATGGGCATGATCGCATCCGGGAAGACCCATGCCCGGATCGTCTCCTGCGATGCATAGGCGTTCCCTGTTGTCAGGATCCCTGCCGATATCGTGTGGAATCCCTCCCGCAGAGGATAGACGAGGAGAGGAGATCTCGAGCCCACTACGACCCCATCGATCTTAATCTCAGCCTGCTCAGGATAGGTCCGGATGGATACCCCTCCGTGGTGTGCAGTTCCGGTGGCAGGGATAGGGGCACCTGCAGGCATGGTTGTCATTACCGGTTCCGGTACCATCGGATGGAGGTGCACCTCAATAGCTTCATCACCCCTTATGACCTGTTCAGCAGGCTGGTATCCCTCCTTTGTCAGTCGTATCGTGTGTTCTCCATCTAATGGCAGTACGAGATCGCACGGTGTTGTCAATCCGGTAGGCTGCCCATCAAGAGAGACCAGTGCACCTTGCGGGGTAGAAGTGACTTGAATCGTGAAAGTTTGCTCTTCAGGGATTTCCTGCAGAGGGAGGGGACTATCGCTTGCTGGTGGTACCGTGACCGTCCGCTGGTAGCAGGATTCAGGAGGCATGCCCTGCAGCCAGAGAACGAAATTATGAAGCCAGCAAAGGAAACTTCCGATCGGGTCGAAGCCAGGCAGCTTCTCTGTACCTGATGTGGATGTAAGGGGAGGTGTCGCTTCTTCCGGGGCAGGTATCGACTCCCCAGGGAGGGAAACGGCAGGGGTTGTCGTACCGGGAGTGATCGTTCCCGTGGTCGGAATGGATCCTGCCGTATCCTCCGCAAGGTCAGAAATATCCATTGAAAGGATTGCCACCCGGCATGTCACTACCGAATCATCGGCACCGGTATGAAACCGTACCATGGATCCGGTCCCATCCTGAAGCAGTATCTCGTGGACTGCAACAGGGCTCTCGCCGGAAATCAATCGACCCGGCATGCTGACACCGTTGATAAAAAAGCTCAGATTGCCTGCTGCTGAGCTTGGGGTGGTTGCCAGGACGAGGGTGGCATTTGGTTCCCGGTCAGGGAAAGGCCCGGTAAATTCTGCCAGGGTCATGGGACTCCCAAGGCCGGGGGCTTCCCCGATTAGATCCGCCCCTTCTGCGATCCACACCCCGTTAGTGCCTGCTCCCGGGTCCTCGTATCCCATCAGCAGCAGACCTCCCGCTACCGTAGCATTCCAGGAAGCGTGATTCATGCTCCGCACGATCACCGTGCCATCCGGGTTCACCACCGGGAGTAAGAATACCAGCGTCGTGGAGTAAGGCCGGTCATCCTCGCCCCGTTCAACCCAGGTCCTGATCGGTGTCACTTCACCCTGGTCTGTGGCAATAACGACCTCTGGATCAGCATCGATCCCGGGATCAGCACTGCTTCGATCGAAAAACAGGTAGAGACGGAGAAGCTCTGGAGAGGAATCCGATATGTTCTTGTCAAAGGCAACAGCCCCCTCTTCCCCGCCTTTGAGGGTGAACGGCAGAATAGTGGAGGGATGGGCGGAAAAGCTGCCGTTTATACGGAGAAATTCCATCATCGCCAACTGCCCTCCTTCGAGGATTGCCAGGTCCGGGAGAGGGGAGAGCGGGCTACTTCCCGATGAGTCCGTGCCTGAATCTCCTCCCCCCGCAGGGGCAGGGACAAGGTCAAAATGCACAGGCAGGCTCTTTCCAGGGATTACCTCCACTGATTGTTCTTCCGGGGTGAGATACCCTTCCTTCATGACCGTGAGGGAATACAATCCCTCCTGGAGTGCTTCGAGGCGGCAGGGGGTCTCATACCCGCTGTCGGAACCGTCAAGGGAGACCCTTGCCCCTGGAGGATTCGAGGTTACCTCGATCGCTCCTTCCGGTTCCCGGTTTGACAGGATATGGAGTTCTGAGATGTACTTCCCCGAGAGCCCTGTCGTGGTAGGGTACCTCTCACCTCCCGATTGGTAATAATACCAGTATTCCGGCTCTGCAGCCTCGTGCCAGTCGTAGTTTCCGAAAGCATGGAACCCCTGCAGATTGGTACTGGTATCGGCCAGCCAGACCAGCCGCATGCCGGACTGGTATTCCGGCACATACCCGAC
>MVZQ01000001.1 GCA_002068435.1 Euryarchaeota archaeon ADurb.BinA087 | reverse complement strand
CCTCCCGGCACTCCTCACCCTGATCGCCGAGGAAGGGGGTACGATCAGCCGTGTTGAGCAGGAGCGGGGCTCCCCTGACCTTCTCCTGCACCTCATCCGCGTGAACCTCGGGATAGAGACCCGGGGACCGGCTCACCAGCAGCGGATCCTGGAAAGGCTCGCATCGGCCGGGTACCGGGTGACCAGTCAGCACCGTACCTGATGGGGCGAGAAGCCCCGTGAAGGAGGGAGCACGGACCTGGGAGCAATGGTGAGCAGCAGCTTCCCATGCCATGGCACGACACCCCGGACATTGACGCCAGTGAATGGAGCCGTATCGTTTCGAAGAGGGGATCCCAAAAAATCACCTTATTCCCTGCGCAAACCAGGCATACCGAATGACAATGCCAGAGACAGATTCATAAAAATCACCTGATTCAGCATCGGGGAATCCATGTATTCATGATGAATGTGCCGGGGGCGCGTTCATGAAAAAAGAATACCGGATCGGGAATCACCCGGCAGCTACCACTCGAACCTGGCTGCATACCCTCCGATGATCAATCCGCTCTGAAAAGTTTCCGGATTTCGGACGTGAACGACCATATTCAATCCGCGATTGAAAGGATACCAGCCTCCCAGATCAATAACCCTGACCGTACAGTCGCCGGAATTGGTTAATGGAGGATCAAAATTCACGGAGGTGACCAGGGTACACCCGTTGTAAATCAACACGTAATCGATTACTGCACCAGTTGTCCGGTACAATAAACCAAGATATCTGACCTGGGGTCTGATCCCCCCCTGCTTCGATTCATAACTCGCGAAGGGACAATTGATAAAGGCAGAGGGGGCATATCCTCCACCCCCGGCAGAAAGGTACATAAAATGCCCGTCGACATAGTCGGCCTCAAGAAAGATATCTGAGTTCGGGATCCCATTTGCATCGGCAGCGGCTCCATGATAGAAGATGGTATCATAATTGGTGAAAGCACCCCCATCGAGGACCGGGCTTGGGGGTTCACTCCCACATACCCCCAGGCCAGCCAGCGATGCTGCGGTCGTTGCAGATCTTTGTTCTGAGTCCGCTGCAGCCGCATCAGGAAGCGGCGGCGTAGCCATTGCGGCCGTGATACAGAGCAGGGCGATGAATGCGCCAAGTACCACTATCCGTATGTGTTTCATTGTGTACCTCTCGTCTGCCGATACAAGGCAACAGAAAAGGTGGAATTTCCTGAATTGTTCGATTATCGAGGATCTGAATAAGGATATGCATCAACCCCCCACCCCCCATCGTTGTATCGTACTACTCCATCATGGATGGGAAAATAAAAACCTTGCCGTGCGTCCGCACGGTGGGGACATGATCCCCTCCTTCCCCTGCCCGGACAGGTCCCGGGTATGCCCCCGAATTCTTCCCCTCCCTTGAGGGGGTTCTTCCCCTTTTCGAACAGCTCCTCGAGGATATGGTTCAAAAAAAAGAGCTATCCCTGCATCATGCTTCTGACTTCGTCCATGGCTGCCCGGGCCGTCTCGAGGTGTTGTTGAGCGATATAGAGATCAATTGCCTGGTCGATCATGGATTTTTCGTCAATATCCCTCAGCTGGACACCGACACTCCGGAGCTCCTTCAGGCCTTCCAGGTACCGCTCTTTTTCGAGGGTATACGTTTCAGAGACACGAATCCTTGCGATCGTTGCCTGGTGTTCCTCGATGGTTGGTATCACAGCTTCCACTGCAACCGCCAGCCCCTCAAAATCCTGCCCCTCTGCCATAGTCGTGAGGTTCGTGACAAGCGGTTGGAGTGCCGCTTCCGACTCGTTCCAGGCATCCCGGAATTGTGCATCGGGGTCACCCATCGAGGTGCATCCGCAGGAGAGGACGAGTACAACGGCCAGGAGCAGTATTGGTATTCTTTCCTTCATGATCGAAGGCATGGTTCCCAAAAATGATATACTTTTTTTTATTCCCTCAGCACGATCTCACAGGGAAACTATTTCCCACCCAATGGTGACACCACTGGACCTCCGCTCTCCTGATTCTCTGAAAACAACCGTACTCGCACCCTTATCGGACTCATGATACCCTCTCATCGTACGCTTTGATGAAGGAGAACAGCGCCGTGTGCGCCATTGCGAGATCATTGCATTGCAAAAAAAATGGATGGCCCCGAATCAGGAGGTTACCATTCAAACCTGGCTCCATACGCTGCTACACAGAACCCCTGGGCAGATGGTGCCGTATTTCTGACCCAGAGAATGAGATTCAATCCACGATTGAACGAGTACCATCCACCCAGGTCAATAACCTGAACCGAATACCCGCCGTTGTTTGAGAAGGTCATGGGGAAACTGGTGACAAAGGAGTGTCCATTGTAAACGGTTACCCAATACACCTCTGGAGTGAAGTACCCGCCAAACCCCGATGCATACTCAACCGCGATATATCTGACTTTTGGTTGGATCCCACCCGTCTTCAGCTGGTAACTGGGAAGAGGGCAATAGATCGGAGTGTAGGGATACCAGGAGGAGGTCTTCCCGATCAGGGTTGTGATTAAGCCTGACTCAGTGAGATCAATCACACTGATATCGGAATTTGGCACATCGGGCACGACATTAATGCCATGGACGAAGATGGTGTCATAATTCGTATACGCACTGCCATCCAGGACAGGACTCTGCGTGTCGATCCCACCCCTTTCTGCGACAAGTTCCGGCCCGGCAGTGGCTCGATTTGGATACGCAGCAACTGCTTCATTCGCTCCCTGGATGTACCTGTCCTCCTCCGTATCCCCAGGATTCTTTGCCATCCCTGGCATGATACAGAGCATCAGAATGAGTACTCCGAGTACCAGTACCATCATGCGTTTCATATCGGACACCTCGTGATAACAGATACAGCCGAAAGACAGGGGCGGATCAATCAGAGAGAGAAAAAAACATCATAGTGTTTGTATCGTATACATCATCAACCCCACCCGTGCTCTCAGTGTATCCCAATCCCCACATCATCGAATCTGGAATAAAAACTTTTCTCGGGATACACTTCATGAACAGGAATCGCTGAACCCTTTGAGGAGTACGCTGTCTGGCACCATTACAAAAAAATGGGGAGGAAGATCCCCCTCTGCCAGAATTCCTTTTTTTATATCCCTGACCTTCCGCTCTCCTTCCTACGCACTGATGCCAAAGAACCCATCGCTCGTGTTGGTGCAGGCGGCAAAGCTTCCCGGGGCTTATGAGCATTCACATCATGGTCAGCACACCAGGGCTGCCCGAAAAGAGACCACACGTTCCAGGCGCCCTTCTCCTGGATACCCTCCTGCAAAAGGGGGGCAGAGTTCCCCCCTCACAACCACGATGCAGGAGCGAGCATCATGAATCCATGCTCATCACTGATCAGGCTGATAGCCCCCTTACATAATTCCCGTCGCGGAGTACGAAACTGGTACCAAATATCGTGCAGAACACTTCCACCGAATCCCCAGCCTCGAGATCGGGGTCGATCTCGTAGTCCTGCTGGTATTCGGGGGGGAGTCCGGACGCGTACGTGATGGTCACCTGGTCTCCCGGATGGAGGACCCCTCCCGCATCATCGAGGACGGTCGTGATGTTAACCACAAAGTAGCCCCCACCCGCGAGCGATTGAACGTCAATGAGTGCCCCCTGGAACGTGGCTGCCATCGCCCCGATCGAGAATGCGGCATCGCTCGTATCGCGGCAGGCAGGATAACTCGTGCTGGTTACCCGGATCGTGTAATCGGGTCCTACCGGAGTTGTTGGCGGAATCGTCACAGGCAACGACCCGGATCCCCCCGTGCCGATGGGAATGCCGGTGAGCGTTTTCAGGAGGGTCACGCCCTTGAACACCTCGATTGTCACCGTGGAGCCGGGGTTCCCGGAAAAAGTCCAGTTCATGGTGAGGGTGGAGTTGAGGGCATAGTTCTCACCGCCATTCGGAGTATCGACGGTGATGGCAGGAAGGATCGAGAATGCCGAATCGCTCGTATCGGTATATGCAGGGATACTGGTGCTGGTGACCCGGAACCAGTACTCCGATCCCACGGGGGTGTTGAAGGGGAATGTCAGGTTGTAAGTACCTATTCCCCCCGATCCGATGGGATACCCGGAGGCAACCGTTGCCAGCACAGTTTCACCGAGCAGCGCCTCGATCGTCACGGTAGATCCAGGACTTCCAGTGTAGGTCCAGCTGATGGTCTGGTTTGATCCCTGGGTCCATTTCTCACCGCCGTTCGGAGACACCACCGTGATCGAGGACCCAGGATCAACGCCGATCGCGAAGCTGCTGTTGCTCGTATCATTACATGCGGGAATACTGCTACTGGTGACCTTGATCGTATAATCAGATCCCAGGGGGGTGATGGCAGGGATCAGCACGCTGTAGGACCCGGATCCCCCCGTTCCTATGGGGATACCCGGGATAGTTTTCAGGGTAGACCCCCCCTTCAGTACAGCGATATCCACCTTCGGTCCCGGGTCTCCGTGATACGTCCAGTTCATGGGGAGGGACGATCCCAGGTAAAAAGTCTCCCCGCCGTCTGGTACCGTCACAGTGATGGTCGGCCCGGAGATCGTGAAGGTTGCATCACTTCTATCGGTGTATGCCAGGCTGCTGGCACTCGTGATCTGGATCTTATAATTATTCCCCGGCGGGGTACTGGGAGGGATGATCGGCACGTTGTAGGAACCGGATCCTGATGAGCCGATCGGGATGCCAGCGAGGACTTTCAGGACAGTATCCCCCTTCAGCACCGCGATATCCACCTTTGCTCCCGGATATCCCTGGTACGACCAGTTCATAAGAAGGGGAGAGCCATGATAGAAGGTCTCGCCACCGTTCGGCCCTGTCACGGTGATTGATGAGCCATACTTCCACGAAGCCTTGGCTTCGTAATTTAACGGAGTATCGGTAAGCCGGGTCTGGTTGGTCCCGTCTGCATTCATCGTGTAGAGCTCCTGATTTCCATCCCTGGTGGAGACAAAAACGATCTTCGACCCATCGGGAGACCATCCGGGTTCGTAATCTCTTGCTGGATCACTGGTGAGGGGAGTCTGGTTGGTCCCGTCTGCGTTCATCGTGTAGATCTCACAATCCCCGGGTTCGGCCGACTCAAAAACGATCTTCGATCCGTCCGGAGACCACGAAGCCATATCGTCAGATGTCGGATTATCAGTGAGGCGGACTACGTTCGTCCCATCTGTGTTCATTGTGTAGAGGTCAAAATTGTTGTCCCCCCCTCCCGAGCTAAAAAGGATCTTTTCACCATTTGGGGACCACGAGCAATCAATATCACTAAATTCCGGAGTGTTGGTCAGGCGGGTCTGGTTGGTCCCGTCTGCGTTCATGGTGTAGATCTCATAATTGTCAGGATCCCCATCCCTGTTCGTGCAAAAAATGATCATTCCGCCGTCCGGAGACCACGAGGGACCCATTTCATCTTCCTCCGTAAATGTGAGACGGACCACGTCCGTTCCATCAGCGTTCATCGTGTAAAGATCATACAGGGACCCATGACCACCCGACTCAAAGACGATCCTTGAACCATCGGGAGACCATGCAGGGGACCACTCATTTACCGGAGTAGAGAGGAGCCTAACCCGATTGGTTCCATCCGGGTTTATTACATAGATATCCCAATTGCCTTCAGTTTCTGAGGGAAAGAGGATCTTTCCCTCATTCAATGCCGCAACCGGCACAACCATCGCGATCAGACAGACGATCATGCCGATACCCAGAATACGTACCATATGTTCCATTCACATCAACCCCCGTTGTTTCCAAGGTTGCCGGATCCCTGACCCATACAAAATACTCCTTCCTTGTCGATTCAGAGAATAAATGTTTGTAATGACGGTACGCCTGGATGGTAAAGCGCCGTTGAAGCGTGCAAGAGCAGGCCGGGTCACTTCCCCGGCGCAGGTGGAGGATCTGCTCTGCTGAGAGAGACTTCAGACAACGCATCCCGGAAGACCGATGAATAGCGATCCGGAAGCATCGTTCACAGAAGGGAGACCTTGTTTTACCTGAAAACGCCTCCGGAATTTTCATCCGGTATGCTTCCGTTCCGGAAGGGAATCATGCGGTGTTATTCGCCGGGAAGAGAGGCTGGATCCTTAGGGAGAACCCGGTATCCCTCTTTCCGGAGGGGAAGATGCCCTCCGCCAGAATCACTGGTTCATCTCCCTGACCTACCTCTCTCCTCCCTATGCACTGATGCCAAAGAACCCATCGCTCGTGTCGGTGCAGGCGGCAAAGCTCGCGCTGGTCACCCGGATCTGGTAATCAGATCCCAGGGGCGTGGCGGCGGGAATTGGCACAGAGAGAGATCCGGAACCACCCGGCCCTATGGGGATGCCCGTGAGCGTCTTCAGGACGGTCATGTTTTTCAACACGTCGATGTTCACCGTTAGCCCGGGATTACCGGTATACGTCCAGTTTATCGGGAGATCGGACCCGATCGCATAACTCTCACCGCCGCCAGTAGACACCACGGTTATTGCAGAACTGATCGTGAACGGACCATCGCTCGTATCAGTATACGCAGGGATACTGGTGCTGGTGACCCGGATCGTGTAATTCGTGCCAACCGGGGTGGAGTACGGGACCTTCAGGGGGAATTCCCCACTGCCAGCTGTCCCGATGGGGATGCCGGGGATCACAGCCATGACGGCAGCACCATTGAGTACCTCAATATTCACCGCGGATCCGGGAGATCCGGTATAAGCCCATTGGAAGGACCGGAACGACCCCTGTACCCAGTTCTCGGTACCATTCGGAGCCACCACCGTGATCGAGGAACTGCCGTCAACCCCGATCGTGAAAGGACCATTACTCGTATCGGTGCATGCGGGATAACTGCTGCTGGTCACCTCGATCGTGTAATCAGATCCCAGGGGGGTGATGGCTGGGATCAGCACGCTGTACGATCCGGATCCCCCCGTTCCTATGGGGATACCCGGGATGGTTTTCAGGGTAACCCCCCCCTTCAGTACCGCGATATCCACCTTCGGTCCCGCGTCTCCCTGATAGATCCAGTTCATGGGGAGGGACGATCCCAGGAAAAAAATCTCCCCGCCGTCTGGTGCCGTCACAGTGATGGCCGGTCCGGAGATCGTGAAGGGAGCATCGCTGGTATCCGTGAATGCCGGGTTGCTGGCACTCGTGACCCGGATCTGGTAATTATTCGCCGGTAAGGTACCGGGAGGGATCGGAACGCTGTATGATCCGGATCCTAATGAGCCGATCGGGATGCCCGCAAGAACTTTCACAACGGATCCCCCCTTGATCACCGCGATATCTACCTTGGTCCCGAGGTTGCCGGTATACGTCCAGTTCATAGGCAGGCTCGAGCCCTGGTAGAAAGTCTCGCCACCATTTGGCACGGTCACTTTGATGGAATCGACGCATGACCATGCGGATGCCCCCTCCCGTGCCTCAGTAGTGGTGAGCCGGATCGGGTTGGTCCCATCTGCGTTCATCGTGTAGATTTCGTCATTGCCATCCCTGTCGGAGGTAAACGTTATCTTCGAACCGTCTGGTGACCATGATGGCTGTTTATCATAGACAAGCCATACACTGACATTGAGTGGGATCATGTTAGTCCCGTCTGCGTTCATCAGGTAGATTCCTGATCCGCCACTCCATGAACTGGCAAAAACGATCTTCGATCCGTCGGGTGACCATGATGGCCTTGAATTAGTGTATACATCATTGGTAATGCGGATTGGGTTGGTCCCATCGGCGTTCATCGTATAGATGTCAACATAGCCATCCCTGTTGGAGATAAACGCGATCTTCGAGCCATCCGGAGACCATGATGGCTGTGTGCCAACGTTACTGGTAATACGGGTTTGGTTGGTCCCATCGGCGTTCATCGTATAGATTTCATAATTGCCATCCCTGTCAGAAGTAAAGGCTATCTTCGAGCCGTCTGGAGACCATGCGGGAAATAAATCATCTGCGGTATTATTGGTGAGGCGGACAGGGTCGGTCCCATCTGCCTTCATCACATAAATCTCCCTCACATTATCGCCTTCCAACCCAGTCATCCAATCTGTCATATAGGCAATTCTTGATCCGTCCGGTGACCAGGCAGGGTAAAAATCATATTCCGTATTGGTCGTAAGGCGGACCTGGCCGGACCCGTCAGGGTTCATCGTGTAGATCTCCCAGATACCATCCCTTTCAGAGCAAAAGGCAATCGTTCCCTCATTCAATGCCGCAACCGGCACGACCATCGCGAACAGGCAGACGATCATGCCAATGAACAGAACCTGTGTCATGTGTTTCATTCATATCAACCCCCCGTTGTTTCCAACGTTGCCGGATCCCTGACCCATGCAAAACAGTCCTACCTTATCAACACGGGAAATAAAGGTTTGTCCTACTGGCACGATAGGAGGGTAACAGCTCTGTCACTCCTACCGGGAACCTTATCCAGCCACATCCCACCGGCATGCCGGGGATCTCATCTGCTGATAGGATCAACCATTGATCCTGAAATGACAGGACCTGTTCACCGTGGTTCATTGAGTCGAATTTTTTAGCTGTTTCACCCCATTCCAGTCCATCGTATTGAACAAATCCACCCTATCACCAGGTGGGAACGGTAAAACATCTCAACCGATGCTTCATTCCGTGTATCGGTTGGTGGGTCGCAGCCCTGAAAACAAGGAAATGTACCCTGGCAGTTCCGGTCAGAACAAGAGGCGGTCCCTTAAAAAAATGGAGAGCTTCCTTTCGTAGTCACGAGGTTACCACTCAAACCGGGCACCATACCCCGTGATAAAGAAACCCTCAGCGGAAGGTACCACGTTTCTGAGGGAGATGGCGATATTCATTCCCCGGTTGAAGGCATACCAGCCCCCCAGGTCAAGGATCTGGACCGAACAGCTCCCATCGTTGGAGAACGTGGTGAAGAGCGTTTTCACCGGTGAGCACCCGTTGAACACCTCCACCTTGTACACTTCCGGGGAGAAGGAGGCGTCCAGCCCTGATGCATATTGTACCGCGATGTACCTGGCCATCGGCTGCATCCCCCCGGTCTTCTTTTCATAGCTGGGCAGCGGGCAATAGATGACGGCGTCGGGATACAGGGACGAATTTTTCCCCACGAGGATCAGGTCAAGACCCTCTCCGTAGAGGTCGATCGTGTCGATATCAGGATCGGGCGCATCCGGCACTGCATTCATGCCATGGATGAAAATGGTATCATACTCCCGGAAGGAAACGGTACCCGGGAGAAGGGGACTTTGGGTGTCGGGACTACAGGACCCTCCCCTGCCCACGGGCGCCGCCCCGGTGCCGGTCGTTCGGTCAGGCGACACGAACTTCGTCGCACTCCCCTCCTGCGTGAGTCGTGCTTCACCGCTATCGGTTGATCGGTTCTCCGCCATACCCGGCACCGCCAGAAGCACTATGATGAGTACCACGGCTGCCACTCCCCTGATGTATCTTGAGTTTTTCATCGCTTCCCCTCCAGGATTCACGGTGATTCAATGGGACGGCCTGGCAATATTTTTTTGGATCCTCCGGGTTAACCCCTCCTGCCCACCCGGGTTCACCAGATGAACCTCCACCCCCCCCAAGGACTATCGTCCTCAAGCCGGAGCAGGATGCCGGAGAGAGGCTGGGTGGGCAAGGATATCACCCGGAATCGGATGGTCCCCTAAAAAACAGTGCCCTGTAATCACGAGAGAAAAGGGGGGCGCCGGTCTCGCCTGTTCTCATGCCGGCCCGGGGATGACGGTGCACGTCCCGTTGACGCAGCCGCAGTGCCCGGCACCACAATCCAGAGGGCCGCTACATTCGAGCGTGCAGGCAATCCCGGTGCAGTCGGGCTGGAAGAGGGCATTGATGCACCCCGTGGCATGGCAGCACTGTGCCGCCACACACTGCCAGTCGGCAGTACAGGCCGTCTGAGCCGGATTGCCGACGGTGAATTCCGAATTGCTGATATCCGTGCAGGTGGGATAGCGGGTGCTGGTAACCCGGATCCGGTACTCACCCCCAGGGAGAGTAGCAGCCGGGACCGTCAGGGGGTAGGATCCATTTCCACCGGACCCGATGGGAATTCCCGACACCCGCGCAATGACCGAAGTGCCCCGGAGCGCCTCGATCAGGACAGATGACCCGGGATCTCGATGGTAGTTCCACCGGATAGTCTGGAAGGATCCCGGTGGCCAGATCTCCCCCCCGTCAGGCTCGGTGACAGTAAGAGCGGACCGGACCGTGAACGGGGTATCGCTCGTATCGCTGCAACCGGGATACCCCGTGCTGGTGACCCGGATGCGGTACTCATCCCCGGCAGGGATGCGGTACGGGAGCGTTCCTTCAAAGAATCCCGACCCGCCTGGCCCGACAGGGATACCCCCGACCGATTCCAGAACGGTGTTCTCCCTTATCAGGTCGATCCTGACCGTGGGTCCCGGGGTGCCGGTATAGTTCCAGCTGATGGGGAGGACCTCCCCCATGGCATAATCCCCGCCATCGTTGGGCGTCACCACGGTGATCGTGGGAGGGACGATGGCAAACGATCCATTGCTCCAGTCGGAATATGCAGGGTTGCTGATGCTCGTAATCCTGATGGAATAATCGCTCCCGGCAGGGAGGGATGCAGGGATTGTCACCGTATGGGACCCGGATCCTCCTGCCCCAAGGGGAATCTCCTGAAGGACGGCAATGACCGTTTGCCCCCGGAATGCTTCGATCCTCACCGTTGACCCGGGGATGCCGGTGTATCTCCACCGCAGGGGGAGGAGAGAGCCCGGGGAATAGGTTTCACCGCCGTTCGGTTCCTCGACGGTGATGGAGGGGGTTAAAGATCCGATTGTGACCGGCGCAGCATCGGTGGACACCGCACCGAAGCTGTCCCTGACCCTGAACCATATCGTGCCGATGAAATCATCCAGCCAGGTATGGGTTATCACTCCCGCTGGTGCTGCCGTTTCGAACACTCCGTTATCATCGAGGTCCCAGGCGCTGGCAACGATGCAGTCGCCAACGGTATCCGATCCCGACCCGGTGAGATTGACCGGAACATCCACGGATCCGTAATACGGACCCCCTGCCTCTGCGATAGGATCGGTGTTATCCGCAGGTCCGGAGATGGTAGTGATGACGATGACATTGTACCCGAAATCGATGGGCGGTTCCGCATAGGCGATCCGGAAGGAGCCCCGCTCGCCGGATCTCCCGTAGGGATCCTCCCCCCAGCCTGTCCCCCAGCTGTTCTTGCAGATCCAGGCCTGGTCGGCATCGTCCCAGCCGATGATCGTGACAAAATGGCCTCCCACAGGGTATGACGCCGGGGTATGCTGGTAGACTCCTCCCGCGTAGTAATACATGAAATCATCGTAGACCATCATGTACACCGGCACCGGTCCGTACTGCATGATAGCAGTCTTCAGCTGGTCGCTCGTAAGGGAGTTGGAGTATCCTGGTTGCAGGGAGAGAAAGAGATACTCGGTCACCTTCGTGAGACTGGCCTGGTCCCAGCAGGGGCACCGGGCCAGGTCACATGCGGGATGGCCGGATTCCGTGCCCGCCACGTAGGGAAAACATGCCTCGTAGGGAGTCCCCGTCGATGTCAGGAAATTGAACGTACTTACCAGGTCCCACGGCGTGCAGGTGCCATGCCCGAAGCACTTGATCTGCTGTTCGGAGAGATTGACCGGGTAGGTCGCATCCCCTTTCACGATCTTCACTTTTGATTCAAGTGCTGCAGCGGAGGCAAACGCCCAGCAGTCCCCGCATCCCTGGTCCCTGACAGGCGTGACATAGTTGCCCGGATTCACCCGCCAGTCGAAGGAGGCAGGAAGAGCCCCCCCGGGCACGACAGGGACGATCGCTTTCCCGGGTTCGGCAGGGCTGACCTTTGTTCCCGGATCGATCTTGTTGCCGCCCGTCTTCGTGAGGGTTTCTCCAGGGGTGAGAGTGGAGAGGGAGGTCTCTTTCGCAGTCCAGTGGAGCCCCTGCTTCCTGATGTGGTCCTTCACCTCTTCCAGGCTCTTCTTCTCATGCGGAATGCTCCCGGATTCTTCACCGCTCTCCGCGGATACGCACGGGGTCAGTGCCACACAAAGGAAGAGTGTGGAGATAAGCACGAGTGCCATCACCCGATACCTTGTCTTCATTCGTTTTCCCTCGACCATTATTTCCTGGTATAGTGAAAGCCCGCATGGCCGGTACGCCGGAGCCGGGAGATGCGATCAAGCTCGTAATGACGCATCGTTCATTTCAGAGCAGAGGATATGCGGTACTTTGTGAATATGCCTGTACTTTGTGAATATGCCTGTACTTTGTGATCTGCTCATCGTTTAAATGTTTGAGTGAGGGGGTAGCCGAAAGGGAGTATTGTGGGTGCGGCTCTCCCTGCACATTTACCACCACCGTCCCTGACGGGGAGGATTGCCACATCGGAGAGAGGTTCCTTCCCTTCCAAAGCGGCAGGTATGTTCGCCATCCGATAAGAGACCAGAGAAACGGCGAAATCCTCTTTTTTTTAATATGAAAATGCCTCCGGCATTTCATCTCGTACGCATGTGTCCCTCGAAGGAATCATGTAATTTTTTTATTGACAGTGCGGAGGATAAAACACCCCCGATTGAGAGTGATCCGGACAGGAATACCACAGGAGTATCCCGGCTTTTCCCTGACATTCAAAAAAGGTGAGGGGAAGAGCTCCCCTCTGATGCTACCTCGCTCTACTCCACTGCTTTTATCATGCCGGAGCGATGGTAAAGTATCCATTGCTTGAATCGGTGCACGACCCGACACTGCTACTTGTGACCCGGATCTGGTAATCTGAGGCCAGAGGTGTACTGTAGGGGATCATCGACACGTTGTAGGAACCTGATCCTCCCGCCCCTGTGGGGATGCCGGTGAGCGTCTTCAGGACCGCCCCGCTCCGCAGCACTTCAATGTTGACGGTGGCTCCGGGATTGCCCGTATAGGTCCAGCTCATCGGGAGGGGAGACCCCACATGGTAGGTCTCACCACCATTTGGTGCGGTGACGGTAATTGTCGGACCGGAGATCGTGAAGGGTCCGTTGCTCGTGTCGGTGCAATTGGCGTACGTCGGACTGGTGATTCGGATGGTGTAATCACTTCCCAGGGGTGTACCATATGGGATCATAGGTACACTGTATGAACCAGATCCTCCCGACCCTGTGGGGATGCCGGTGAGCGTCTTCAGGACTGCCCCGCTTCGTAGCACTTCAATGTTGACGGTGGCTCCGGGATTACCCTTATAGGTCCAGCTCATGGGGAGAGGGGCTCCCAACGGGAAATTCTCACCACCGTTCGGCATGGTGACAGTGAGTGTCGGGCTGGCGATGGTAAACGGCCCATTGCTCGTGTCGGAATATGTCGGATCGCTGGCACTGGTGACCCGGATCCGGTAATAACCCACATAAGAAGTCGAAGCCGGGATTGTCACGCTGAACGATCCCAATCCTCCCGAACCAATGGGGATGCCGGGGATCACTTTCAGGATGGTTTCCTCCCTGAGCACTTCAATATTGACGGCAGAACCCGGGTTCCCGCTGTAACTCCAGCTCATGGAAAGGGGACCTCCCAGGTGGTAGGTCTCACCCCCATTTGGTGCCAGGACCGTAATGGTTGGACCCGAGATGGTGAAGGTCCTGGCTGCCGAGGTGCCTCCTCCCGGCGCCGGGTTGAAGACCGTCACCATCGCCGTTCCCACCGATGCGATGTCACTTGCCGGGATCGCGGCTGTCAGGGATGTCCCCGAGACGTAGGTCGTCGTCCGGTTGGCACCATTCCACCGCACCTTGCTCCCGCCAGAGAAGCCGGTGCCCGTAACCGTCAGGGTAAATGCCGGATCCCCCGCGGCCTTCGAGCTTGGGCTGATACTGGTAAGGGTTGGCACCGGGTTGGAGGGCGGACTTATCGTGAACGTCACCCCATTCGAGGTGCCGCCACCGGGCGCCGGGTTGAAGACCGTCACCGTTGCCGTTCCCGCCGATGCGATGTCACTTGCAGGGATCGCGGCTGTCAGGGATGTCCCCGAGACGTAGGTCGTCGTCCGGTTGGCACCATTCCACCGCACCTTGCTCCCGCCAGAGAAGCCGGTGCCCGTAACCGTCAGGGTAAATGCCGGATCCCCCGCGGCCTTCGAGCTTGGGCTGATACTGGTAAGGGTTGGCACCGGGTTGGAGGGCGGACTTATCGTGAACGTCACCCCATTCGAGGTGCCGCCACCGGGCGCCGGGTTGAAGACCGTCACCGTAGCCGTTCCCGCCGATGCGATGTCACTTGCAGGGATTACGGCCGACATGTATGTCGCCGTAACGTAGGTCGTCGTCCGATCCGCACCGTTCCACCGTATCCTGCTGCTCGGGATGAAGTTGGTACCAGTGAGGTTGAGCGTGAAGCCAGGGTCTCCGGAATTCTTCGTGGTGGGGCTGATAGCCGTGATCGTCGGGACAGGGTTGTTGATCGTGAAGGTCTTGGCTGCCGAGGTGCCGCCACCGGGCGCCGGGTTGAATACCGTGACACTTGCCGTCCCGGGAGCAGCGATATCGGTATTCAGGATCGACGCACTCACCTGGGTCGGCGAGACGTAGGTGGTGGTCCGATTGGCACCATTCCACCGCACCTTGCTGCTCGGGTTGAAGTTCGTGCCGGTCACGGTGAGCGTGAACGCGGGATCTCCTGCATTCTTTGTTGTGGGGCTGATGGTCGTGATCGTCGGAACGAGATTCGGGATGGTTATCCATCCGCTGTACATATCCCCGTATACTCCGGGATAGCTCAGAGACTCCATCTTCACCCAGTAGTCGGTTCCACCAGCAAGCGTCATCGGGACAGTCCAGGTGTACGATCCGCTCGTTGCTGAGACTGAACTCGTGATGATCTGGGCGATATTGTAGCCATAGTCTTTCATCAGCAGGATCCGGACGTTTGTTCCGGTAAGACCTGCCTGGGACCAGGTTATCGTGTGGGCACTGCCTGGTATCCAGTTCTGGTTGCCATCCGGTGCAGTGACAGTAAGGGATCTTGGACTTATCGTGAACGTCACCCCATTCGAGGTGCCGCCACCGGGCGCCGGGTTGAAGACCGTCACCGTAGCCGTTCCCGCCGATGCGATGTCACTTGCAGGGATTACGGCCGACATGTATGTCGCCGTAACGTAGGTCGTCGTCCGATCCGCACCGTTCCACCGTATCCTGCTGCTCGGATTGAAGTTGGTGCCGGTGAGGTTGAGCGTGAAGCCAGGGTCTCCGGAATTCTTCGTGGTGGGGCTGATGGCCGTGATCGTCGGAACAAGATTCGGGATGGTTATCCATCCGTTAAACATATCTCCATATACGCCGGGATAGCTCAGGGACTCAATCTTCACCCAGTAGTCGGTTCCACCAGCAAGCGTCATCGGGACAGTCCAGGTGTACGATCCGCTCGTTGCCGAGACCGAACTCGTGATGATCTGGGCGATATTGTAGCCATAATCTTTCATCAGCAGGATCCGGACGTTTGTACCGGTGAGACCCGCCTGGGTCCAGGTTATCGTGTGGGCACTGCCTGGCGTCCAGTTCTGGTTGCCGTTCGGTGCAGTGACATCAATTGAGCCCTGAATGGTGTAGGTGCTGTCGTCTACCGCCTTGTTGTTGGTCTCATCGAACTCGTTGACAGATGGAGGATCGTCGATAATACACCCCAGATAATACGTCCCTGCCGGTATCGAGCCGGGAATTGATCCATAATAGTCGGAGTCCCCCCAGTATCCTGCCGGAACGGAGGAGAGATAGTCATACCCGATCCAATAATCGCTGGTGGTGATGATACGGTCCGTTGACAGGTAATAATCAACGTAAAAACTCCCTGAATCTACCGGGCCGCGGTTTGCCACATCACTGTGCACTTCGAAAAGCTCGTTCGGGTAGTACGAAGACTTGTTCAGGAAGAAATACAATCCCTCGATCCCATCATGTATTCCGTCATCCAGGAGATCCGGCTTGTTCGGGTATGCAACGGTGAGTTGGGTGCTGTCGACGGCGATGTTATTCGTCTCATCAGACTCGACGACATTAGAAAATGAATCATACCAATACCCGATATAATACATTCCTGGCGGTACATATCTATGGAACGAGTCGATCAGGAGGTTTGCATCAGCGTATGAGTACGGGGCAACATTGCTGATATATACATACCCCAGCAGGTAATCTTCGATAGTAATCGTGTTGTCCAAGGAGAGGTAATAGTCAACATAGAATCCCCCGGAATTCACCGTCCCGATGTTCCTGACATCACAGTTGATCTGCAGCGGCTCATCCCACCGCACCAGGGTCTTATTGGGATAGTTCCAGTAATCCCCGTCATCAACAAGATCCGGCAATGCGAGTGCGCTGCCGTTCACGGGAACCACTGGTTGATCCATCATTGCTTTCTGCAGATCCCGTTCATCCTTGTCTGATGGTACTGCTCCCCCAGATGGAGGGTCCCGAGGTAACGAAAGCATCGCGGATGGGGAACTCAAAGGTGCCACATATGGCGCTTTTTCGACGGCCTCGTCACCCGGATGCTCTTCCGGAATTCTCAATACCTCGATTCCTGTGTCCTTCTCCCGCATTGCAGGAGCACTGCTATGTCCACTCAGATCTGAAGCAACTCCTGCGAGAGGCAGGATGAGCAATGCCACAACCAGAGCTAAGGCTAGATATTTGAGATGATCGTGAGTCATGGAAAACATCCCCTACGGTGCTGGGATCTTACGAGGATCCAACGGTTGAATCTGGTTCGCCCAGATCTACCATCGCCAATACTTATAATGGTATCAGATTAAGCTATCGATCTTATCCGGCGAGGAGGAGAACAAGGTCTTATCGGATTTTTTGTGTCATGATAAAACAACGATCCCCTTATAAAACGTTCTGGAAACCCGGAGTCCCCCAACAGTCGGACTCCCCGCACCATTGAAAAAAAGTGGTGAGAACCTCACTCGCGCGGAACCACGGACCCTCCTTCAAATCATGCAGGACTCACGGTAAAGTACCCGTTGCTCGTATCAGTTCAGCCAAGAGCACTCGTACTGGTTTTTAATCCCTCGTCAAGAAAAAGAAGAGGTAATTTTCCTTTTCACTATTCTTTTCTGTCGTCATTTCACTCACGCTGCACTGATGGTGAAATTCCCATTGCTCGTGTCGGTGCAGGGACCATAATTCGTGCTCGTGACCCGGATCGTATAATCGCCGCCTAGCGGGGTATACGAGGGAATCGCCGGCACCATGAACGACCCGGACCCTCCCGATCCGATCGGGACATTCGGGAGCGTTTTCAGGACGATGTTCCCCTTGAGCACGTCAATATTAACCGTCGGGCCGGGGTTGCCGGTATAGGTCCAGTTCATTAGGAGGGGAGATCCAAGAGGATACACCTCGCCACCGTCCGGTGCCTGAACGGTTATCGTGGGACCGGAGATCGAAAATTCCCCATTACTCGCATCGGTGCAACTGACGTAGGTGGTGCTGGTGACCCGGATCGTGAAATTCCCCCCCAGCGGCGTGTTGTAGGGGATCGTCGATATAGTATAGGAACCGAATCCGCCCGAACCCGCGGGGATTCCCACGAGTGTTTTCAGGATCGCTGGGCCCCGGAGCACGTCGATATTCACCGTGGGTCCGGGATTGCCGGTAAAGGTCCAGCTGAAGGGCAACGGGTTGCCCAGCGTGAAGTGCTCACCGCCGTCCGGAGCCATCACCGTTATCGTCGGAACAGAGATGGAGAACGATCCATCGCTCGTATCAAAGTAGGAAGGAGTGCTGGCGCTGACAACCCGGATGGTATAGTCAGTTCCAGGAGGTGTGGAGGATGGAATCGTCACATTGTACGATCCGGATCCCCCTGATCCGATGGGGACACTTGGGATAACCCTGAAGAGGGTTCCGTTCCTGAACACTTCGATGTTCACCGAAGAGCCGGTGCTATTCGTATACGTCCACTTCATGGGGAGGAGCCCCCCGAGGTAAAAGGTCTCGCCGCCATTCGGTGCCACTACGGTGATGCCCTCGCTGGCAATGATATACCCGGTTCTGACCTCGCTATCTGATCCGGCGGTGTTGGTCACCGTCAGATTCACCGTAAACGAGCCTGGGGTCTGGTACGTGAACGACGCATTCCGGGTAGTATTGTCGGTGATCCCGTCATTATCGAAATCCCAGGCCCAGCTGGCCGGTGAACCCGTGGACTGGTCCGTGAAGAAGACCTGCAGGGGTGCCGTTCCCGATGTTGGGGTTGCCAGGAAATCTGCAGTCGGGGGCTGGGGGAGGGTCTGATAGGCAGCAGATGCATTGACCCTGCCGTACCCGTACACGAAGTCATATCCCGCAGCTCCGAGATCATCAGCGGTGCTGGTCATCGCTTCCCTTATGCGGGAAGCACTCAGACCCGTAGGATCAATACTCCAGAGCAGTGCTCCGATCCCTGCGACATGCGGCGCCGCTGCACTTGTCCCATAGAACCGGTAGTTCGAGCCGTCCCAGTACCCGAAGTCACCGGCACCGGATATCAGGACCCCATCGGTTGCCGTGATGTCAGGTTTCTCCCTGGTTTCGACACTGGGATAGGAGATGGGCCGGGGGCCATGTGATGAATACCATTCGATGGTGTCGGGATCGGATACCGGAACTGCACCAACCCCCATCGTCCCTTCTGAACATGCATGCCCGTATATCGAACTGGCGGGGACCAGGTTGTTCGTGTAGATGTCGTACGTCCCAAACAGGTACACATCGAGCGTCTTTACATCGCCATTCCATTTATCGACCAGAATTCCGACGTCGACCGGTTCATTACCGTCATTTCCAAAATACGTTATCTCGAAGGGATTCTGGAATCCGGTCTGGGCATTGATGCTGTAATCCAGAAACTCCTCCTCTTCATTCGACAGGTTGACCAGATAGAGGTCGTAATCATTCCCTGAATCTCCCCATTTATCGTCCCATTGCAGGACCGCGATGAGATACTGGCCAGGTTCAACTTTCGCATAGAGATAGGGATTGTCCGGCGTCGGAGCGATAGATGCATCACCGACGCTGCTGAAATCATGCCACGTGGTCTCTTCAAGGGGAGTGTACGGACCGATGGAATGGCCGTACGCTTCATTGCCTGCCGAAGATACCATGAGCACATTGCTGGCATACAGTTCGTCTGCCTTCTCTGCGATGACCCCGTCCTCAAATGCCGGTTCGCTGAAATAGATGATGTCATCCACGATAACGTCACACCCGGCATCGGCCAGGTCCTGCATATGCTGCGCAAAAGAGATCTCATCGTCTGCCCAATCGGCAAAGGCCAGAGAAGCGTTCGGGGCTATGTCATGGATAATTTCGCTGAGGGCGGTTCCCTCATCCCCGATATAGTCATCAGAGAGCACCTGGACATCGGCGGGAAGGTCGCCCGTCACAACGGCATCTGCAAGGGAGTTGATCCCATCAGAGATGACCCCGACCTTGATCCCCTCACCCGTGGGACTTCCTCCTCCCCGGACAAGGTCTGAGTGGAGGATTGCATCCCCTTCCGTGGTCACAGAACCCGTGCTGGATCGGGGGGGAGAGACGAGAGTGATCAGCTGAACTCCCTTCATCTTGCTGATACCACGACTTTTGGAGAGATCAATCCATGCCGCAATCCTGTGATGGGCTTCATCCCTGGCGACGACCTCGGTCACCACGGGATCAAGCATACTGGTAGAATAGCCCGGTTCGACCTGGATATATACATGGACGAGGTCACTTTCCCCTTTTTTCCTGAGCTGGTTCTGTGTGTTCATCCCCTTCTTCACTTTTTGGATATCGAAGCCCTTTGGTACCTTATCAGGTGGGGAAGTGAGAACGAGGATTGCTGACGGTAATTTCTTCTCGTCGGCAGTGAGGTTCTTCTTCCAGGCATCGAAGTCATTAAGGGGGAGAGCGGAGTGGATACCATTCGCCATTCCACCACTATACACAGTACTGATTCGCTCAACCGAACCAGTCGTTCCCAAAAGACCATTCTCTTCTGCCCCCACCGGCCCCGTCATTACCAGAAGGACAAGTCCGCAGAGTACGATATGCGTTACCCTCTTTATCGTCTGATTCATACTTGCTACCACACAAAATTATTGAGAGAAACCTTTCAAAACCGGCCCTTTCACAGTCCCCATTATCGGTGAAAAGCCCGCTCTGTCTTGTATGTATGAGAGGTAATCCCGGATGATGCTGGCATGTTGATCGGCTGATATCACCAGACAAACAGGATGGAATACCGCTGATGGAACCCGGCCCCCTCTCACCAGAATGATCGTTCTGGAAGTCAGCCGATATGAGCGTTGTGATTTTCATCTCTCAGGAGAGATCGTCCCGGATCAGAGGGCAGCAGGGGAGACTCCCCGCCCTACAAGGAGTTCTTCAAGAGGTACTCCGGCAATTACCCGAGGGGATCTGTTCGACCACCAGTCGGGTATGAAAAAAAGAACAGGGGGGTGAAGCCCCGCGCCTATACTACTCCTTTCACATAATTCCCGTCGCGGAGGACGAGATCGGCACCAAAGATCGTGCAGAATACTTCGACCGTATCCCCTGCCTCCAGGCCGGGATCGATCTCATAATCCTGCTGGTACTCAGGGGGAAGACCTGATGCATACCGGATGGTAACCTGGTCTCCCGGATGGAGGATCCCTCCCGCATCATCGAGGACCGTCGTTATGTTCACGATGAAGTATCCCCCGCCCGAAAGCGATTGCATCTCAACGAGGATTCCCTGGAAGGTGGCTGCCATCGCACCGATCGAGAACCTGGCGTCACTGGTATCACGGCAGGCAGGATAACTGGTGCTGGTGACCCGGATCGTGTAATCAGGTCCAACAGGGGTGGTATTGGGAATCGTCACCTGCAGCGATCCGGATCCAGCCGGGCCGATGGGAATGCCAGTGAGCGTCTTCAGGAGGGCAGCACCCTTGAACACCTCGATCATGACCGTTGGACCGGGATTCCCGGTATAGGTCCAGTTCATGGAGAGGAGGGAGTTGAGGGCATAGTTCTCACCGCCGTTGGGAGTGTCGACGGTAATTGCCGGGAGGATCGTGAAGGGATGATCGCTTGTATCACTGCATACTGCCGGATAGGCAGTGCTGGTGACCTTGATATAGTAATCATCCCCGACCGGGGTGTTGTAGGGGAATTTCAGGTCGTAGGAACCGGAACCCCCCGATCCGATAGGATACTCCGAGGTTACGGTTGCCAGCACGGTCTCCCCCCTGAGAGCTTCGATCCGTACCATGGATCCCGGATTGCCCGTGTAATTCCAGCACAGAGTCTGGGTGGTCCCCTGGGTCCAGTTCTCACCGCCGTTTGGAGAGACCACCGTTATGGAAGAACTGCTGTCAGGAACGATCGAAAAGAAGGCATTGCTCGTATCGGTAAAGGAGGGATTAATGGTGCTGGTGACCCGGATCTGGTAGTCAGTTCCAAGCGGCGTATAGGAGGGGAATGTCAGGCTGTAGGAGCCTGATCCCCCTGATCCGATCGGGTGACTGGAGGCGATGGTCGCGAGTGCTGATCCCGAACGGAGCGCCTCGATCTTCACCAGCGACCCGGGCGTGCCGGCATAGTTCCACGTGAGAAGATGGGTAGAACCCTGCTCCCAGGTCTCACCACCATTGGGTGACACCACGGTGATGGATGAGGCACTGATCCCAAAGGGACCATCACTCGTATCGGTAATCGATGGATTGCTGGTACTGGTGACCCGGATCCGGTAATTGGTGTCCAGCGGAGTGGAGGAGGGAATCGTGACACTGAAGGAGCCGGATCCGGCCGAACCGATGGGAATGCCGGTGAGCGTCTTCAGGATGGCTGTCCCCCGCACTACCTCAATATTCACCGTGGTTCCCGGGTTTCCTGCATACGTCCAATGCATGGGGAGAGGAGATTCGGTAAAGAACGTCTCTCCGCCATTGGGGGATCCGACCGTGATCGAGGGTCCGGAAGTGATAGTGAAACCCCCGGGGTAGATGGTATCCCCAAACCCATCCGGATTCTCAACCAGGACCGTCCAGGTACCCAGGACGGCGTCTGCCGGAATGGACAGGCTGCAGGAAAGAAGGGTGGAGCTGGAGGTGAGAATCGTAGCATTAATTACCATCTCACCCGTATCGCCATACTTCGTCAGTTTCAGGGTTGGAGGGCCCCAGAAGTTGGAACCTGCCACCTGCACCGTTATGGTGGAGCCCCTGACACCGGTGTTCGGGGTGATACCTGTGACGTCCGGGACGGGATAGGCGAGCACGAATCCTGACAAGGAACTCACGTGACCGGTCACCATGTTGTTCACCGTATCGACATTGGTCGTCACGTCCACCCAGGTCCCGCTCACGTTGTGGAGGAGACGTACCTTGTCCTCATATCCTCCTGAAAGGTGATCCGGATTGTAGGGCATCCTCACCTCAACGGGGCCGGTATAGGCCGCGGTGGTCTGGATGTCGATACAATTCCCGATGGTGAAAAAATTATCGAAATACACGGGACCCGTCACCGTCCTGATGGTGTTCCCTGCCGAAGTAACCGAGGGAAAAGTGACAGAACCATCCGTTCCCAGCTTCACGGTGACGTCACTGCCCACCCGGGTGTTGGTCGGAGTCAGCCGGAGGACGGTGCCTTTGGCCCCGCATGCCCAGGCGTGCGTGGCATCCACCTGGTCAATACTTCTCAGGTTCTCTTTGGTCCCTGTGTACATCGTGGTCCAGGTAGTCCCACCATCGGTGGTCTTGATGATGGTCCCCAGTGCCCCGGCGGCCATGGCGGTCTGGGAATCGAGCGCGGTCACATCCTCCAGGCTTCCGCTCCCTGCCGGTGCGGTGAAATTCACCCAGGTTGTACCGCCGTCAGTGGTCCTGTATATCTTGTTGCCGCCGACTGCCCAGGCCGTCATGTTGTCTACCGCACAGCAGCCCTTCAGGACGGGGGGATACGGGGAGGGCGTCTGGTCCTCCCAGGCAGTCCCATTCTCGTGCCAGATCCAGCCATGGTATCCCCCTTCACCGACCGCCCATACCGCCCCGGGACCAGCATATGAAATGTCATGGATCGGCCCGGCATTGGCGACCTTGTGGATCCAGTGTGAAGCATTGCCTCCTCCCGTGAAGGTCTCATAGACCCATCCACCTCCCCCACCGGCAAAATACCCGCCGATCCATCCGTGGGTGTCATTCGTGGCCTCAAGGGCATACTGGTAGGAGATGGCACCAGCATACGCCCAATCTCCACCGCCATCCGATGTGATTGCTATCCCGACAGCGGGGCTATGGACGCTGCCGACCCAGACCGTGTCGGGATCAACCACCGATACCTGCTGGGTCGAGCCGAAAGTCTTGGTAGGATCAGGATGATGCAGGTCAATCAGGGACCAGCTGTCGCCGTAATTGGTGGTTTTCAGAACGGTCCCCTCCGTCTTGTCGATGATCGCATAGGCGATATTCTGGTTTGCCGCCTCTATCTCTCCAATGCTATATGATGAGATACCATCGGGAGCTACGATCTCCCAGACCTCGTCAGGTACGCTCCCGGCAGGGACGGGCGTTCCCGTCAGCAGAGCACGGTCTCCCCCCACTTCTGCGGGAAGAACGCTTCCTATGGTCAGAATCCCACACACAAGCATCCCGAGAGCAAGCAATGACCAGCGGTGCAGGATGCGGTCCCTTTTTTGGATGTCTCTCATCTCCCCAGCCTCCGGATCCAATAGTCCACACGGTTCCGTTCCGGTCGCAGGCTGGCTTTCCTGATGCACCTGGATACACCAGACCCTCCTTCCCGCGCAACCCCCCTGTGGAAAGGAATTGGATGAATCTGCAGTAATCCTGATACCCACGAGGGGGAATCTCGGTACCGAAAAAAACCGATCCCGCCTTAATGGGATCATGGTCGTGTTATCACACGAGGTATAAAATACTTTAGTCCCCTGCAAAACCTGGCAGACGATCCCCGGAATACGTGCAGGAAGGAAAGACTCCCTGGTGGTAGAACGGACTATGATTCCTGTACCTGAAAAACTACATCTGACTGAACCGATGCGGAGATGGAGTGAAGGTGGCTCGATTCAGCCGCATTCAATGTCCCTTCACCATCTCTTTCAAAACATCCTCCTGATCGTGTAATCCCGGTATTGAACCGGCACCATCAAGGGAATATAAATACTGCGAGTGCAAGAAGCGCCTTTGGTATGAAGGGGGCTGCCCCTGATTACCCGGAGGCGAACCCCCCGGGTATTGGTACTACCTCACCATTACGGCCGGGTGCAAGATGCCTTCGTACAGTTGAGAACTAGGTAAGGAGAAAGAAGTCACAAGGTGCGTTCGTTCAATGCCTGGATCGGAGATCTGATGGAGGGTTTCCCCGTGCATACGTTGTTCAGAAAGGGTTACCACCAATAGGTGAACAACCAGCACTCCACATGTTCATGCAGCGATACCAAAGATACTGCCACTATACGAAAATGCCACTGTAGAACCTCTACAGCGGTCATTCATTTTTCTGAACTCCTGACCCGGAGAGCGCCCATCGCTTCCCCGGTACTGATGGAGGATGACCCCCCTTCTCCCAGGGTTCAATGCAGGGTCCATACACTGCAACTATGGCACCATCCCGGTCCCGGGCGTTCCCAGCAGGCTGATTCTACGTCCATGCCCTGCACTTACGGCACCATCCTGTGTAGAAGAGCGATGTTCGCTCTGCATCAGTCCTATGTTATCGGCTGCTCCTCCTTGCAGGAAGCGTCATAAAAAAGGTGGGGAAGGCAGGCTCCTGATATATCCTCTTCTGGTTTTGTCTGTCAGGCGGCACTGATCGCGAACAGGTCATCGCTCACGCCCTCTGTCAGGGATGGCAGTGACGTGAGAGGGGGAGATCCTGATTCCGGGGAAGAAGCCCCGCTGCCAGGAAGGGAAGGGGTGATCCCTCCCCCTGTTTCTCCGGTTCCCCCCTCCGTCAGGGATGGCAGTGGCGTGAGAGGGGGAGGAGCCCCCGCGGCCGAGGAGGAGATCCCCTGGTCATGAACTGACAGCATGCCAGGGAGAAGAGAGGGACGTATCACGTTGTCATTTTCATCGTTCATCAAGTTCAGGGTCAGGATGACAGGGGTTTCCCCCTCCCCTAACCCCTGGATAAGAAGGGTTGCCAGGGTGATGTTCGTGGCACCCTCCTGCACCTGGCTGTTCGGATCCGTCGCTTTCAACCGGAAGGCAGAACCGGGGAGAGACGGGGTCACATCCGTGAGCGAGGCCCATTCCGGGAAGGTTACGTTGGTGATGCGAGCAATTGACGGATCTCCGATCGTCACATTGATGCTGTACCCGGCAAGGCCGGTCGGGGCAGCATCGAGCGTCAGGTCGAGGGAGGTGCTCTCTCCTCTTCCCATAATCTCCCCGTTTCCAATACTGATCACTGCTGCCGACACCCCCTGACCGAGGAATACCAGCGCTACCAGGATACCTGCTGCCCATGGAACTGACGAACATTTCCTGCTCCTCATTCTTCACCTCACCTCAGAAGATTCACCGATACCCATAAAACCAGTGTTGTTCGTGCAAATCCCCGGTAATTTATTCCGGTATCCTCCTGAACAAAAGGCGGTCCGGGTCCGAGGTTCCTCTCAGGATGGTGAAAAAAAGGAGTGCTCCGCCTCCGGGCCGATAGCCCCCGCGTTCATGCTCCCCAATCATGATGGTACAATCTCGAATGGAGCATCGCTCGTGTCAGTACAGGCGGGATACGTGGTGCTGGTCACCCGTATCTGGTAGTCACTCCCCAGGGGAGTATAGGTGGGGAACGTCAGGTTGAAGCTGCCTGATCCTCCCGATCCAATGGGATAGCTGGAGGAGATGGTTGCTAGGAAGGTTCCGGACCGGAGTGCTTCGATCTTCACCGTGGGTCCGGGATTTCCGGTATAATTCCACCTGAGCGTCTGGTACGATCCCTGCGCCCATATCTCTCCGCCGTTCGGAGATGCGACGGTGATGGCGGGCAGCACCGTGAAGGGGGCGTCGCTGGTATCGTTGTAGACCGGGTACTCGTTGCTGGTGACCCTGATCCAGTAATCGTTCCCAAGGGGGGTGTTATAGGGGAACCTCAGGTCGAATGAACCGGATCCGCCAGTGCCGATAGGATAACTGGAGCTGACCGTTGCCAGCACCTTGGCCCCCTTGATCGCCTCGATCTTCACCATCGACCCAGGATTGCCGGTATAGGTCCACCGGAGCGTCTGGGTGGAGCCCTGGGTCCAGTTCTCACCGCCGTTGGGGGATTCCATGGCAAGCGAGGGGACCTCGCTGATCGTGAAGGGGGCATCGCTGGTGTCGCTATACGAGGCATTGCTGGTGCTGGTGACCCTCACCTTATAATCGCTCCCGGGTGAAAGCCCGGCGGGTATCGCCAGGGCGTAGGATCCCACCCCTCCGGATCCGATAGGGGTACTGGCAGCAAGGACCTGCTGTACCGCTTCTCCCTTCAGGAGCTCGATCTTCACATCGGGTCCTGGATTATCGATATAGCTCCAGCGGATCGTGTTGGGTGAGCCTGCAGGCCAGTCTTCCCCGCCATTGGGAGCTACCACCGTGATCGAGGGGAGAAGGCTGATTGCGAAGGGGGCATCGCTGGTATCAGTGCACCCGGGATAGCTGGTGCTGGTGACCCTGATCCGGTAGGTAGTCCCGGGGGGAGAGTAGGAGGGGAACGTGAAATTGAACGACCCGGCTTCCTCCGTCCCGATAGGAGTGCTCGGGGTGAGGACGGCCAGTGGCGTTGATCCCCGGAGGATCTCGACCTTCACGGCCGATCCGGGATTGCCCGCATAGGTCCACCGGATGGTCTCGGTGGATTCCGGATGCCAGTTTTCACCGCCGTTGGGGGTAACAACGGTGATGGCAGGAATGACGGTAAACGGTGCATTACTGGTATCACTGCATACTGCCGGATAGGCAGTGCTGGTGACCTTGATATAGTAATCATCCCCGACCGGGGTGTTGTAGGGGAATTTCAGTGAGTATGAGCCGCTGCCCCCGGATCCGACAGGATAGCTGGGGGCGATGGTCGCGAGAACCGAAGTCCCCCTGAGTGCTTCGATCCGGACCGTTGGTCCGGGGTCAGCGGTAAAGGTCCACTGGAGGAGATGGGTAGTACCCTGCTGCCAGACCTCGCCACCAGCAGGACTGGTGATGGTGAGAGTCGGGACTTCCTTGACCGTGATATAGTTGTACCTGGTCTTTGAATCACTCCCCCAGAGATTGGTTGCCGTCAGTTTCACTGAGTAGGTACCGGGGGCTGCGTAGGTGTATACCGGGTTTTGGGCTGTGCTGTCCGTGATTCCGTCATTCTGGAAGTCCCAGGCCCAGCTGGTCGGGGGTCCGGTAGATTCGTCCGTGAATGCTACGGTGAGCGGCATGAATCCCGTGGTGGAATTGGCAGAGAATGCTGCGACGGGAGCGACCGGGACGTTCACCGTGAACGTGCCCGGGTCAAGGGAGGGATCGTAGGTCAGATCAGCGTCGTCCTGGACGCCTAACCCGACCGGGGCGATAGTGACAGGCGTCACCCCTGATTTCAATCCCTTGAGCGTGACGGTCGCAAGCCGGATATCAGCGGCACCGTTCTGCACATGCCCTGCGGTGTCAATCGCCTTGATCCAGCACGATGCGGCAGGAAGTGTCGAATTGCTCTTCAGTCCTGCCCATGACGGGAAGGAGACGCTCTCGATGGTTGCGATTGTTGGATCATCGACAGTGATACTGATATTATACCCGGAGAGCCCGGTCAGTGCCACATCGAGAGTAATATTCACGGAAGCCGTAGCCCCGATTGCATCGACCTGTCCATCTCCAATACTGAGGGTATTTGCCGATGCCACTACTACAAGGCAGGTAAGCGTCAAAAGCACGAATGCCACCAATGTGAGCTGTTTCATTCCAATCCTGTTCCTTTTTATGAATCTGTCTGGTCACAAGGGAGCTTGTGGGGTGCAGCGGGAGAGGAGGTCCCAGGGGCTCTTCCCTGACCTTTCACTACACAGGTTCTGCTCCACCGGATTATCATTTTTCCGGGATGATCGAAAAAGTGGCAGGCGATACTCTTGTGAACCCCGCCACAGGGACTTCTTCCTTCTTATCACGCGGTATTGATCGTGAACATGTTTTCTGATCCCCTCATCATCCTCAACTGATCGTGAAGGTACCATCACTCATATCGCTGCAATCAGCGTAGAGGGTACTTATTACCTTGATCCGGTAGACCGTATCTGCCGGAGTACTCATGGGGATGGCAGGCACGCTGTACGAACCGGCTCCACCCGTCCCGATGGGGATGTTCTGGAGGGTTGCCAACCTGCTTTCTCCTCGATACACCTCGATATTTACCGTGGAACCCGGGTTGCCCTTATACGTCCAGCTCATGGCAAGAGGGCCTCCTCTCGGGAAGGTTTCTCCCCCGTTGGGAGACGCTACATGGATGGTGGGACCGGAGATCGCGAAGGCATCGCCGGTATCGGTGATGGTCGGGGAGAGGGTGCTCGTGACCGTGACCGTGTAATCAGCCCCAACGGGTGTACCGGCGGGGATCTGCTTCACACTGAATGTGCCATTCCCTCCCGACCCGACGGGGATGTTCGGGAGCGTGGCCATCTTCAGGGGTCCTTTGAACACCTCGATAGTCACCGTCGGTCCCGGGGTGCCGGTATACGACCAGTTCATCACGAGGGGATCACCCCGGTAGAGGGTAGCTCCTCCTTCAGGCGCTACCACCCGTATTGACGTTGGCTCGCTGACCGTGAATGCGGCATCACTCGTATCGGTATACGAGGCATTGCTGGTGCTGGTGATCCGGACCTTGTAGTCACTTCCCAGGGGGAGGCTGGTTGGGACGGCAAAGCTGAACGATCCGGATCCTCCCGACCCAAGGGAGGTCCCGGCGGTAATTACCTGCTGGACGGTAGTGCCCCTGAGCAGCTCAATCAGTACCTGAGATCCCGGGTCCTCCGTGTAGCTCCACTGGATGGTCTGGGTTGAATTCTGTGGCCAGGTCTCCCCGCCGTTTGGTGCCGTCACCGTGATTGAGGGGAGCAGGCTGAACGCAAAATAGCCATCGCTCGTATCGGTGCAGGCAGGGTACGTGTTGCTGGTGACCTTGATCTGGTAGTCAGTGCCGAGGGGAGTGTAGGAGGGGAAGGGGAAATTGAGTGATCCCGATCCACCTGTCCCAAGAGGGGCACTCGAAGCAAGCGTTGCGAGTGCTGCTCCACTCCTGAGTATCTCGATCCTGACCGTGTCCCCGGGACTATCGGTGTAGTTCCAGCGAAGGGTCTGGGTGGTGCTGGGCAGCCAGGTCTCGCCGCCGTTGGGAGATGCTACCGTAATCGCTGATGTGATCGAGAAGGCGGCATCGCTCGTATCACTATACGCCGGATTGGCGTTGCTGGTGATCCGGATCTTATAATCATTCGCAAGCGGGGTATAGTACGGGAACGTGAACAGGTAGGATCCGGAGCCACCTGTCCCGATCGAGGCACTGGAGGCGAGCGTTGCCAGAGGGGGGGTCCCCTTCAGGATCTCGATCTTCACCGAAGATCCCAGTTCTCCGGAATAGGTCCACGTGAGGTTGTGGCTGGAGCCCTGTGTCCAGATCTCCCCTCCGTTGGGAGTGGTTACTGCAAGGGATGGTCCTGAACTGACCGTGATATAATTGGTCCTGACCTCGCTGTCACTCCCCTTGCTGTTCGTCGCCGTCAGATTCACGGTGTACGTGCCGGGTGTCGTGTAGGTGAACGCCGGGTTCTGAACACTGCTGTCCGTAGTCCCGTCGTTCTGGAAGTCCCAGGCCCAGCTCGTCGGTGACCCGGTAGACAGGTCCGTGAACTGCACGGTCAGGGGGATGCCCCCGGTTGTTTTGTTGGCCTTGAAATTCGCAACCGGTGGCACCGTGGTGACGTTGATATAGCTGGTCTTGATCTCAACATCACTCCCGCCAGCGTTGGCCGCCGAGAGCTTCACGGAATACAGGCCTGGCATCGCGTACGTAAAGACCGGGTTCTTCACAGTGCTGTCCGTGCTGCCGTCATTCTGGAAATCCCAGGCCCAACTTGTCGGTGACCCGGTCGAGAGATCCGTGAACTGCACCGTCAGGGGAGCGCCTCCGGATGTTTTGTTGGCCGTGAAATTGGCCACCGGTGGCACCGTGGTGACGTTGATGTAGTTGGTCCTGACCGTGGTATTACTTCCCCCCGTATTGGTTGCTGTGAGCTTCACGGAATACAAGCCCGGTGTCGCATAGGTAAAGACCGGGTTCTTTACAGTGCTGTCCACGGTCCCATCATTCTGGAAGTCCCAGGCCCAGCTCGTCGGCGTCCCGGTCGAAAGGTCCGTGAACTGCACCGTCAATGGTGCGGTCCCCGCTGTCTTGTTGGCCGTGAAGTTCGCGACCGGTGGAGCGGTGGTGACGTTGATATAGTTGGTCTTGATCTCTGGATCACTCCCGCCGGCGTTCGTGGCCGTGAGCTTCACGGAATACAGGCCTGGCGTCGCATACGTAAAGACCGGGTTCTTCGTACTGCTGTCAGTGCTGCCATCATTCTGGAAGTCCCAGGCCCAGCTCGTTGGTGAACCGGTCGACTGGTCCGTGAACTGCACCGTCAGCGGGGCGTTCCCTGCGGTCTTGTTGGCCGTGAAGTTTGCTGTCGGCGGAGCTACGGTGACAGTGATGTAGTTGGATTTGATCTCAGGATCACTCCCGCCAGCATTAGTCGCCGTCAGCTTCACGGTATACGTTCCGGCTGCCGCATAGGTAAAGACCGGGTTCTTTACAGTGCTGTCCGTGGTCCCATCATTCTGGAAGTCCCAGGCCCAACTCATCGGTGAACCGGTCGAGAGATCCGTGAACTGCACCGTCAACGGTGCGGTCCCCGCTGTCTTGTTGGCCGTGAAGTTCGCGACCGGTGGAGCGGTGGTGACGTTGATATAGTTGGTCTTGATCTCTGGATCACTCCCGCCTGCGTTCGTGGCCGTGAGCTTCACGGAATACAGGCCTGGCGTCGCGTACGGAAAGACCGGATTCTTCGCAGTGCTGTCTGTGCTGCCATCATTCTGGAAGTCCCAGGCCCAACTCGTCGGTGAACCGGTCGAGAGATCCGTGAACTGCACGGTCAACGGTGCGTTGCCTGCGGTCTTGTTGGCGGTGAACTGCGCGACGGGCGGGGGTGGCAGGACCCTGATATAATCGGTCTTGATCTCAGACGTACTCCCGCTCGGGTTGGTGACGGTGAGCTTCACCGTATAGTTCCCTACAGAGGGGTAGGTGTATTCCGGATTCTGCGCAGTGCTGTCGGTGCTGCCGTCATTCTCAAAGTCCCAGGCCCAGCTCGTGGGTATGCCAGTGGACAGGTCCGTGAACTGTACTGTCAACGGGACGTACCCTGAGGTGGTATTCGCGGTGAAGTTCGCGACAGGGGCATTATAGCTGACGGTGATGTAATCTTCCCTGACCAGGTAATCACTCCCGCCAGCGTTTCCCACCATCAACCTGACGGAATAGTTACCGGGAGTTGAGTAGGTGAACACCGGGTTCTTGTCATGGCTGTCGACAGTCCCATCGTCCTGGAAATCCCAGTCCCATGTGGCAGGAGAACCCGTGGACAGGTCCGTGAACTGCACCGTCAGGGGATAATTCCCGGACGTTTTATTCGCGGTGAAATCGGGAACCGGGGGAGCAACCGCGACGCTGATGTAATTGGTCCTGGTCTCGGTAGTGCTCCCGCCGGCATTGGTCGCGGTCAGTCTGACGGTATATAACCCGGCGTCAGGGTAGGTAAACACCGGGTTCTGGGCTGTGCTGTCCGTGCTCCCATCATCCTGGAAGTCCCAGGCCCAGCTCGTTGGTGAGCCGAGAGAGAGATCCGTGAACTGCACCGTCAGGGGTGCTTTCCCTGACGTTTTATTAGCCGTGAAATTCGCATCGGGCGGAGCGGTGGTGACGTTGATATAGTTCGTCTTGATCTCTTCATCGCTTCCGCCGGCATTGGTCGCAGTCAACTTCACCGTGTAGGCACCGGCTGCCGCATAGGTGAACACCGGGTTCTGAAGGGTACTTTCCGTGCTCCCGTCATTCTGGAAGTCCCAGGCCCAACTCGTCGGTGAACCTAGGGATAGATCGGTGAACTGTACAGTAAGGGGGGCATTCCCCGATGTGGAATTGGCATAAAAGTCTGCTTTCAAGGCACCGGAGGTATTTACCGTGAATGAACCGGAGATAACGGTCGGGAAGATATCGTTGTCATCATCATCGCTCATCAGATTCACTGTAAGGGTGACCGGAGTTACCCCTTCCGAAAGTCCCTGGAGAGTGAGAGTCGCCAGCGTTACTTCTGTCGATCCATCCTGGATTTTTTCTTCCCCGTCCAGCGCTTTTACCCTGCAGGATGAAGAAGGGGGGTCTGGGATTACTTCCGTATTCGTTGCCCAGCCCGGAAATGACGTGTCTGATATTGTTGCAACCGACGATGTGCCGAGGGTTATGTTGATACTGTATCCGGCAAGGCCGTTCGGTGCCGAATCAAGGGTTATATTGACAGCAGCTGAGCTGCCAATTGCATTTACCTGACCGTTGTCAATACTGAGTACGACGGCCGATGCCCCGCTCACGAGAAATGCCAGCGTGACTAAGAGGAGTATACTCCTCACTATGTGTTCTTCTCTGCCTTTATGCACGTTCATCGGACCTCCTTTAAGAATAATACCGCATCATGGAATCCCAGGACTCCGTTACCACTGAAATCGAATGCTGGGACTGGTTCGTTTGATCTCATCCACTCAATATTCTCAAAGAACGGGATGAAATCGTCATCATACCCTATCGTTCCGCTTCCATCGATATCCTCAAATAAACCATCACCATCAGGATCGGCAGGCAGTTTGACCTGGCCCGGCAGCGGTATTATCGCGTAGCTCCTGATATAATCCGTCATGGTCTCTGAATCCGACCCACCCGGGCCGGTCACGGTCAGCGTGACCGTGTATATCCCGGAGGGGAACGTTATCTGCGGATTCTGGAGTTCACTCTCAACCGTACCATCACTGTTAAAGTCCCAGGCATAGGTGAGTGGACCACTCCCAGTCGACTCGTCCATGAACTGGACTTCCAGGGGGGCGATGCCCGTCTGTTTGTCTGCACTGAACTTTGCTTCAGGGGGAACCGCTACCGTGACGGTGATGTAGTTCGTCTTGATCTCGGGATCACTCCCGCCATCATTGGTTGCCGTCAGCTTCACCGTGAAAGTGCCGGCTGCCGGATAGGTGAAGACGGGGTTCTGGTCCGTGCTGTCTGTGCTCCCGTCATTCTGGAAATCCCAGGCCCAGCTCATCGGTGAACCGGTCGACAGGTCCGTGAACTGCACCGTCAGCGGAGCATATCCCGAGGTAATGTTCGCCGTAAAGTTCGCGACAGGCGGAGCTACCGTGACGGAAATATAGTTCGTCTTGATCTCCGCATCACTCCCGCCGGCATTAGTCGCCGTCAGATTCACCGTATAGGTACCAGCCTCCAGGTAAGTGAATACCGGGTTTTGGACGGTGTTGTCCGTGCTCCCGTCATTCTGGAAGTCCCAGGCCCAACTCGTCGGCGACCCGGTCGACAGGTCCGTGAACTGTACCGTCAGCGGAGCAGTTCCTGATGTTTTATTGGCCGTAAAATTTGCCACAGGGGGAGGGATAGTTACCGTAATGTAGTTCGTCTTGATCTCTGAATCGCTCCCGCCGGCGTTGATTACCGTCAGCTTGACGGTATACGTTCCGGCCGGGAAGGTGATCTTCGGATTCTGTTCGGTCTTGTCTACCGTCCCATCGTTGTTGAAGTCCCAGGCCCAACTCGTCGGGGAACCGGTCGAAAGATCGGTGAACTGGACCGTCAGTGGGGCTGTTCCTGAGGTTTTATTGGCGGTAAAATCTGCAACGGGGGGAGCGACCGTGACCGTGATGTAATTCGTCTTGATTTCCACATCACTCCCGCCGGTATTGGTTGCCGTCAGCTTCACCGTGTAGGTACCTGCCGGGAATGTGATCACCGGGTTCTGGTCGGTCTTGTCTACCGTCCCGTCATTGTTGAAGTCCCACGCCCAACTTGTCGGGGAACCGGTCGACAGGTCCGTGAACTGCACCGTCAACGGAGCATATCCCGACGTCGTGTTCCCGGTGAAGTTCGCTACCGGCGGAGGAATGTTTACCGTGATAAAGTTCGTCTTGACCTCCGCGTCACTCCCGCCAGTGTTTGTTGCCGTCAAATTTACCGTGTAGGTGCCGGCAGCCGGATACGTGAACATTGGATTCTGGGCCGTGCTGTCAGTACTCCCATCATTCTGGAAATCCCAGGCCCAACTCGTCGGCGTCCCGGTCGACAGGTCCGTGAACTGCACCGTCAGGGGGAGGGTGCCTGACGTTTTATTGGCGGTAAAATTCGCGACCGGGGGAGGAATAGTAACCGTGATGTAGTTCGTCTTGATTTCCGCATCACTCCCGCCGACATTGGTTGCGGTCAACTTCACGGTATACGTGCCTGCAGGGAAGGTGATCTTCGGATTCTGGTCGGTCTTGTCTACCGTCCCGTCGTTGTTGAAGTCCCAGGCCCAACTCGTCGGGGACCCGGTTGACAGGTCGGTGAACTGCACCGTCAGTGGGGCCGTTCCTGAGGTTTTATTGGCGGTAAAATCTGCTACCGGCGGAGCTATCGTGACCGTGATGTAATTGCTCTTGATCTCCGCATCACTCCCGCCGGTATTGGTCGCCGTCAGCTTGACCGTATACGTTCCGGCCGGGAAGGTAATCACCGGATTTTGGTCGGTTTTTTCAACTGTCCCGTCGTTGTTGAAGTCCCAGGCCCAACTCGTTGGCGAACCGGTCGACAGGTCCGTGAACTGCACCGTCAACGGAGCATATCCCGACGTCGTGTTCGCGGTGAAGTTCGCTACCGGCGGAGCGACCGTGACCGTGATGTAGGTGGATTTTGTTTCAGTATCAGCCCCTCCATCATTGGTCGCGGTCAGCTTCACCGAGTAGGTGCCGGCGGTAGGATAGGTGAACAAAGGGTTCTGGACCGTGCTGTCCGTGCTCCCGTCGTTCTGGAAGTCCCAGGTCCAACTCGTCGGGGAACCGGTTGACAGGTCGGTGAACTGCACCGTCAGCGGGGCATACCCGGACGTGGTGTTCGCGGTGAAGTTCGCCACCGGCGGAGCGACCGTGACCGTGATGTAGGTGGATTTTGTTTCAGTATCAGCCCCTCCATCATTATTCGCGGTCAGCTTCACCGAGTAGGTGCCGGCGGTCGGATAGGTGAACATAGGGTTCTGGACCGTGCTGTCCGTGCTGCCATCATTCTGGAAGTCCCAGGCCCAACTCGTCGGGGAACCGGTTGACAGGTCGGTGAACTGCACCGTCAGCGGGGCATACCCGGACGTGGTATTCGCCGTGAAGTTCGCGACAGGCGGTGGTATGTTTACTGTGATGTAATTATTCTTGATCTCCTCATCACTCCCGCCAGCATTGGTTGCCGTCAGATTCACCGTATACGTCCCGGCTGCCGGATAGGTGAACATAGGGTTCTGGACCGTGCTGTCCGCGCTCCCATCATTCTGGAAGTCCCAGGTCCAACTCGTCGGGGAACCGGTTGACAGGTCGGTGAACTGCACCGTCAGCGGGGCATACCCGGACGTGGTGTTCGCGGTGAAGTTCGCTACCGGCGGCGGTATGTTTACCGTGATGTAATTATTCTTGATCTCCTCATCACTCCCACCAGCATTGGTTGCCGTCAGATTCACCGTATACGTCCCGGCTGCCGGATAGGTGAATACCGGATTCTGAACAGTGCTGTCCGTGCTCCCGTCATTCTGGAAATCCCAGGACCAGCTCGTCGGCGAACCGGTCGACAGGTCCGTGAACTGCACCGTCAGCGGCATTGTACCTGATGTCGTATTGGCAGTGAAGTTCGCTACCGGCGGCGGTATGTTTACCGTGATGTAATTATTCTTGATCTCCTCATCACTCCCACCAGCATTGGTTGCCGTCAGATTCACCGTATACGTCCCGGCTGCCGGATAGGTGAATACCGGATTCTGAACAGTGCTGTCCGTGCTCCCGTCATTCTGGAAATCCCAGGACCAGCTCGTCGGCGAACCGGTCGACAGGTCCGTGAACTGCACCTTCAGCGGCATTGTACCTGATGTCGTATTGGCAGTGAAGTTCGCTACCGGCGGCGGTACTATAACGGTGATATAATTGGCTTTTATTTCGGTATCACTTCCCCCATCATTGGTAGCAGTCAAGGTGACCGAGTAGGTTCCCGGCGACTCGTACGTGAAGGAGGGGTTCTGTTCATCGCTGTCAATAGATCCATCGGAAGTAAAATCCCACGACCACTCCGTTGGCTCTTCGGCCGAGAGGTCGGTGAACTGGACGGTCAGCGGGGGATACCCGGACGTGGTGTTTGCCGAAAAATCGGCGAGAGGGGGCAGCTCAACGATCAAGGTGCCCGGAACGACGGTCGGGTTGATGTCAAGATCATCGTCATCACTCATCAGAACCACATTGAGAGTGACAGGGGTCACCCCTTCTTCCAGCCCCTGGAGGGTAACCGTAGCAAGTACAATATTTCCTGCACCATCCTGAATCAGCTCTTCGCCATCCAATCCTTTCAATTTGCATGAGGATGCGGGCAGGGGAGGGATTATGTCGTTGTTCGTCACCCATCCGGGAAAGGTAGCAGCTGCAATCGTTGCGACCGAAGGATTCCCAATTGCGACATTGATACTATACCCGGCAAGACCGTTTGGTGCTGAATCAAGGATAATATCAAAAGCAGCGGTTCCACCGATCGCATCAATCCGTCCGTTCCCGATGATCAGGTTACTTGCCGATGCGGTGGTACCAAGAATGCAAAAGAATGCGAACAAAAGTATCAAAAAGTGAGTTTTTTTTAGACCGGTGTCACCCATATCTCACCCCACCTGATTGAAGAACAATACGACATCGCCGAATCCTATTGCTCCATTCCCGCTGAAGTCAAATGCCGAGACCGGTTCGTTCGCCTTGATCCATTCGACATTGTTGAAGAATATGACCACATCGGCAAATCCAATGGTCCCTCCACCATTCATATCCTCATACAGCCCGTCAGAATCTGGATCGGTCGGAGGATTAGCCTGGCCGGGTATCGTCAGGATTGCCTGGGCCTTGATGTAATTCGCCTTGGTGATCTCGTCGTAAGAACCGCCCGAGCTGGTTACTCGCATTTTGATGGTATAAGTCCCTGCTGCCGGGAAGGTGTATACCGGGTTCTTCGCGGTGCTGTCAGGTGTCCCGTCATTGTTGAAGTCCCAGGCGTAGGTCAGGGTACCGGCACCAAGCGAATTATCGGTAAACTGGACAGTCATGGGAGCGATGCCGGTTGTTTTATTGGCGCTGAACGCTGCTACCGGTGTAATTGAAGTCCCAACTATTCCCAGACTGTAATAGTCGCCGGCCGAGATGGCAGAGTAGGTTCCGGCCGGCATGGGATACTGGCCTGCGTAGTCAGAGCCCCAGCCTACGACCGTCCCAGTGGAGGTGAGTGCAAGGCTGTGCTCCAGTCCTGCCGAAACGGCGACAAAGTTGGTACCTGAAGGTTTCCCCGATACCTGTCCGGTAAAGTCTCCACCCCAGGCGACAATTGTGCCGTTCGATCGCAAGGCCAGGCTATGATAGGGACCTGCAGCGATCCTGACAAAGTCATTGCCAGATGGGGTGGCAGAGACCTGATTATACGCATCATATCCCCAGCTGGCAAGCGAGCCATCGGACCTTAAAGCGAGGTTGTGGGATCCCCCGGCAGCAATGGCAGTAAATGTTCCACTCGGGGCACCTGATACCTGGCCATACTCATTATCTCCCCAGCAGGCAATAGTACCGTCCGATCGCAGTGCAACACTGTGTGCGTCCCCTGCTCCTACGGCAATAAACGTGCCTGACGGCAGAGGTGATATCTGGCTGTTCTCGTTGTCACCCCAGGCTGCCAGCGCACCGGTTGAGAGAAGCCCGATGCTGTGGACAAATCCAGCATCCATCGCCTTGTAGGTTCCTGCAGGAACTGCAATCTGGCCATACTCATCCCAGCCAAAGCCTTCGATCGTACCGCTTGAATGCAGGGCAAGGCTGTGAAATGACCCTGCAGCGATCGCGGTGAAGTCCGAATCATTTGGCGGGTCGGCCTCGCCAAACACATCATCCCCACAGGCTTTGATGCTCCCCGGTGCGGTGTAGCTCAATTCTCCCTCTTCTGCTACGATTGTGGATGCTGCACCCGTAACTATGAGATCTGCAGCCTCAGCACTGCCGCCATTTGCCCGTTCAAGGGCATGTTTCAGTGCTTCCTGGTACTCTCGCTCCGGACTTCCAGCGATGGTCAGGGGATGCAGCCCAAGCTCGGTATCTGCCTCGGCCATGACCGCTTGAATGGTTGCATACCCGAGTTGATCTGCACTCTGAGTACCGGGAGCATAAATTGAGGTTGCTCCATCAACGTTCCGGATGTTGACATTCAGGTCCATCGCTGCCAGCTGGCCTGAGAGCTGGTAAGCCATGTTGGATGATGCATCGGCTCGCAGCAGCCAGACTTTCAACCTTGAATGCCATGCTGGCGACATGGCAGGATCAAAAGAAAGTCCTCCGGCATCGACCAGGTTCAGATAGGAGAGCCGTGCGAGGTCAGTCTCCTGGATGAGGTCTTTCCCCTCCGATCCCGACCAGTCCTTTACGGTATACAGGTTCTCATTAGCTGCCACAGCAGGTAGTACAAGAAAGAGAAGGGCGAGTAAGAGCCCCAGAATCGTGATTTTTGTTGTTAGTCTTGACTCCATTGTTCTACTCCATTAAAATGAATTGAGCAATTAACAATCATCCCTTCAATGATTTATATAGTGTTCTCCCCCGCAAAAAAGGAGGATTTTTTCTGACCGCAGGGTTGTACGATCCAACTAAATCAGGTACAGGGTTTACTCTGAACAAAGTTCAGATTATTGTTCGCCCTGTCCAAAGCTCTACTTAATGTTTCTTCGTATGCACGGGTCGGCTTAACCGGATACTCATTCAAGGCATCTATAGCCTCATTCATGATCTGCTGGATCGTTGCGAATCCGAAAGTGTTTGCACTCTTGGTGCCAGGTGCATAGATATATGCGTTAGGATCAACTGCATTCGGCCTTCCCTTGCCGGTCGGAGCATTCACGTTCAGATACATCGCTGCCAGCTGAGTCGAGAGTTTGTACCCCATGTTGGAGGACGCTGTTCCGCGAAGCAGCCAATTCCTGAAATCTGTCTTGCTTACAAAGTCCCGATCTATATCAGCTGCATTTTCCAATGGTAAATCATTAAGTCCGGTAAGCATTTCGAGTGTAATCAGGGCCTGTCCGTTCTTATTGGACCAGAATCCAAGCGTACGGCCATTTCCTTCACCCAGGCAGATATTTCCGAAGTTATGGCCATCGCTGACGACACAGTAGGTGTCTAGCGTGACCGATAAGCTCGTTGGTGGTATTCCTATCCATGTGGCACCGCTTGGCAGGACTTCCTTGACGGTGTAGGTACCGAGTTTCAGGTGGTTGAAGCAGTACCCTCCGTCCGTACCGGTGACTTTAGATGCGATGAGCTTTCCAGCTGAGTCATAGAGCTGAATCGTAATCCCTTTCACCGGGACTTCCAGCGGATCCTTTACTCCATCGACATCTACATCATACCATTTCATGCCGCAGATTGTGCTCGATTTGACATATATCATCTGAGTGCAGGTCGCTACATTGCCGCAGTCGTCCGTGGCTGTCCAAGTCCTGGTGAACTGGTAACAGTCAGCGCTAGTGCTTGGTGTGGGTGCTCCATCGGTGTAGGACACAGGGACACTACCGTCACAGTTGTCGTCTGCTGTTGCAGTTCCGGTGTGAGCCGGGTCGGTCGGGTCTCCCCAGGGTACTGTTGCATCTGGGGGACAGGTGAGAACCGGCGCTGTGGTGTCTTCCTTCCAGGTGATCTCAACGTAATCGGTTGCCGTGTTCAGGCATTCGTCAGTCGAGGTCACGGTGAAGTTCCGGGTCCAGATGCAGCCGTCCTGGGTATCGACATAGGTGACTGACGGGGTGAGTGCTCCGTCACAGTTGTCCAGGGCGCTGACTGTTATGGTCTCCGGTATTTCCTCCTCCTCCGGGTTGCATCCAAGATCGCTGTCGTCCGGGACGGTCAGAACCGGCGGAACGAGGTCTTCCTTCCAGGTGATCTCAACGTAATCGGTTGCCGTGTTCAGGCATTCGTCAGTCGAGGTCACGGTGAAGTTCCGGGTCCAGATGCAGCCGTCCTGGGTATCGACATAGGTGACTGACGGGGTGAGTGCTCCGTCACAGTTGTCCAGGGCGCTGACTGTTATGGTCTCCGGTATTTCCTCCTCCTCCGGGTTGCATCCAAGATCGCTGTCGTCCGGGACGGTCAGAACCGGCGGAACGAGGTCTTCCTTCCAGGTGTAGGTCACCGTACTGCTGTTCGTGTTACCGCAGTCATCTGTTGCACTATATGTAAAGACCTGAGTCCGCAGACAATTATTTTCCTGGATCGTACCCGCAGAGCAGGTTACAGGCACATCACTATCGCAATTATCCGTTGCCTTCAATCCTTCAGTGCAGCTCGGCGGGGTGTTGCAGCCAAGGTAGCCGCCGGTCGGCAGCTCGGGAAGGACGGGCGGGGTAGTATCTTGCACCGTGATGGTCTGTTCGCACGTAGCCGATTTTCCACAGTAGTCTGAGGCAGTCCAAGTTCTTGTAATGGTATAGTTTTGTAGACAGTCTCCATCAGTCCGCACATCACTATAGGAAAATACAATCGTACTGTTAGGATCTTTACAGGTGGTGTTAGCTTCAGGTATTCCAAGAATGCTGTTTTCATATGGATCTTGCGAATCATCGCATTCTATTGTTACCGCTGGAGGACATGTGATAGTCACTTTCGAAGCTATACCAACAGTAGCATCAGCGGTTCGTTCGATGAATGTACCACAACTGTCAGTAGCATTAACCGTCACAATATTCGTGATCTCTGCCGGATCGCCAGGTTTTACGGTATAATTGGCATAACCGTAAGCTGATTCTCCTGGTAGAAGTGTTGTTGTGTCAAGATCTATCGCTCCTGTTTTATTATCAGTGGCTTGGATACCAGAGAGTGTTGTGATACCCTCGTTGAGAACTTCATAGCTGTAATTAATTTTGTCACCAGGTGCATACGATTCCTGTTCAGAAATGATCTTTTTCAGAACCGTCATATTGGGTATTGCTGTGTTGGTATAGGTAACGGTGATATCTTCACCAGGATCCAGATCAATTGTCGCCGTAGTGCCGCTCGAAGATGATCCGCCACTGGTATCACCTGTTATGGCAATACTTGTAGTCCAGCCATCTACAGGTGTTTCGGTGATGTGGTAGGTTGCAGTAACTCCTAGGAACAGAATCACCTTATCTTCTAAATCTGAGAGGCTGAAGGATGTATTACCAGGAATATCGCTGGTAAAATCAAACGCCCTGACATCAGGACACGCATGTTTGACAATAGTAATTGAATCATATTGAATAAGATCTCCGGGATTAATCCCGATATTCATCGTGGGACTGACTAATCCCATTGACAATGAGCCACCAGGGATTTCCCCGGCTTCAACCCCCAGTTCGGCACAAAAGTATAGTGCATAATCATGTTGCTTATATACCGGTAATTTGCTGAAATCCCACGTGTAAATTCCAAACACAGGATCGGTACCTGTGAATCCTGTAAAGGTAATGGCTCCATCGGGGATGGGAATAACCGTACCAGGTGTTCCTGTTTCATCGACAAATACGAAACTGGTAAGATTATCATATCCAATGTATCCATTCCTCATATGTTCAAACTTTATTCCCGTAGTTCCTGAGGTAATGTTAGCATCATTCTTGGAGAGATTTAGAGTAACTCTGAAATCGACACAATCACTTTCAGCCCATCCCTTGATTTGTCCTGTGGTCCAACCACCCGGATTTTCCTTTGTCCAGCCTTCTATAGTCCATTTTTCTGCGATTACATACGTTGGTGTTACCGTAGGCATGGGGGTTTCAGTTGGGACAGGGGTTGGTGGTGGAGTGACGGCATATCCAATAGCTTTAGAAACATTTATTCGACCAAAAGGCAGCGTTCCAATTGGATCGACTGCACCCCTGATTTGATCGAAGGTATAGGTATTATTGTATCCACTCGCATTCAGAAGGGCTGCAAGTCCGGCTACATTGGCAGCAGCGGCAGAAGTTCCACTGGTTGTTCGATATACCCCCCCAATGGCAGTAGTATAGATCGCGACACCTGGAGCAGCAACCATGGCACTCCCAGTATTGCTATCTGCTGCAAGAGTATCATACACATCAGTCGAAGCTACACCGAGAACATAGGTCATTCCTGCCGGGTAGGTAGATGCAGCGGAACCTTCGTTACCAGTTGCAGCGATAAGGACCACCCCTTTGCTCCAGGCATAGGAGACAGCGCTGGCGAGGGTAGGAGAATAATCCGGACTGCTGAAGCCCATTAAAATGACATCGGCACCATGATCAGCAGCCCATATCACTCCTTCTACAATATCCGCATCAGACCCGGTTCCATCGGATCCCAGCACCTGGACAGGCATAATCGTGATATTGGAACCATAGGCAACGCCGGCTATACCTTCATTATTATTGACTTCAGCAGCAGCTATGCCGGCAAGAGCAGTCCCGTGCCCATTGGGATCTGTTGTGGCACTGCTCCCGGTGTAACTTTTTGCATAGGTTGCATCAATCCTTCCATCCAGGTCCGGATGAGTGGCATCAACGCCAGTATCCAAGACCGCAATGGTCGCTGAACCTGATATTGGAATGTTACCGAATACCACATCCCAGTCAATTGCAGGAAGTGCCCATTGATCACTATAATATGTATCGTCAGGAGTTGCAGCGGCCTTGAATTTTACCGGGAGGGAAGCGTACTCGACATTCCCCTGGGCCTTGTACTTTTCAACGACCGACGCTGCTTTACTTGCCGGAACCTTGAGAACATGGACGCCAATCTTCTGGATCTCCCGGTCTTTCTTGCCACCGCATTCATTGATAGCCTTATCAATGTCTGCCTTACCGGCCGATCCCTTGAATTTCACAAGGACCGCCACTTCCTCTTCGGGGGGGGCCGCTTCCGATAAAACAGGGGCATCTTTCACTTCAGGGTTACTACCCGATCCACCTATTAGAACAACAGGTTGTTCCAATGAATCGGGGGGTCCAGCACCTTCCGGCCCTCCGTCTCCTGGAATTACTTCCACGGGACTGTTTCCGTTTTCTCCAGAAATCAATACAACTTCTGGCGCATTGGTTGATGCGCCAGGGATATCATTGATATCTTCAGCAAAAGCGATACCAACAATACACAGAACTACCAAGAGTCCAATAAGAGTCAGCTTGCGACACGACATGCTCTACCATACCTCGGAAATTCACGTGATTTTCAGCACACACCACCAGGAAATCAGGACGAAAATTAATCTGAACGATTAACCTTCACCCCCCGATGAATAGTATGCGCTCTGCTTATACCCTAATAAATATATGCCAAGCAGTTCGCCAACTCACGAAAAATGTTTTGATTCGGATACTGGTCCACAGAATACTCTCGTCTGAAACATTATATCTCATACCGCGTCAAAAGAGAGAGTTCGTCTTCACTGTAATTGCAGCAAGATCAGATAAATAATTTAAAAAAATTTGGGAGAACGAGCCAGCGAGATGGGAGCATAATAATAAACAAATTCTCACTGACCAGCTCTATAAAAAAGGCACTGCTCCATGCAACGTCACACGATTGAAGGTATTCCTTATGCCCTTCATGATACATTCTGCACTGGCGATTCAAAGATAATAAATTCGTAATCGGAAAGCGGAGAACTCGCATTGTCTGATACTTTCAGAGATTGCTGGGAAACAGGGAATTTCATCGCTGTCACGTTTTGTGCACTTGATTTGAACCGTTTCGGCAATACATTACCAGTATCACCAATATACTGTGCTCCTTTTGCCATACTACGAGATGCATTTTCGAAAAGGACTGTAGTGAGTGTATAATTACCAGTAGTATTGTATGATTCAACCCCCTCAACCAGTGAACGCCCGCCTTGTTCATACTCCCACATGGCATTGAGATAATACTGCTTCGCTAGTTCAAGATCAGGAGAGATTGGCGTAATATTCTGCACTCGATCATATTGGATTCGTGATTCATTGAAAAGATTCTGACCATCGATTTTCATTTCCGAATAATTATCCGGATGTTCCCTTATATTACCAAATATTTCATTGATATTGGTATTTCCCTCGATGATAGCGTTAATGAATTCACTATCCCTGTAAGATGATTGAGCACAGCCGGCAACGAAGATGAATGAGAGGACAATTGATACAATGAAGAGAGAGGTGAGACGTTTCATGAGACTCACTCTCATTTGTTTATGCCATAATGGTTTTGATGCATGAACGAGTTCTGGCAGGGATTTATTTGAAAAGGAAGGGAATGATATGTGTCTATGCCAAGATCACTAATAAAACCATGACTGCCACTTTTCCTTGACTGAATACTTGCTCCCCGATTGGATCAATATCCTTAAATTTTGGTCTTTTTTGAAAATTTGAGCAGTATTCATCGAGATACTGAACCTTCGTCAGACGAATAAATGTATAGAAATCGGACCGATACTGGTCTGCACTCTGTTTGCTCACAGTGATGGGTAAACTGAAGGTAAGGTGGCATCTCTATGAAATTTCGACTGGTAGTTCTCGTCTTCCTACTTGGCATCCTTTTTGTTGCAGTAACTGCTGACACAGCAAAAGAAATGGAGAAACAGACTGAACCATCGATCTCTCAGGTATATGCACCAGAGGAGATCCTGATCCAGTTCTCAGGGCCGATGACCGATGAAAAGATCGCAAGAAAAGTAGAGAAGTTCTACGGCAAGGAAACAAAAAAGAACCATAAGATAACCTTCGATTATTCAGAACTGGGGTTGCCCAATACCTACCTCCTGAAGCTCTCAAACAGTGATGACCCAAAAGAGGTAAAAGAGAAATATCAACAGGAGCCCGATGTTGTTTATGCCGAACCGAATTATGTTGTGACCAATGCGCTAATCCCTGGTGAGACCTCTTTTTCAAAACTCTGGGGATTACATAACACCGGACAGACAGGGGGAACCCCGGATGCCGATGTCGATGCACCCGAGGCCTGGGATCTTTGTACCGGCTCGGAAGGGGTCATCATTGCCGTGATCGATACCGGGGTGGATTACAATCATCCCGACCTCGCCGGAAACATATGGACCAATCCTGGTGAAATAGCCGGGAATGGTATTGATGACGACCATAACGGATATATCGATGATATCCATGGCTGGGACTTCTACTTTAACGACAACAATCCTTTTGACGATAACGGACATGGGACACACTGCGCAGGAACAATTGGAGCGATAGGAAACAACGGAAAGGGGATCACTGGAGTGATGTGGCAGGTAAAGATCATGCCTCTCAAATTCATGAACTACGCAGGGAGTGGTTATGCTTCGGATGCGGGGAAGGCGATCCTCTATGCAAATAAGATGGGAGCATCGGTGATGAGCAATTCCTGGGGTGGAGCAAATTACAGCATCACGCTCGCAAATGCGATTAACAGCTCACATGGACTCGTTGTCTGTGCAGCAGGAAACGATGCGAAGAATATCGATACCACTCCGTTCTATCCGGCCTCTTATGCCTTTCCCCAGGTTTTATCGGTTGCTGCTTCTACCAAGACCGATACCCTTGCATCATTCTCAAACTATGGCACAAATTCTGTGGATATTGCAGCACCTGGAGAATTAATCTACAGCACCCTTCCAAATGGCAGTTATGGGACCCTCTCAGGTACTTCCATGGCAACCCCGCACGTTGCCGGCCTTGCCGGCCTCCTGTATGCCTACCATCCGGGAATAACCTGCAGCGAAGCGAAATCGACAATCATGGCCAGCGTTGATGAAAAAACATCATTGAACGGGAAAATCGGAACGGGTGGAAGGATCAATGCATACCAGGCTCTTCTCATTTCAGGGGAGGATCCACTTACCCTGAATGAAATTACCCCTGGATCAGCCAATATCAATACCCCAGTCAGCCTCATGATCTCAGGGACAGGATTCGCATCATCAGCTGAAGTGAGACTTGCCGGACCTGAAGAGATCCCCGCTGCTGAAGTGCTCTGTGCATCTCCGACCGAACTGACCGCTCATTTCGACCTTACGGGCAAATCTGCCGGCCGGTATGATCTGAAGGTGATCAATCCCGATGCAACCAGTGCAACATTGACGGATTGTTTCGAGATCACTGCACCAAATCCACCTGTATTGACTGCAATCTCACCATCGACCGTTCCAGCGGGGGCTGGGGAATTCGATCTCGTGGTAACCGGTACGGACTTTACTCCCTCAAGCAGTATCCTGTGGAACGGGGCTGAATGTGTGAACCCCACAGTCTTCGTTGATACAACTCAGATCTCCACCCATATCCTGTCCGATTCCGTTCGTGATCCAGGAACCGTCCTGATCACGGTGTCTGATTCGAATACTGGGACATCAGGTTCGGCAGTGCTGACCATCGCTACCATCCCTGCGCCGGCAATAACCAAAATAAGCCCCAGTTCCGGAAAACGGGGATCGACAAAATCATATACCATCACCGGTACGAATTTCGTGGCCGGCGCTTCCGCGGAACTCCGGAAGTCAGGATCAATCATCGCCTGCACCAATGAAGTGGTGCAGACGGGGGGGAGTACGATGACCTGTACTATTGCTATCCCTTCCGATGCAGGCAGAGGATACTGGGATATCGCGATTGTAAACCCGGATGGCCAGAGTGCGGTAAAACCCGTTACATTCCGGATTGGTTGATAGTCCCCTCACTTCTTTTCTTCGCAACCCGTGCCTATCGGTTCATACGGACTGATTATAACAGGATTCTGGTTGATGGGGGACGAACCGATTTCTCCGAAAAAAAATTGGCCAGTCCGCAAAAACCCAGTGGCAACAACTATTTCCTTCCCTGAAAATGATGATTACATCATGAAGCCATTCATCGCCCCCGCAACCCTCATCCTGATCGTGGGATTGTGCATCGCGGGCTGCACGACAACCACTCAGGACCTGGGCTCATCGGAACAGTCGATAGCTCCGACATCCTCTTCTTCAGGATCCTCCCCTGGTACTTCCCCGGGATCTCCTCCCGATTCCTCTTCAGGATCCTCTCTTACTCCTTCCTCAGCCGCTCCTCATGACACTTCTCCCGTGTTCCCTGATGCCAGCCCCGAAGTGCCCCCTCTGAGCACCCCCCTGAATTTCAAGAAAGGGGATATCATCGGTGATGCCACCACCGATACCGAAGGGTGGATCGTCATCGATGCGAACCCGGCAACGAAGGAATACAAGGTGGACCTCATCTACCGGAATGATGACGGATCATGGGGCTGGCGGGAGTTCCCGGTTGAAGAATGGACCCCCCAGGTCTACCTGGAAGAGGGATCATCCATCGTGATAGCAACGATGAATCCCGCAGACATCCGGAATAATTATCCCAACGAGGATGCCTGGATGGCAGGCCAGGGACAGCAGCTCGCCAGCGATACCCCCAAATAAACCGATCTCTTTTTTCCGGGGAATTGCACCGGTGCAGCCAGTTTACGCTTCCCTGACCTCTTCCCGAATGCCTTCTCCCAGGGGACGAACTGCCGCGGCATCGCCCCGTATTCCTTCTTTGCCCGGGAGAGCGGGATTGCAGCAAGATAGGGAGCTACCGAGCTCTGGCCGGGATGTGCATAATGGAGGAAGAACCGGCCATTCCGGGTCCGGTACAGGTGTTTTGCCCCCTCCTTCGATGAGGCTACGAGGGTTGCCGTTGCGGTATTGTACTTCAGGCCGTTGATCACCTGCTCCATGGATTCTCCTCAATGGTGAGAGAAACGGTGTGGGATCCCATAATGATTTGCGGTTGGATCAACAGGGAGGGGAATAAGAAATGACCAGGGGAGCCACTTTTAATTGGCCGGATATAGTGTATGGAGATGGGGGTCCGCCCTTGATCCCCCTCATGCGATGCATGCAGCCGCTTCCGAAGAGCGCCCGGGTGGCGGTTCATTGATCCATTCTCTGCTGATATCCATTCAATTTGCCCACTAAAACAGCGGGGATGCCAAAAAAAGTCCAGGATTTCCCCTGAGGACACGCTCATGCAGGGGGAACATGCCATGGAAGCTTCTCGAACAAACGGGAGGGAGAGTCCCTGGATCTTTACCCAATCATCAGACTATACTGTGTCCCCTCAGGGGAAATGGGTACTTCGAACACCAGTCTCCCCCGGCGTGTCTCGTTAATCGGGATGGTGCTCTCCCGGAACGCATTCACGAGACTGTAGGATGCATCATGATAGGTATACTGTTGGCCAGAGGAATCCATCAGCTTGACAGCCTCCGGCCGATAGGCATACCCTTCTAGAGCCCCGACATTCTTGAGCGAGAAGTCCACCACCACGTACTCATTGCCGGCACCAGGTTGCAGGAGAGGACTGCTGGAGTTCCATCCCGAGATGCTATACAAGCCGAGGACCAGCTTGGAGGTCGCGATAGTGGGGACCGTCTCCTGTTTTTTAACCACAACAAAATCCGGGGTGGGTACGCTGGAGGGTTGTGTTGGGGTGGTGAAGGATTGGGTCGCTTCTGGTGTCGGCACGGAAGTGGATGGGATGGAATCTTGAGAAGTGCATCCAGAAAGAAGGATACCTGCTGCGACAAGGCAGATGAGAAGGAGGAACGTCCGGTGTTTCTGCATGATCCATGAGATTTCCATCCATGGATAAAAAAATTCTCTCCCGTTCAGGGGATCATCGTTCTGGTAGGGAGGATACCCCCAGATTCCAGGTAAGTGGGGGCTGGTTACCTGTTGTGGGAGCTGTCCGTTACCACCCCCCGCATGCGATGCACGCCGCCGCCCCCAAAGGACGCCCCGGCGGCGGATGGCGTGACTGAATTGGTAAGCAGATACCCCCACTTCGTCCTCCCCCATACTACCGCGATGAGGCAATACAGATGGCTGCAATCCCGGGTTATTATTCAGGAGAGCCGGTGATAGCCATCGGATTCAAAGGATTATTTGAAACTATTTTCTGAAAATAACGATGATAATGAGGTTTTAGATCGGGACCGTTCCATTCAGTCCTGGATATTTGAGTGAGTGGATACGAACGCATAGGAACGCGATCGGAATATGCAAAATGCTGCACTGAGGAAAAAAAGATTCATCTTTGTGTATAGCATTATGCGGTTTATTTGTCAGAAGAGCCCGACGGGAGAGAGAAAGGAAGCGAGCGATATGTGAAAACATTTTTCAATTTCGTGCAGAATATGAAGAGATCTGTTTCCAAAGACCTGAGCAGGTTCGGTCTCAATAAAATCCTGTTCCTGATCCTTTCTGTTCCAGAGAGGAGAGACCGGTACCCCGCTTAGGTACCTCTCAGGGAGGGGCATTCCGGGCATCCTCAGCATTCTATAGCGGAGCATGCTCCAGTGATCCTCCCCGCCCTGCTTCTCCCCGGATTCACCTCCTACTGAGACTCCGCTCCCGGCTTCTCCTCTTTTTTGACCGGTTTCGGGGCAGGAGCAGGCTGCTCGGCGAGCGGGAAGAACTCCTGGTAAACCTTCCTCCGCTCATCAAGGTCGGTGTGGAGGTAGATCTCGGTGGTCTTGATCGAGGTGTGCCCGAGGTTCTCCTGGACCACCCGGAGGTTCTTTGACCGGCGGTAGAGCTCGCTTGCGTAGCTGTGCCGGATCTTGTGGGGGGTGATCCCCTGCGGGGCATACTTCCTGAAGATGTGCTGGACCGACCGGGGAGAGATATGGTGCCCCATCTGCCCCAGGAAGAGCGGCCCCTCGATCCGGTTGCCGATGAACCGGGAGATCTCCTCGAGGGTCTCGTGGTCAACGAAGACGATCCGGATCTTGCCTCCCTTCCCCCGGACCTTGATCATCTCGTCCTCGAAATCGATATCCTCGATGTTGATTCCGCAGAGCTCCGAGACCCGGACCCCGGTGGCGTAGATAGTCCGGACGATCAGCCGGTCCCGGTCATCCTCGATGGAGGCGATCAGCCGGAGCACCTGGCTGTGCTTCAGGTACCGGAGCTCCTGGTCCTTGATCTTCGGCCGCTCGATCGCGACCATCGGGTTGGCCGTGATCACCCCCTGTGAATAGAGGAACCGGTAGAACGAGCTCAAAGTCGAGATGATCCGGTGGGTCGTCTTCGCCTTGTAGGGCTTCTGGGTATTGATGAACGTGAAATAGTCCGTGATTAGAACCGGCTTCACGTCAACGGTCGTGTCCAGCCGGGCATTGGAGAAGTCCTCCCAGAAGAGCTCGATCTTCTCGGGATTGTTCCTCCGCAGCCAGACATAGTAGGCAAAATGGCGGACCACCTGCTCGTAGCTCTGGATGGTCCGGGGGGAATAATTGCGCATCCGGAGGTAGTGACGGTAACTCACCAGCCATTCCGAAAAATAACCCCCATCCATGCTCTATTCTTTATAAAGACTGATAATTAAAGTTTTGCGCAGAATACACATTTGCCGCAATGATTCCCCGATTCCGGGAAAACAGGGAAGAATTCAGTGTACCCATCCCTGGCACCTGGTGCAAGGCTCATTTTACTCAAGAAAGGAGGGAGATCATCCCATAAAAAAGTTCATGAATCCCATCCCATTGGTTGAAAACAGGGAAAGATACCCTTGTCAGACCAGGTATGATGCCACGCGCTGTATCTGGGGATCCAGGCCTGATCCCTGCCGTCGGAAAATTCAGGAAAGCCCCATAGATTCGTTCTGTTGGCAGATCTGAATGCCTCCTTATAGGTGGGAGGTAAAAATTGAAAAGAAGGCCTGTTTTGAGAGGGTGAAAAAATGAATAAAAATCAGACATCTCTCAGTCTGGAGAATGTCCCAACAGAGGGGATGAATGAATGCTCATCCATTTTCGCTTCCAGTATTTCTCAATGAAGGCTAATGATATACATCCACTTTCCGTTCATCAAACGCGAGTGCTCCTATCCATGGAGGTATCATGGCACCCACCGTGGTTTCACGGAGCCAAAAAGGTCCTGGCCTGTCTCTCACGACGCTCCCGGGAGTTGCGCCTTCGGCTTACCCCGTAATGGTAGCGTCCCCCACGATGCAACGGTGTCAGGCATAAGATTCCGTCTTTTGCATGTGGTGAATATTCTTCCTTCATGATGCTCTTGGGACTTGCGCTTGTGGCTTACCCCCGCCGCTGTGGCCTCCCCAGGAGCGGACAGGAGGATAACAGGCACAGGATTCCCTCTTCGGCGTGTCTTGAATATTTGCTTCTCTTATGACGCTCCCGGGACTTGCGCTTGTGGCTTACCCCCGCCGCTGTGACCTCTTCCAAGATGCGATAGGGCGGTATCAGGCACAGGATTCTGTCTTTGATATGTGCCACTAGTAGTTCATTTTTTAAGAAATTTTAGAATTCGGATGCCTCACATTTGCAGACATAATGTGAGGGTAAGATCCATGGTGGAAATTGTATTATACCCCGAACGTGGCAGCACTCTGCCATGATTGATGAAGGGAAAAGGAGGGCAGGAAATCATGCTGCCAGCGTCTGATTGGATCTCGAACCTTCCATAAAAGAGCCGGCAGGAGGAGAGAATGGATAAGCCTGGTGAGGGAATTATGATAACCAGTCGTCACGGGAGAATCCTATGAACGCTGCTGTCGGAAAAAAGTCACTATCAGTCTCCCGGAATCCCGTTCAAAATGAATCCGGACAATCCTCCCTCCCCGGTATGTGATGAGACAGGTTCGAGGAATCGAATGGGAAATAAATCCCCGTCAGCATGGATACCATTGAGATATACGGCAAGCGATCATGATACAAACCCCCTTGCAATGCATGCTCACCATCCCCGAGTGTCTCTTCAGCGAAATGAAGAGCATAATACTCCAGCCCGAGCCGGATTCGAGAATTCCATCAACAAATGACTGAAAGAGAAGACCAATGGCCCCATGCTTAAACCAAGGCATCCTAGCCGGATACATTTTTTTATATGAAAATGCCTCCGGCATTTTCATCTCGTATGCATGTGTCCCTTGAAGGGATCATGTAATTTTTTAATAGCACCCTGCTCTTCCAAAAAAAATCCAAAACAATCTCATTTTTCGAAAATACTGCAGAATTTTTCTTTGATTTGTGCTGATGACTGATTGCGCGTTCCACAGAATAAACCGCATGATGCTATATCCTAAAGGGGTGCCTGAGCACGCCAATCCCGCATCCTATAATAAATCCTGTGCACCTAACGTACTGATCAGATGGTGCAGCAGTTCGGTCAGGACGATGTCAACAAGTACAGGAAATTCAGGAAGGTGGATGGCGCCACCTACCGGAAAGTCAACCAGTTCCTGCGGAAGCGGACCTACATCACTGCCCGCGAGTGGGCGATCGCCCGCCTCTGCACCGATTTCCGCACACGGAACGGGGCAGAGATGACCTTTATCGGACTGCACCTGCCGGAACTCGTCCCGTTCATGCAGGAGACCTACTCACCCCAGGCAGTCAACCAGGCCCGGAACTCGTTCAAGAAGAAAGTGACCAAGTCCGGCGCCACCTTCTTTTACGGCGCCATGTGCGGGTTCTTCACCTCAGAAGAGCTCGATGACCTCCTCTTTGAGGCAAGC